>DAOOPF010000216.1:0-4372 GCA_035388125.1 bacterium | reverse complement strand
CTGTGGGTCTACCACACCAACTGCGCGGCCTGCAACGGCTGCGACATCGAGATCATTAACGTGCTCACGCCCTATTACGACGCCGAACGCTTCGGCATCAAGCTGGTGGGCTCGCCGCGCCATGCCGATGTCCTGCTGGTGACCGGCGGGGTCTCGCGTCAGATCGCGCCCGCTTTGCAGCGCCTCTACGAGGCCACTCCCGATCCCAAGCTGGTTTTTGCGATCGGCTCCTGCGCCTGCGGCGGGGATGTATTCTATGACAGCTATAACATGTACGGCGGGGTGGACAAGGTCATCCCGGTGAATTTCTACGTTTCGGGCTGCCCGCCGCGGCCGGAGGCGATCCTCTACGGTGTGGCCGTCGCCCTGGGACTGGCGCCCAAAAAGGTGGCCAAAAAGTCGATCAGCGATCTGCCGGACACTCTGGATCTCAATCCTCCCATGCTGGAGCTGCGCAAATAAATTTGCTTTACTTGTTCTTTTTCGCTATTTTACCCGGAGAGAATTGCGGTCAGCAGGATCCCGGGCCCCCTCCCGAAGCGTTCCGAGCGGGGCGGGTCAGGTTTCAGCCAACGCAAGCATGGGCGACCGATGGATCCCATTGTAACCACCATAGAGAACCGCTGCAAGCGCTGCTATCTCTGCGTCCGCCGCTGCCCTGCGAAGGCCATCCGCGTCGAGAACGGACAGGCCAAGGTGATGGCAGAGCGCTGCATCACCTGCGGTTACTGTGTGCGCGTATGCCCTCAGCACGCGAAGCACATCCGTGATGGAATCGTGCATACCCGCGAGCTGCTCTCCGGCGAGGAGGAGACCATCGCCCTGCTGGCGCCCTCATTTCCCGCGGCTTTCACCGGCGTGCGCCCGCTGCAGGTGGTGGAGGGGCTGCACAGGCTCGGCTTTGCCAGGGTCTACGAGGTGGCCCTGGGTGCGGATCTGGTCGGGGCTGAATATGCCCGGCTCAAAGAGGCCGACATCATGCCGATCATCGTCACCTCGCCCTGCCCTGCGATCGTCAATTTCATCGAAAAATATTACCCCGAGCTTCTGCTGATCCTGGCGCCGGTGGTCTCGCCGATGATCGCTCTGGCGCGGCTGATCAGATCGCAGTGGCACCCGAAAGCCCGTATGGTCTTCATCGGACCCTGCATCGCCAAAAAGAGGGAGATGGATGATCCCAAGACCGGCGGCCTCATCGACGAGGTGCTCACCTTCGAAGAGCTGACGGCCCTCTTCCGCAGCGAAAAGATCGAACTCGTGCGGCTGCCGGACCGGGCCCCCGATGGGCCTGAAGCGGGCATCGGCCGGGCTTTTGCCGTTTCGGGCGGACTGCTCGATACGGCCCGCATCCCGGGCGGAACCCTGCAGAACAAGGTGATCGTCACCGAGGGGCGGGATCGGATCCTCGACGCCCTGCACAAGGTGAGCGAGGGCAACATCGAGGCCCGTTTCCTCGACCTCCTCTTCTGCGAAGGCTGCATCAATGGTCCGCAGATGGACAACGAGCTTTCGGGCTTTGTCCGCAAGGACAAGGTGATCCATTTTCTCCACCACAGCGATGAGAACACTTCTTTTCAGGAACGCAGCCGCTGGATGGAGAAGATCAAGCCCGTCGATCTCAGCCGTGAATTCACCCGCGAGGAGATCTCGCTGCCCCTGCCCTCGGATGAAAAACTGGCGGAGATCCTCGCCATCACCGGCAAGTACACGCCGGAGGACGAACTGAACTGCGGCGCCTGCGGCTATCCGACCTGCCGCGAGAAGGCCATTGCAGTCTATCAGGGCATTGCTGAGGCGGAGATGTGTCTGCCCTACCTGATCGACCAGCTGCAAAAGACCGAGGGTGAGCTGACCGCCTCCAACGTGGAGCTGAAAAGGTCGATCGAAACCCTGCGGCGAACCCAGGCGCAGCTGCTGCAGTCGGAAAAGATGGCCTCCGTCGGCGAACTCGCCGCCGGTGTGGCGCACGAGCTCAACAATCCGCTCGGCGGCATTCTCATCTACACCAGCCTGCTGCTGGAGAAAGCCGCCAACGGCGCGCAGGATAGAGAGGATCTCGAACTGATCAGGGCGGAGACCGAGCGCTGCAAAAAGATCGTACGCGGCCTGCTCGATTTTTCGCGTCAGACGCGCATCGAGGCGGCTATTGCCGATCTCAACCAGATCCTGGCCGGCACTCTTGCCCTGGTGACTCAGCAGGCCCTCTTTCACAATATCAAGGTGGAGCAGAATTACCTCCCGGGCCTGCCCAAGGTCTTTGTCGATATCGGCCAGATCCAGCAGGTTCTGCTCAATATCATCCTCAACGCCGTCGAGGCGATGCACGAAAAGGGGACGCTGACCATCACGACCACGTCGGACCCGGCCAAACAGCAGGTCATGCTGACCATCCGTGATACAGGCAAGGGGATGAGCCCGGAGCTTCTGGCCAGGATCTTTGAACCCTTTTTCACGACCAAACCGCGCGGGGTCGGCACCGGGCTCGGACTCTCCATCGCCTACGGGATTATCCAGCGCCATCATGGCGAGATTCTGGTCAAAAGCACACCGGGTGAAGGCAGTGAATTCACGATCGTTCTGCCGGAGGCGGAGAAGATGGTCATGACCGATATCGAGCTGGCAGGAATCGAAAAGGATTAGCGTATGAGGAGAAGCAGCATGGCCGAACAGGGAAAAATATTGCTGGTCGATGATGATCCCGATTTCAATATCATCAACCGCACCATACTCGAAAGCGACGGCTACTGCGTCGAGGAGGCGAAGGACCCGGAGAGCGCCTGGGAGAAGATCCTGAGCTGGAAGCCGGACCTCATCTGCCTCGATGTCATGATGCCAACCGGTACGGAGGGCTTTCATTTCGCCTACAAGGTCAGGCGCGATGAGGCGACCCGGCATATTCCCATCCTTATGATCACGGCGATCCACCAGCACAGTGATTTCCGTTTCTCCACCGAGGATGGCGAATATCTGCCCGTCGACGAATTTGTCGAAAAACCGATCAAGCCCGAGGTGCTGCTGGCGAAGGTCAAAGCCCTGATCGCTGCGGCCCGCCCGGCACTGCCCAGACCGGCCGACGACAAGGGCATCGGCCTGAAAAAATAAAACTAACCTGGACCCTCTACATGGAAAAGAAAAAACGCATACTCCTGGTCGATGACGACCCCGACTTTGTCGACATCAACCGCATGATCCTTGAGGCGGCCGATTACATAGTCGATGAAGCCGATACCGTCGCCATCGCCCTGCAGCGGCTCGAGGAGGAGTCCTACGATCTTTTGATCATCGATCTGATGATGGAGGAGCGCGACTCGGGCTTTACTCTCACGTACGCCGTACGCAGTGATGAACGGCTGCGGGATCTTCCCATCCTCATGCTGACTTCGGCCCAGGAAAAGACCGGCTTCAGCTTTCAATTCAGTGAAGATCGGGAGTGGATGAAAGTGGATGATTTCGCCGCCAAGCCGCTCAAACCCGCCGAGCTGGTAGCGAGGATCGAAAAACTGACCGGGAAAGGCACTCCGCATGATGCAAAGCCGTGAGGCGAGGATCCTGGTGGTGGACGACGAGGAGATCATCCGCATCGGCTGCCAGCGCATCCTGCAAAGTCCCGGTTTCAGCGTCGACCTGGCGGAGAATGGACGCATCGGCTGGGAGATGGTACAGAAAAACAGATATGATATGATCCTGGTCGATCTGATGATGCCGGAGATGGGCGGACTGGAGGTGCTTGAAAAGGTCCAGGCTTATGACGAGCAGATCATCACCATCATCATCACCGGTTTTGCCACTATCGAAACGGCAGTGGATGCGATGCGCAGAGGGGCCTATGATTATCTGCCCAAGCCCTTCTCTCCGGAAGAGCTGCGCACCAAGATCCGCCGCGGCCTGGAGAAGCGCTGGCTGCTCCTCGAAGCGGAGAACCTGCGCCGGGAGCGCGATCGCAATCTGCTCGAATTGTCGAATGAAAAATCGCGCACGATGACGCTGATCAACTGCATGAGTGAGGGTTTGATCGCCACCAACCGCGCCGGACAGATCGTGCTGATGAATCCGGCGGCCCAGAAGCTGCTCAATCTGCCGCCGGAGAATGTCGTCGGCTCCACGGTCGAGGGGCTGCTCGGCAATCCGGAACTGGAAAAACTTATCGCCGGAGAGCTGGAGACTGTTGCCCGGACGGCCACCGTCACCAGCACCGAGTTCGCTGTCGCCGGAGAGCGCTTTCTCCAGTCGAATACTGCCCCCCTGCACGACGACAAAGGCGAGGTCTGGGGCAGCGTGACGGTCCTGGTCGATATAACCGAAGACAAAAAACTCGATCAGCTCAAGAGCGATTTCGTCAGCCTCGTCAGCCATGAACTCAAGTCGCCGGTGG
>DAOOPF010000215.1:0-4461 GCA_035388125.1 bacterium | reverse complement strand
GCGCCGCAGTTGTAGCAGGGCGGGGCGTCGCTCTGATCGTGAAAGCTCTTTTCCGGATCGCCCGGCTGCGGGGTGAGATTGGCCTGCTTGAAGCCGTTGAGAACGTCCGGCTTTTCGTTGTCGGAGACCTTGCTGGCCAGGTATTTCTGCTCCAGCCAGCGGAAGATATAGTCGGCGATCGACTTGGCAAAATGGATGGAGGGATTCGGGGTCCAGCCGTAGGGCTCGAAATGGGTGTAGCTGAATTTGCGCACCAGCACCTCGAGGGGGACGCCGTACTGCAGGCTGATCGAGATCGAGGTGGCAAAGGCGTCGACCAGGCCGGAGATCGTGGAGCCGGTCTTGGCCATGGTGACAAAAATCTCGCCCGGCTTGCCATCGTTGTACTCGCCGACAGTGATGTAGCCCTCATGTCCGGCGATGGAGAACTTGTGCGTGCAGGAACGGCGTTCGTCGGGAAGTCTGCGCCGCTGACCAGTGAAGGAGTTGTTCTCCGTGCCGCTCTGGCCCTCGCCGGCCTTGGTGACTACGGGCTGGGAGCGCTTGGAGCCGTCACGATAGATGGCGATCGATTTGAGCCCCAGCTTCCAGGCCTCCATATAGACGTCGGCAATATCGCTGACGCTGCAGTTGTTGGGCATGTTGACGGTTTTGGAGATCGCGCCCGAGAGGAAAGGCTGCACGGCGGCCATCATCCGGACATGGCCCATATGATGGATGAAGCGGTTGCCGTTGAGGGGCATAAAGGCGCAGTCGAAGACCGGCAGATGCTCTGTGAGCAGATAGGGGGCGCCCTCGATGGTGTCCTCGCGCTCCAGGTAGGCGATGATCTCCTTGACCTGGGGTTCGGGGTAGCCCAGCCGGTGCAGGGCCGGGGTGATGGTCTGGTTGACCAGCTTGAGTTTTCCGCCGCCGACGAGCCGTTTGTATTTGATCAGGGCGATGTCCGGTTCGATGCCGGTGGTGTCGCAGTCCATCATAAAGCCGATGGTGCCGGTCGGTGCCAGCACAGTCACCTGGGCATTGCGGAAGCCCCAGCGTTCGCCCATCTCGTGGGCGTCGTTCCAGACTTCATTGGCGGCGTCGGTCAGCGTGGCGGGGACGAGGTTGGTGTTGATCTCGTCGAGTGCGGCGCAGTGTTTGCGGATAACCCGCAGCATCGGTTCGCGGTTTTTGTCGAATTCGGCGAACGGGCCCATGGCGCTGGAGAGGATGGCCGAGCTCAGATAGGCCTGGCCGGTCATCAGGGCGGTCAGGGTGGCGGCCAGGGCGCGTCCCTCTTCGCTGTCGTAGGGCATGCCATAGTACATCAGCAGGGCGCCGAGATTGGCGTAGCCGAGGCCGAGCGGCCGGAAGAGATGGCTGTTGCGCGTGATCTCTTCGTTCGGATAGCTGGCGCCGCCGACGATGATCTCCTGGGCGATGATGAGGGTGCTGACGGCGCGGCGGAAGGCTTCGACGTCAAACTCGCCGCTCTCCTTGACGAATTTGAGCAGGTTGAGGGAGGCGAGATTGCACGATGAGTTGTCGATGAACATGTATTCGCTGCAGGGATTCGAGGCGTTGATCGGCGCTGAATTGGGGCAGGTGTGCCAGTCATTGATCGTGGTATGGAACTGGATGCCCGGATCCCCGCAGATGTGGGCGGCGTCGGTCATCATTTTAAAGAGATCGATCGCGCGATGGATCTCCACGACCTCGCCGTCGGTCACGGCGCGGGTCTGCCAGGGGCCGTCCATCTTGACCGCCTGCATGAACTCTTCGGTCACCCGGACGCTGTTGTTCGAGTTCTGGAAAAAGACCGAACTGTAGGCCTCGCCGCCGAAGCTGCCGTCGTAGCCCATCTCGATCAGGGCCCAGGCCTTTTTCTCCTCATTGGACTTGCAGTTGATGAATTCGACCACGTCGGGATGGTCGGCGTTGAGGATGACCATCTTGGCGGCGCGGCGGGTTTTACCGCCCGACTTGATGACGCCGGCGAAGGCATCGTAGCCGCGCATGAAGGAGACCGGTCCGGAGGCACTGCCACCGGTGGAGAGTTTCTCCTTGGAGGAGCGCAGGGGAGAGAGATTGGTGCCCGTGCCCGAGCCCCATTTGAAGAGCATGCCCTCGGTCTTGGCCAGATCGAGGATCGACTCCATCTTGTCTTCGACCGAATTGATAAAACAGGCGGAGCACTGCGGATGATCTTCCACGCCCATATTGAACCAGACCGGGCTGTTGAAGGAGGCCTTCTGGTTGACCAGCAGGTGGGTGAGTTCCCATTCAAAGACCCGTGCATCCTGGGTGGAGGCGAAGTATCCCGCCTCCTCGCCCCAGCGGGTGATGGTTTTGGCCACCCGGTCGATCAGGGCTTTGATGCTGGTTTCGGGCTGGGCGGAATTCTTGTGGGTATGAAAATACTTGGAGGCGACGATATTGAGCGCGGTCTGGCTCCAGAAATCAGGGGCTTCAATATTTTCACGCTCGAAAATGATCTCACCCTTGTCGTTGGTGATGGATGCGCTTCTGGATTCCCAGACCAGCGCGTCGTAAGGGTGCACACCGGCCACGGTGAAGAAACGTGGTATGCTTAACTTTTCGCGTTCTCCCGGGCTCTCGGGAAAGAGGGTTGGTTCCACATCGATGAGCGCCGTCTTCTCGGACTTTCCGTACTCCTTCATACCATCTCCTCTTGAACAAAGACAAAGATTCCCCACACGCCTGAGAGAGCGCTCTACATAATCCGGTAATGTTTGGGGTTGATTATAGAATTGGCAGAGGCCCCCGATCCCACAGTTCGGTTGCTTGAGTCAGGGGGGCATGGACTTCGTTGCGAAGCGAAGTTGCTGCTTGCTGCAACGTCAATTTAGAAAAATGCCGGGCCATTGTCAAGTGAAAACATCAATATTTTGTACCTAATTTGTGCTGCACGTCAAGCTATAGTAGCCATTGAAGTTGCGGGGAATAATCCACATGCGGCGGCTGTTGAGTCCTTGGGAGGAATATCGCTTGCTTTAGGGGCAAGTTATCCGTAAATTTTTCTGCTTTTAAGGTCTCCCCGTGCGGCTGTTCTGCTCATGCCCGGAGGCCGGGTCTTTCTCCGGCGGCCGGCGGAGCCGCTGCCGGGCGGAGATACACTGCATGGTGGCCAATAAACGAGAGTATACTGTGGCGAAGGATGGCTCGACCGCTTTTGATCAGCACTATATGGCCCGCGCCCTTGAACTGGCGGCAAAGGGACGCGGCCTGGTCAGTCCCAATCCGATGGTCGGCGCTCTGCTGGTCAAGGATGGCCGCGTCATCGGCGAAGGCTGGCATCAGAAACTGGGCGGGCCTCATGCCGAGGTCAACGCCATCGAGCAGGCCGGCGATGAAGCCGAGCAGGCCACCCTCTATGTGACCCTCGAACCCTGCTGCCATCAGGGGCGCACCGGCCCCTGTGTCGAACGTATCTTCCAGGCCGGCATCGTCCGGGTCGTCGCCGCCATGCAGGACCCCAACCCCCTGGTCGATGGCAAGGGCTTTAACTGGCTGCGCACCCGGGGTATGGAAGTGCTCACGGGCGTCCTGGAGGAGGAAGCCGCCGAGCTCAACGCCGGCTATTGCAACTTTATGCTTCACAAACGCCCGCTGGTAACCCTCAAGGCCGCCCAGACCCTGGACGGCCGCATCGCCACCAGCACCGGCCACTCCAAATGGATCTCATCGAAAGAGAGCCGCATCGAAGCCCACCGGCTGCGCTCCCAGCACGACGCCCTGCTGGTGGGGATCAATACCGTGCTGGCCGATGACCCCCAGCTGACCGTGCGCCTGATCGAGGCGGTCTCGCCCCGCCGGGTGGTGCTCGACAGCAACCTGCGTGTACCCCTGGATGCGCGCATCATCGCCGACGAAATGCCGCACCGGACCACAATCATCACTACTCCGAGAGCTTCGAAGGAAAAGATCAGCCGCATTCAGGAAAAGGGCGCGGCCGTGCTGGTGCTGCCCGAGGATGACCATGGCTGGGTCGACCAGGGCGCCCTCTGGTGCAAGCTGGCCGAGATCGGCTGCACCTCGGTCCTGATCGAGGGAGGCAACGTGGTTGCCACCGCCTGTCTCAAGACCAGGGCGGTCGACCGGGTGGCGCTTTTCATCGCCCCCAAGATCATCGGCAGCGGCATCGATGCGGTCGGGGATCTGGGCATCCGCTCCCTCAACTCCGCCATTGAGATCGAAAAATTGCAGGTCCGCATCCTGCCCGTCGATATTCTGGTGCAGGGCAAGGTCCGCTATTCAAGCTGAGGTGCCGCATGTTCACGGGACTGATCGAAGAGCTGGGCCGGATTGAAGCCATCGAGCCCGCGGGCGGAGGCAAACGCCTGGTCATTGCCGCCGAAGTGATCCCGGCGGGTCTGGCGGCCGGCGACAGCGTCGCCGTGAACGGGGTTTGTCTCACAGTCGTGGCCTGTGGCGCGGCCGGTTTCACCGCCGAAGCGG
>DAOOPF010000214.1:3325-4484 GCA_035388125.1 bacterium | reverse complement strand
AGCTGTTCGGCTGAGGGAGTGTCCCTGGGCAGGCGCAGCGGGCGACCTATTCGTCCTCGTCCATGCCCTCTTCCGAGAACTCGAGAAACTGAATCGTGATCTTGCTCTTTTGGGCGTAGCGTTTATGCTCGAAATCGAAGCTGATATCCTCCACGCTCAGACTGAACTCCGACCTGCCATCATTGGCGTTGATGAACTCCCAGATGAAAACGGCGTCGGACAGGATCCTGCCGTCGGCCGAGCGAGCCCGGTTGATCAGGGATTTTTTCACCCACTCCCCGTCGCGGATCAGCAGATCGCGCTCGTACTGGTTCTCGAAATCCTCCGGCCGGTAATAGCTCGGGTCGTACTGCACGGGCGAGGTGCCGCCCTGCGCCAGGATTTCCGGATCAAATCCTTCGCCGTTATTGGCTTCTGCCTTGAGCTTTGCGACGTACCAGCGGACCACCTCATCGGGGGGCGCCGTGGTCACCAGAACCTTGAGCTCCCGGTTGGCGAGCCCGCTCATTTCGGAGGTGGTCTCGTCGAAGAGCTGCTTGTCCTGTGCCAGAATCACGGCATCAACAGTGGCACCGGGGAAGAGCGGCACCGCCTTCATAGTTCGCGGCGCCTGTGCGTAGACGCTGCATGTCCATACCCCCAGCAGAGTGAGAACCATCGCAAGAGAACGCTTCATCTTTTATTCCTTTACTTTTTCCTGATTGAATCGGTAAGAGAGCTGGCGCGGAGAGAAGCGCAGCGCCGGGAACGGCTAATTGCGCTTCCTCTCTGCAGCGAGCTGGTGGAGCAAGAGCGCTCCCATTAACAGCAATAATGGGGCCGAAAGGGCGCCGGGGAACCAGCGCGCAAAGAGCATCGCGGCCGTCAGATGATAAAGTCCGTTCAGCACCTCGGCGCAGGCTGCAATCCACGCCGCTGACACAGCCCAGCGGCGCTTCTCCTCATAAAAGGGAACCACAGCCAGAATGGCCGCGATGATGACGATATTCATGATCGCAAAGATTTCAGCCCTCATCTCCAGCTGCGCAATGCTCGAGATGATGGCGGGAAGCGCCACATCTGTTTTTTCAGCAAAATCATAAAGGTGAAAATAGATCTCCTCCATGCTGTGGAGTGCCTGCGCCAGGCCGAGAAGAAGAAGATATTTGCCGGGTTTTGT
>DAOOPF010000214.1:0-3225 GCA_035388125.1 bacterium | reverse complement strand
TCTATCTCAAGGTTACCCAATCCTCCAACACCCCCATGCCGCTGATGATGGCCTCGCCAGCACAGGTGAGCGGGTGGGCGTCGCGCTCGGCCCGGCTGATGATGACATCGCTGCGCTCGGCCAGTCCGCGCGCCTGATAGCGCTGAAATAGCCCGTCGGTCATGACGTCAAAGTAAGAGATCAGCCTGCGTTGATAGGGCGTAATGAAGGCGGTCGCGATATCGGAATAGGTGCGCCCGCTGAAATGTGTGCCAAGCAGTTCACCGGCCAGAACCCTGCGGCCCTCCGCCAGGGTTGAATCGGCTAGCAGAAGATGAAATATCCCGAACTGGAAATCGGGATACTCATCCGAGCGGATCCAGATCTGGGTGCCGAGGAACTCCTCGAAGCGCCAGACCACGGTGCCGTTGACCGGGGCGTAAATACGCGCGCTCTCCCAGCCGGCGGAGCCATCCAGCCAGAAGTAGTGCTTCATACTGCGGCAATCCTCTTCATCGTCGGAATAATCGTGGCCGACCGCACTCCGGAAGCGCGAGATTTTGTAGACCCGTTCGAAATCGATATAGTTGACGTCGACGAAACGGGGGATGCCCCAGCCATCCAGGTCCCAGTCGCAGTTCATGACCGCCCAGTTTTCGAGACCGCCCCCGCTGGTGAAGAGCCCATTGCTGCAGGTGAGCGGATCGGCATCGCGCTCCTCCCGGCTGATGATGAATTCGGTTGCGTTCCCGATACCACATTTGCCATATATTTGCAGGAGGGAATCGGTCAGGACATCGAACCAGGAGATCAGCCGCCGGCCCCGGGTGGTGTTGACGCTGACCGCAATCGCGGAGGGGGTTTGACGCTCCACATAGCTGCCGACGCTCTCGCCGGCCCGCACAGCGCTGCCGGCCATCAGGGGCTCGAGCGGGCTGAGGTTGAAGAGATGGAACTCGAAATCGGGATACTCCTGCGCCTGGATGACCATTTCCAGGACAGGCTGGTTTTGGACAATCCGGACGATTTTTCCGTTCACGGGAGAAAAAACGGGCAGGCTCGACCATTCGAGGTCGGAGCGGGGCTCGAAATAGTGCAGCATGCTGCGGCAGTGTTCAAAATCATCCGAGTAATCCCCGCCGGCGGCGGAGCGGAACCGTGAGATCCGCGCCATCCGCCCCGCATCGATGTAATTGACCCGGACGAAGCGGGGGACAGGATTTTTGTCCAGATCATAACCCGATGGTGCGGCAGGATTTGCATCCTCCCTGCAGGCCATGCCGGCCGCCGCCAGCATCAGCAAAATCGCAGGCCAAAGAGATCGTCCATTCCATTTTTTCATTGGGGCCGCTCTCCTCTACTGGAACTCTTCCAGCGCTACAGGAGGCTGCTCAGCCAGGCGCCAGACAGGATACCGGTTCTTGTCCTGATCATAATAGGGCGAGCGCTGATAGAAAAAGGCGAGCCGCGCGCGCGGATTGGCGGCGAAGAGCGTGTCAGTTTGCAGCTTGTGGACAAAGGCATCAGCCAGCTCTTTATCCTCCGCCATCATTTTTTGCGCCAGGGGCTCCATGACATAGGATTCAAAGTATTCCCGGTCTTCAAAGATGGTATTCATCAATCCCCATGCCACCAGAGCGTCCGGAGCCTGCGGCTCCAAAAGATGCATGATCAGCTTGCCGCGGGGATTACCCATGGGCACATAGATGGTGCCCGGGGGGAAAAAGCACTTTTCGGTCACTGCAACCGTCTGGTAAAGGGGCAGTGAGCGGCCTTCATTCGATCGCGGCTGGAATTTGACATCCTTGAAGCGGTACCCTTCAAACAGCCCCTCGCATTCCCGGGTGAGGCGATACATTTTGATACCGTGCGCGCGCAGGACATCGATGACGGCGTGCCAGCCTGATGGTATCAGATAGGCGTAAGGAGGAGCCACCTCCGCCGTCGCTTCGATCTCGTCAAAAAAGAGCACCGGCGTGGAGAGTTTTTCCGGGGTATAGACCGGATATTCGCGTCCGGAGACCGGCCCGGTTTTTCTTTCCACACGATAGCCCTGGAAAAGAACTGTGTCCCCCCGGTCGAAGCGGGTCTTGAACTGCAGGGGCACTGTCAACTCCCCGGCGGGGTAAGCCCCCCACGCTGAAACACGCTGCTCCTCCTCCGCGATGGCCTGAAGAAAGGCGTCCGGATCTTTCAGGATCTCCCGCAATCCGATCAGGATAAAATCGAGAGTGGCTTGCACACGCAGCGCATAGGGCTTTAAAGAGTGGGTTTCAATGAGAAATCCCGCCCGGTTGCACACCGTGGCGTAGGCATTGGAGAGCATGGGCCGCCAGACGCCGATGACAAAACCTTTTTCAGGATGATCATAATCGAGCGGATCGGCATAGGGGCCGATGAGCAGGTTCTGCGCCGCGCATCTCGCCTTGACACCGGGCAGAAAGGTCTCCCGCGTCCATCTGGCGACAGCCCCGCCGAACGGCTCATGTTCGTTGATATTCCAGGTGAGGAGATACTGATAATCCATGCCGTCGGTGGTGTGGCAGTCATAGAAGAGGTGCGGCATCCAGCGATGGTACATTTGCAGCCAATGACGCATTTCCGGCGCATCGGCTTTCATAAAATCGCGGTTAAGATTGAGGCGCGTCGCGGTGGCCCGCCAGCCCATCTCCTGCGGGCCGTTCTGATTGATGCGATTGTAGGGCGAGAATCGTTCGTGTCCGTCCACGTTAAAGATGGGGATGATCAGAAAAATGAAATTATCGAACAGGTCCTGATGCTTTTTATGGATCAGCAGGTCACGCGCCAGCAGCATCACCGCGTCCTTGCCGTCGCTCTCGCCGCTGTGAATGGCGCCCTGAATAAGGACGACCGGTTTGCCGGTCCGGCGCGCTTTCTCCGGAGTGAAGGCCTTTTCCGAAGAGATGATCAACAGGGGAAGCGAACGCCCCTCGGGGCTCTCGCCTAAGGACTCCAGCCGGGCGTAGGGTGACGCCTGGTCCAGTTTCTGGAAGAAAGCCATGGTCTCCGCGTAGCGCGGCGTTGCCAGACCCTGCGATTTTTCAAAGAAGGTCAGCCACTCCTGCGCCTGCGCAAATGCGGGCATCAGCGTGACGAAAACCCCGAATATAAAGCCAGCTCCCCTGATCGACGTACCAGACACAACCGTTCTCCCGATTACGAGTTTGAGCGTTTGAAAGCACCCCTTTAAATGTGTAAATATGTAATCAATCCGCGCCAACCGGA
>DAOOPF010000213.1:2224-4534 GCA_035388125.1 bacterium | reverse complement strand
TTTTTCACAAAAGATCTGCTCTATTTGAACGAATCAAGTCCCGGAATGAATTCAGATAAAAAAAGTCCATTTTCTGCTTGCGTTATATTTCATTTTATGTTATACTAAACTATCAATGCTACAGGCCTAAACATCGGCAGCCAACTTGTAGAGTGAAAGCATGATCTCCCGCCGCAAAGGGGATATTTACATGCCTTCTCTTCTCTCCCCGGGGATTTGTGATCCTGTCAGCCGGGCAGGCGGCTCAGTTCCGGCATCACGGATAACCAGACATTACTTTTTGGCATGACTGACCCGCAGGGCAGCCATCATCCCCCTCATTCCACCGACCCCCCTAAGGTGGTTCGAGAGATGGCTGCCTTTTTTATTTGCGCCAGGCATCAGGGCTGCGGGCAGCCATTCGGGACGCGCCTGCAGGGGGATTCCCGGCCGGGCGCGGCCGTGAGTGCTGCTTGCGGAGCGGGATTCTCCCATCCGGGTCGATTATTAGGTATTGCTAAAATGGCGAGAATTTGCTAATTTATACCGCACATCCGGAGTGCGGCTTTCGCCCTCCGGACTTTTGCAAACCTGGTGGCGATATAAAACAGTCCCTTGCCCCTATAGCTCAGCTGGATAGAGCAGCGGTTTCCTAAACCGTTGGTCGCAGGTTCAAATCCTGCTAGGGGTACTGAAAAAAAGCCCTCAACAGAGTCTCTGTTGAGGGCTTTTTATTAACAGAATCGGGGGTCAACGCAAAAGGAGGAGCTTGATGCTTTCTCTCCGCTCGCCACTGACCATGAGGGCGATATAGACCCCTGCCGGACAGATCCTGCCGTTATCATCACGGCTGTCCCAGCTGACCTGATGCACCCCCGCACCGGCCATGCCTGCCAATAGTGTTCTGACCCTTTGCCCGCGGATATTATAGAGATGAATTTCGGTATGGGCGGGGCGCTCGAGCGAGTAGGTGATGGTGGTCACGGGATTGAAGGGATTTGGATAATTCTGACGCATGCTGAAGACGGCGGGAGGGGCAGGAGCTTCGTATTTCACCTCTGTCGTCGGCTGAATGCTGCTGAAGAACTCACTGGATTCGGTGCCGGCGAAGAGGTAGCCTAGGGCGTTGATGGCGAGTGCGGTAATGCGAGGATTCGTCAGACCGCTGTTGAGAAGAGTCCAGCTCTCGCCCGAGTCGACCGAATGGATGACCCCGGCGTCGGTCCCCGCGAACAGTGCCCCTGCACCGTTGACTGCCAGGGAGCGGATGGCCCGCGTCGTCAAGCCGGTGTTAAGCGGCAGCCAGTTTTCGCCGTTATCAGTGGAGCGGAAAAGACCGTTCTCCAGCGTGCCCGCGTAGATGGTTCCGTTGTGATCGATGACCAGGCTTCTGACGCGCGATGCGATAGTAAAACCGGTGTTGACGGGGCTCCAGTTGGCGCCGTTGTCCCTCGAGCGAAAGAGGCCGTTCGACCACGAACCCGCAAAGAGATCACCGGCGGCCGAGACGGCGAGAGCGCTGATATTGGATGCGGTCAGGCCCCGGTTCATCAACTTCCAGGTGCTTCCATAGTCGGTTGAGCGGAAAATCGCGCCGTTCCAGGTCCCCGAGAAGATTTGATCCTGTGCGTTGACGGCCAGGGCGCTGATATTGAGGGCGGCGAATTCGTTATGGATGGCCACCCAGTTTTCCCCCTGGTTGGTGGAGCGGAAGGTGCCGCTCATGACGCTGCCCGCAAAGATCGGGCCGGCCGAGCTCACCGCCAGGGCACTGATGTTGAGATCGGTGAGCCCCTGATTGACCGGAACCCAGCTGCTGCCATAGTCGGTGGAGCGGAAGATGCCGCTGCGCTCACTCCCGGCGAAAATCGCCCCGTCCGGGCTGACCGCAAGGGGGGAGATGGGGCCGATGGAAAGGCTGTCCGCCTTCTGCCAGAAATCAGCGGTGATCAGGATGTACTCGGCGGTGAACCGGATCGTGTCGCCGGCTGTCAGCCGCAGCTGCCCCTCCGGAGGGGCAATGTAGTTCATCACCTGCCCAAAGGTGATCGTATAGAGGCCCGACGGGGCCGACTGGACGATGAATTCCCGGCCATTCCCCGAAAACTGCGCCGGCCCGGTGATGGTGTAGGCGGCCTGGTCGACATTGGTGCGGACCAGAATGGTGCCGGCATCGGGCGCTCCCGACTGTTCGATCCTGACCGTTCTGGTCATACCCCCGCCAGTGAAAATCACTGCGGCGCTGCGCCCGGTGGTGGAGGAATTGGCTGCGACGGTCACGGTCACGGTCGAGTCGCCCGTGCCGCTCGCCGGCAGCAGCTGGATCCAGGA
>DAOOPF010000213.1:0-2124 GCA_035388125.1 bacterium | reverse complement strand
GAGGGCGGCCGCTGCGGACTGGTTGATCGCCACACTCCTGCTCATCCCGCCGCCCGTGATCGTCACAGTCGCACTGCGCGAACTCGTCGTCGGGTTGGCCGTTACCATCACTGTGACCGTGGTGTCACGGCTTCCACCGGCCGGAGAAAGCGTAACCCAGGGCGCGTTATCATCGGCGCTCCACGCAACATTGGCCGTTACCGCAAGCGGAGCGCTGGCTGCTCCGGCAGCGAAGGAGAGACCGGCCGGATTGACGGAGAGATTCGCCGCCGAACCCGCCTGGGTTACGGTGAGCATGCGGACCACTCCGCCACCTGTAAAGGTCACGGTCGCGGTGCGGGCGCTGGTCGCGGGATTGGCCAGGGCGGTCACTGTGACTGTGGTATCATTCGGAGCGGCGGCAGGCGAAACCATCAGCCAGGCGGCGTCATCGCTCGCGCTCCAGCTGATGTTGGCGGTGACCTCCAACTCGGCCGTGGCAGCATCGGCGCCGAACGGGATCGCCGACCGGGAAAGTGTGATCGCAGCCGCCCCGGCCGACTGGGTCACGGCAACGTTCCTGGTGATCCCTCCGCCCGTAATGACGACCAACGCACTGCGCGGATTTACCGTCGGATTGGCGGTCACGGCGACGGTCATCATCGAATCCCCTGTACCGCTGGCCGGCGAGACCGTCAGCCACGCGGCGTCAGCGCTCGCACTCCAGCTGATGTTGGAGCTGACGGTAAAGCCGGCGCTGCCTGAGCTTGCTGAAAAAATGAGGCTGGTTGTGGATGCGGTCAAGATGGCAGCAGCTGCGGATTGGGTCACCGTGACGCTGCGGGTGATGCCTCCGCCGGTGATGGACAACGTTCCGCTGCGGGGTGTCGTTGTGGTGTTGGCGGCGACCGTGACCGTCACTGTGGTATCCCTCGCGCCGCTTGCAGGCGATGCCGAGAGCCAGGGGGCATCATCGCTCACGCTCCAGCTTAAATTCGAGGTTATCCCGAAGGTGGAGGAGCCCGCTCCGGCGCCGAACGAAAGCGAGACCGGCGCAACCGTCAGCACCGCCGCTGCGCCGGACTGGTTGACTGTAATCGTTCTCGCGACCCCGCCGCCGCTGACGTTCACTGTCGCACTGCGCGAAGCCGTCGAGGGATTGGCCAGAACAGTCAGGGTTACGGTGGCGTTGTAGGTGGCGCTGACCGGTGAGATCGAGATCCATGCGGCATCCTCGCTGACGCTCCAGCTGACGTTCGAGGTGACTGAAAAGGTCGCGCTGCCCGCGCCGGCGCTGAAGGGGAGTGTAGTCAGCGAAGTGGTCAGCACAGCCGACTCGCCGGACTGCGAGATGGCGACCGTCCGGGTAATGCCGCCGCCGGTGAGAGTGACTGTACCGCTTCGGGAGCTGGTGGAGGGATTGGCCGTCACGGTCACAGCTACGGTCGTATCTTTTGTGCCGCTGGCGGGGGAGAGGGTGATCCAGACGGCATCGTCACTGGCGCTCCAGGGGACATTCGCACTCAGCGTGAAGGTCGTGCTGCCGGCGCCTGCGCCGAAAGTGAGGCTCGGAGGAGACACCGTCAGGGAGAGGGCCGATGCGGCCTGGGACACTGATATGGTCCGGGTGAGCCCGCCCCCGGTGATGGTGATGATGCCGCTGCGGACGCTCGAGAGTGGATTGGCCGTCACAGAAATGGCGATGGTGGCGTTGTTCGAGCCGCTGGCTGCCGAGAGCGTGATCCACTCCGCATCATCGCTGATCGCCCAGGTGACGTTGGAAATGAGATTGACGATAGCATTGCCGGCGCCGGCGGCAAAGGTCAGACTCGGCTGTGAGACGGTCAGGATCGCCTCGGCGGCATGCTGGGATACGAGCAAGGTCCTGGTTATGCCGCCGCCGGAAACTGTGATCTCTCCGCGGCGCGGATTGGTCGTTGTATTGGCGAGCACGGAGACAGTTAGAGTGGCGCTATTCGACCCGGTCGCAGGCGTTACGGAGAGCCAGGCTGCGTCTATGGTCGTGCTCCAGGGCGCATTGGAGCTGATGGTGAAACTGCTGTGGCCCGCATCGCTGGCAAAATCAAGCCTTTCCGTCGAGATGGAGAGAAAATAGGCGGCGGCCTGGACGACGGTGACGGTGCG
>DAOOPF010000212.1:0-4545 GCA_035388125.1 bacterium | reverse complement strand
GGGGGCTGACGATCGGCAGATCCTTGACCCCCAGGTAGAGGTCGCGCGCGATGCGGCGGATCGCCGGATCGGAATCAAAAAAGCGGTTTTCATCTAGAATCAGGGGTTCGGTCATGGTGCTGTTCCTTATCTTGGGTCGGGAGGGCCGGTGCGCAGGAGTGGCGTGCGATCAGCCTTGCTTCATAGAGAATGATTTGCGGATTGGCGCCGTTTTCATCTTCGAGATCGTGGATGACCATCTCGGCGGCCGCCCGGCCGATCTCGTAGGCCGGGACGTGGATGGTGGTCAGGGGGACGCGGAAGTAACGGGAGACCTCGAGGTCGTCACAGCCGATGACCGAGACCTGGCCGGGGACGGTGATGCCGAGTTCGGCCAGGGCGTTGATCAGGCCGATGGCGACGAGATCGTTGTAGCAAAAGACCGCGGTGGGATGGAGGCCGGGCGCCGAGAAGAGCCTGAGGCCCGCCTGATAGCCGAGTTCCCGGTCCGAGCCGGCCTGGACGATCAGGTCCGGGTGCACGGGCAGGCCATGCTTCATCAGCGCCTGCTGATAGCCCTGCAGGCGGTCTTCGCTGTGGCTGGAGTAGGAGGGGCCGGCGAAGTAGGCGATATCACGGTGGCCGAGTCCGATCAGGTATTCCACGGCCTGAAGGGCGGCCTGGACGTTATCGATGTCGACCACAGTGGTGTGATAGTTTTTAACCTGGCCGAGCATGACCAGGGGATAGCGGTCGCGGAGCAGGTCGGCGAGCCAGGTGAAATCGACTTCGGTGCCCTGGAGGGGGGAGATGATGAGGCCGCCGACGCGCTGGCTGGAGAGGGCTTCGATGCTTTGACGTTCCTGGGCCGGGGAGAGTTCCGAGCTGCCGAGGAGTACGGTATAGGTGCGTTCGCGGCAGACATCAAAGACCCCCTTCATGATGCGGGCGAAGTAGGGATTGTCAATCTCCTTGATCACCAGTCCGATGGTGCGGGTTTTGCGGCTGGAGAGGGAGCGGGCGATTTCATTGGGGCGGTAGTTGAGTTTTTTAATCAGTTCGAGGATGCGGGTTCGGGTTTGGGGGGAGATGCCGGGGCGGTCGTTGAGGACCGCGGAGACGGTGGCCTTGGAGACATTGGCGAGCTGGGCGATATCGGCGATGGTCGCGCGCATAATATAAACCGATTATCTATTTCATAACTCAAGCTAAATTAATTTACTGTGTCAAATAATCTGAACCGGTTCAGTATTCCTAATTTAGCAGATTTACGGTTAATGTCAAGGTTTATTTGCATAAAAGCGCGGCTGATGGTTATTCCGGAGCCGGCCGCACCACCGGCGGCGGGGTTGGCCCTCTTGTTGTTGGTCCGGACGGGGCTCGGCGACGGCCTGAAATGCCGTTCCGCCGGCGTGGCAGGTGGAGAGAAACAGTAAATTGTGACGCCGCGCAAACCGGCGATGTTAATTTTCCCCAAATGTTTGAATTTTCTGTAGTATATTAATGACGGGAATAATGGCAGGCAGCCCGGCCCGGTTCCGGGCTGAGTGGAAGCTATAGACTTAATGGCAGGAAATGAAATGATCCATATGCGGCGGTACATATTCACTGCGGCGGCGATTCTGGGTTTGGCCCTCGGATGGGGAGCACGGGAGGCTGCTGCGGGCACCAATGTCTTGAAGGTGCGGGATGTCACCTATATGACCGGCCAGACGGTAACGGTCTATATTGATGTGACCAATGAAGATCCGATCAGGGACTTTCAATTCTATTTAAGATTTCCTGCCGGCCTGGTATTCGACGGCACTTCCTTTTTAAAAACCGAACGGATTCCTGACCACAATGTTTCCTGTACGTATCAATCCGAAGGATCCTATACAGGATCTTATATGTTTCTTGGTCTGAATCTGAACGGGACCCCCATCTCCGGCAGCAGCGGCGCCATTGTCACCTTGACCTGTACCGTCACGGGTGGAATGGGGAACTATGCCGTGACAGTGCCCTGGTCCAAGCTGACCGGGTTTTCCGGCCTCAGCTCGATGGCTGCCGAGGGCGGCCAGATCACCATTTTCGATCCCGCCACAGCGGCCAAGCTGCGGGTCCGCACCCGGCTGGAGGGATGGAACATAACCAGCGGCATGAGAAACGAGCTGGCTCTGAGCGGCTACATACCCCTGACCTCGCCCTATGCCGAGGCCCCGCGCACGGTGACCACCGTCCCCACCAACGTCGCCGACTGGATTCTGCTCGAGCTGCGCACAGCGCCGGGGGGAGCGCCAGTCTACCGGCAGTCCTATTTTATAAACAGGGAAGGAAATCTGGTCGAGGCCGATGGAACAAATTATAATCTCTCCTTATCCCTGCCGGCGGGGAGCTACTGGATCGTGCTGCGCCACCGCAACCATGCCGCGGTGATGAGCGCCGCCGCCTTTGCCCTCAACTCGACCGAGTACCGCCTCTACGATTTCAGCCTGGCAGCGAGCCAGTATTACGGCAGCGGAGGGGTGTTAAGCATCGGCCGCTACTGCATGCCGGCCGGTGACATCAACCGGGACGGCTACCTCACCAGCCGTGATTATGTCCCCTGGTACAACAAGCTTTTCACTCTCCCCGGCGCCGGCTATCATGCCGAGGATCTGAACGGGGACGCCCTGGTCAATAACCTCGATTTCTACCTCTGGCAGAACAATGCCCGGCTGGGGCTGGACTCGCGGGTTCCGTAATCGACCTAAATCTCCAGGCCCGGGCTGCCGGTGATATATTTTTCCAGCTCGTGAATGGTGAACTCGTGGTCGGCGATGACCGCCTTGACCACGTCCCCGATAGAAATCACCCCGGTCAGCTCTTCCTTTTCCATGACGGGCAGATGGCGGATGCGTTTGGCCGTCATCAGCGCCATGACGTCGTTGATGGTCTGCGCGGGATCGGCGTAATAGACCCGGCGTGTCATCAGCTCACCGACCAGGCACTCCATGGCCGTTTTGCCGCGCAGGCTCACCTTGCGCGCATAGTCCCGCTCGGAAAAGATCCCCACCACTTTTTTGCCCTCAGTCACGATCAGGGCGCCGATATCGGCCTGGGCCATTTTCTGCAGAGCTTCAAAGGCGCTCTGCTCCGGAGAGATGGTCACCACCCCCGCTGTCTTGCCCGCCAAAAGCTGTTTCACCGTCGTCATGTTGCCTCCTTGATGAGATCGTTTTCACGCTATAACGACAAAGGCAGGAATTTTGATTCCTGCCTTTGTCATTAATTGGTGCCGGTTTTGCCGGGCTGCAGCGATTTGCGGCTCAGAGTTGGTACAAGTACTCTTCGATTTCGCCGGCGAGGTCGAGGAACTCCCGGCTGCGCTTGATCTCGCGAGTGCGCGGATAGGGGAGAGGGACCCGGAAATGCTGGACGATTTTGGCCGGCTTGCCGCCCATGATATAGATGTTGTCGCCGAGAAAGACCGCCTGGTCGATATTGTGGGTGACGAGGATGACCGTCGACTGGAGTTTCTGCCAGAGGTCGGCGATGAGCAGGTCGATCTGCAGGGCGGTTTCGTTGTCGAGGCCGCGGTTGGGCTCATCCATGAGGATGATGCCGGGGTTGGCGATGAGGCTGCGCGCGATGACCACGCGCTGCACCTGCCCGCCCGAGAGTTTGCCGAACTTGGCGTATTTGTGTTCGTGGCCGTCCAGTCCGACCGCCTTGATCATGGTCATCGCCCGGTCGGCGGCCTCGCTCTCCGGCACGCCTTTGTAGAGCAGCGGCAGCATGACGTTCTTGAGCACAGTATAGTGCTCGAGGGCGGAGGGCTCCTGAAAGATGACGCTGATGGGGACCGAGAGGTCGCGCTCGCGCCCGCGGATGAGAACCTGGCCGGAGGTCGGCTCTTTCAATCCCGCGATGTATTTGAGGATGGTGGTCTTGCCGCAGCCCGATTTGCCGAGGATGACGATGAACTCACCCTTGTCGGGGATGTCCTCGATGAGCAGATTGAAATCCCTGATGATATAGCTCTGGCCCTTGTCATAGCTGGTGCTGATATCTTTCAGTTCAATGATATCGGGCAGATTGGTGTTGGTAAAGTCTGGAGTCATACGGGATCGCCTTATGCGTATTTATGCGGAAATGTCTTGCGGTCGATGAAGCGCAGCAGCAGATCGAAACAGAAGCCGACACCGACCATGATGAGGATGAGCATGTAGAGCTTGTCCACCTCGTTCTGGCGGAAATAGAGGTTCTGGATGAGGGCGCCGATACCGCCCTCCTGCTTGTTGATCAGTTCAACATAGACGGCGTAGGTCCAACTGATGGCGACGATGTTGATGAAATCGGTGAACACCCGCGAGAGGACGTGCGGGATGAAGACGCTTTTGATGGTCTGCCATTTGTTCGCCCCCAGGGTCTTGACCGCATCGACATAGACCTGCGGGGTCTCCTGCACGCGGGAGACGACAGCGGTGATGAGATAGACCAGGATGGCGAAGGTGAGGAACTGGACCTTCATGAACATATAGATGCCAAAGGCCGCCATGAAGAGGACGATGGTGGCGGTGAGGGGGATATAGCGCGTGGCGGTGA
>DAOOPF010000211.1:0-4546 GCA_035388125.1 bacterium | reverse complement strand
TCGTCCAGTCGACTGTTGATGATATGCGCGCCGCGGGTAAAAAGGTGGGCATGATGCGTCCCATCTCACTCTGGCCCTTCCCGAGCGCCCACATCAATGAACTGGGCGATCACGCAAGGCAATTCCTGGTGGTTGAGCTCTCCAACGGACAGATGGTGGATGACGTGCGCCTGGCCCTGAACGGCAAGCGTCCAGTCCACCTCCACAACCGGATGGGAGGGATGGTCCCCTCGCCGGAAGAGGTCCAGGAACGGGCTCTGAAAATTCTGGAGGGTTGAGCGATGGCAGAGAAAGTTCTGGCAAAAGCGGATAGTTTTTTCGATATTTACGACCGCAATCCGAGCCCGAGCAAGGATGTGACCCATTACTGCCCGGGCTGCGGTCACGGCGTGCTGCACAAGCTCATCGCCGAGGCGATCGACGATTTCGGCATCCGCGAGCGCACAGTCTTTTTCAGCCCGGTGGGCTGCAGCGTCTTCGCCTATTACTATTTCCGCACCGGCAACATTCAGTGCGCCCACGGCCGCGCTCCGGCGTCGGCGACCGGCTTCAAGCGGACCCATCCGGAGAGCATCGTCATCAGCTATCAGGGTGACGGCGATCTGGCGGCCATCGGCACGGCCGAGATTATCCAGGCGGCCAACCGCGGCGAGAACATCACCGTCTTTTTCGTCAACAATGCGATCTATGGCATGACCGGCGGTCAGCTCGCCCCGACCACCCTGGTCGGCCAAAAGACCACCACCTCGCCCTACGGCCGCAATGCAGGCAATGAGGGTTATCCGATCAAGGTCAGCGAGATGATCTCCACCCTCGAGGCCCCGGTCTATGTCGAGCGGGTGGCGCTCACCGACGCCAAGAATACGGCCAAAGTGCGCCGCGCTGTGCGCAAGGGGCTGAAGAACCAGATCGACAACAAGGGTTTTTCCCTGATCGAGGTGCTGTCGACCTGCCCCTCGAACTGGAAGATGGACCCGGTGCAGTCCAAACAGTGGCTGAGCGACAATATGATCCAGCAGTTCCCGCTCGGGGTTTACCGCGACCGCACCGAGGAGGTGCCGGTATCGGAGAACAAGCGCCACATCTTTCAGGTGGACGGCATCCGCGAGGCTCTGGAACTTCCCGTCGAGAGGGAAACCGAAATCAAGGCCGCCCCGCCGGCGCCCGAGTTCCAGGATCCCCGCATCAAGCTGGCGGGATTCGGCGGCCAGGGCGTGCTGATGCTCGGCCTGATGCTGGCCGAAGCGGGCATGCATGCCGGCTATCATGTCTCCTGGATCCCCTCGTACGGACCGGAGATGCGCGGCGGCACGGCCAACTGCCATGTCAATCTGTCGCACCGGCGCATCGGTTCACCGACGGTGTCGCGGCCGACCCTGCTGGTGGCGATGAATCTGCCCTCGCTCGAACGGTTTGAGGACGAGGTGGTGCCGGGCGGGCTGATCATTTACGATACGGCCATGGTCACCCGGGCGCCCAAACGTACCGATGTCAAGGTGCTGGGCATTCCGGCCTCGACCATCGCTGACGGACTCGGCAACACCCGCGGCGCCAACATGGTCATTTTGGGAGCCTACATCGGCTATACCTCGATTCTGCCCAAGGAGGCCATTTTCGCCGCCATGCCAACCCTGATCAAGCGGAAGAATCTTATTCCGCTGAACGAGCAGGCGGTGGAAAAGGGGATGGAATTTGTGCGCAATCTGCGGGTTTAGGATAAACGTGTGACCATTGCGCAGTCCAATTCCGGCAATCCTTCCCTGAAGCAGCGTATATTCAGCGATTTGCTGCCGTTTGTGGCCAAACCCGGCCGCTATATCGGCAATGAATTCAATATGATCCGCAAGGATCCGGCGGAGGCGGAGATCCGCGTCGCCCTGGTCTTTCCGGATGTCTACGAGGTCGGCATGTCCTATCTGGGCTATCCGATCCTCTACCATATTCTGAATCAGCAGCCGCACATCTACGCCGAGCGCGTCTTCGCGCCCTGGTCGGACATGGCGGCGCAGATGCGGGAAAAGGGAGTGCCGCTCTTTTCACTCGAGACCTTTTCACCGCTGCGGGATTTTGATCTCATCGGCTTCACGCTGCAGTATGAGCTCAATTACACTACCATCCTCGACCTGATCGATCTGGCCGGCATGCCCTTGCTGGCGGCCGAGCGGCAGGACGGACCGCTCATCGTGGGCGGCGGCCCCTCGGTTTTCAATCCCGAGCCCGTCGCCGACTTTTTTGATCTCTTCGTCATCGGCGATGGCGAGGAGGTTCTGCTCGAGCTGACCGCAGCCGTGGCCAAAGCCCGGCGCGAGGGTCAATCACGGGGGGCTCTTCTGCGCGATTGCGCGCAGATTCCCGGGGTATATGTTCCGCAGCTCTACCATCCGCATCTGAGCGATACCGGCGCCTTCGCCGGACTGGAACCCCTGCATGCAGAGGCGCCCGCGCGCATCCGCAGCCGCATTGTTTCCGGACTGGATCGCGGCAACTATTCACACCGGCCGCTCGTGCCGGTCATCGCCACCACACACGATCGCGTCTCCCTGGAAATCGCCCGCGGCTGTTCGCGCGGCTGCCGCTTTTGCAACGCCGGCATGATCTACCGCCCGGTCCGGCAGCGCAGCGTCGACGACCTGGTCGAACAGGCCATCGAGAGCATCCGCACGACCGGCTATGACGAGGTCTCGCTGGTTTCGCTCTCGACCTCCGACTATGAGGAGCTGGGGCCGCTCATGGAGAGGCTCCAGGCCGGGCTCGGAGAGAGGATGGTCAACATCTCTTTCCCCTCGCTGCGCCCCGAAAAATTCACCCCCGAGGTGGCCCGTTTCGCCAAAGGGGTGCGCAAGTCGGGTCTGACCCTCGCCCCCGAGGCGGGGACCGCCCGCCTCCGCGAGGTCATCAACAAGACCACCACGGCCGATGATCTGCTCAGGGCCGTCGATCTGGCCTTCCGTGAAGGCTGGAAGGTGGTCAAACTCTATTTCATGATCGGCCAGCCGACCGAGCAGGATGAAGACCTGCAGGGGATAGCCGATCTCATCGGGCAGGTCGTCGCCCTGGCGCGGCGGCGGAACGGGATCCGCATAAACGTATCGGTCTCGCCTTTCGTCCCCAAGCCGGGCACGCCCTTTCAGTGGGTTGCTCAGGACGGGCCGGAGGAGACCCGGCGCAAGCTCGGCTTTCTGCGCGACCGCATCCGCGACAAGCTGGTCAAGATGAGCTGGCGCGATGCCGAGGTGGCCCAAATCGAAGGGGTGCTCGCCCGCGGCGACCGCCGGCTCGGGCGGGTCATTCTGCGCGCCTGGCAGTCGGGCGCCACGCTGGAGGGCTGGTCCGAAAATTATCATCACGAAATCTGGCTGCGCGCCCTCGCCGATGAGGGGCTGCAGCCGGAACAGTACACCGGGGGCTATCCCCTTGACGCGCCCCTGCCCTGGGGGCACATCGACAAAGGGGTGACAACCAGATTTTTGCAGGATGAGTACCGCCGCGCGCTCGGGCAGGAGGTGACGCCCGACTGCCGTGACGGCCAATGCAACCGCTGCGGCCTCATGGCTCAGCCCGTTTGCCAGGAGATTCTGAGGGGGAGCAGGAGCATTCGCCCGGACGGCGGCCGGCAGCAAGCGGCCGGGCCGGAAGATGCCGGAGCGCCGTCTCAGCCGGATCAGTCAGCCGGGCCTCGCACACCAACTCCGGAGGAGTCGCGCCGGGAGGGCCGCTGGGTGCGGCTGCATTATCATCGGGGTGAAGAGGTGCGCTGGATTTCGCACCTCGATTTCATTCATGTTTTCGAACGCGCACTGCGGCGGGCCGGCTGGCCCCTGGTTTACAGCGAGGGGTTCAATCCGCATCCCCGCATTGCGTACGGGCCGCCGCTGCCGACGGGGCAGATCAGCCGGGCCGAATACCTCGACCTCATGGCAGAAGGGGATGAGATCAGCCCGCACGTCGCCGCCCTTTCAGCCCAACTGCCGGCCGGGATTACTATCCGGGAAGGCCGGCTCCTGCCGGTCAAGCCGCGGGCCCTGGCCGACGAGATCGTCCGCTCCGTGTGCCGGGTGACCTGGCCCACGCTGGCGGAACCTGAAGATTTGGAGACGCGCATCGAGGCGCTCATGGGACGCAGCGAGGCCTGGGTGACGCGCAAAAAAGAAAAAGAGCCCCCACGCCACATCGATGTCCGGCCTTTCATCGGCGGCCTGACCTGGCAGGAGGGCGCACTGCAGATCGTAAGCCATATCGAACACGGCAAGACCGTGCGTATGGAAGAAATTATCAGCCTGCTCTTCCCCGACGAGCCCGGCCGCGCGCGGCTGGCTACCATCGAACGGATGCATCTGTGGATGGAGAGGGAGGGGGAACTTGTCTCCCCCTTCGCGGCGGTGGAGGGCGGCATCAAAGTGTAAGAAATGAGGTACCATGAAAAAAGAAATTATCATCAACATCTCCGTCGGCGAATCGCGCGTCGCAATCCTTGAAGACGGGCGGCTGGCTGAGCTCTATCTCGAAAAACCCGAAAATGAACGCATGGTCGGCGACATCTATTACG
>DAOOPF010000210.1:1749-4548 GCA_035388125.1 bacterium | reverse complement strand
CGACCAGGCTGCCGCTGCGCAGGGTCTTGTAGCGGGTGGTGGTATAATAATCGGGATCGCTGGCAGAGGTGCCGTAGTCGACCACCTCGACGTAATCCAGAAAGGCATCGTTGGCATAGATCGATCTGGCGTTCTCGAGAAAGAGCCCGGGTGAGCCGTAACCGGACATCAGGTACTGCGGCGAGGAGTGGGCGACAGCGAAGGCGAATTCGTCGATGCAGGGATCCTCGGCCGCGAGGATGCCGTTGGCCCACAGGGTCTGAAACTCCGGGGTGAGCAGGGAGAAAGTGAGGCGCAGATCCCGCTCCAGCCAGTCCGGCGCGCGTTCGATGGCGGCCAGGGCCTCATCGTTGAGCCGGTCCGCAGCGGCCGGGGCGTGCAGGGTCAGATCACAGCGCGCGGGATCAAAGGCGACGGCCCAGCGCTCGCGCGGCATGACATAATCATCGATAGCGAGCTGGTCGATCAGGACGTACTCCTGGCTACCGCTCTTGAAAAAGCCGGCCGCTGGAGCGGTCCCGGCAGCCGCGGGCGCCGGCCGGTAGTCTGCGGCATAATCGGCCACCTGCCACGCCGTCAGGCGCTCTGCTCCGGCGATGCCGCGAATCTGGCCGTAACTGTTCGCCGCCAGCACCAGGGCTGCGGCGAGTAGAATCAACCGTTTCATAATTCTCCTGCTTCCGAATGGATAGCTGCGCGCACCTGCGCGCTTTAGGGTTCACCATCTGCGGGGCCGGCTGCGGCCGGCGCCGGATACAACACAACACCAGCCTACTTGCGCCGGTAGAGCAGTGAGGGCGGAAGGGGCTGTTTCGGCAGCTCCGGCCCCTGCCAGGAGACCTGGAGGAGTTCCTGCCCGCCGCGTTCGAGAAAGCCGACGCGCAGGGCGTGACGGCCGGGTGCCAGCTCAACCTCGCCCCCGGCCTCCCGGGCCCCGTGCAGGCCGTCGTTATCGACCACCAGACGGCCGTCGATCCAGAGGCACGAGCCGTCGTCGGAACGGGTAAAAAAGGCATATTTACCCGCACGGTCGATCCGGAGATAACCATCGAACACGAGAGCAAAATTTTCCTCGCGCCGGATGACGGGAGCGAGGGAAAAATCCCAGGCCCGGAGCTCCCGGACCGGTTTGAGCGCGTCGAAATCGGGCAGCCTGGACCACTCCCCCTCATAGTAGCGGCAGGCGAGGCCGTTCTCTCCGCTCTTGAGGACGCTGACCTGCTGCTGCACCGTCAGGCTGGGGGCAAAGCCCTCCCGGAAAGCGCGGACGCGCAGGAGGCCGCTCGAGCTGAGCCGCAGGGATCCGGTGTAGAGGGGGCTCGCCGGGGTGGGCTCTGTGCCGTCCAGCGTGTAGCGGATCTGCGCATCGGCCGGTTCTGCGGTTAGGGTCAGGTGCAAAGGTTTGTCGATGCTGATGAAGGAGGCGGCCTGAATGGCCGGGCGCTCCACATAGGGACGGGCCTGAATCCTGAAAACCCAGGCGTGTTCGCAGGGCATGCGATGGATCACGCCAACGGGCAGATCGATGATCAGCTCGCCCCCCTCCTGCCGCCAATCCAGATCGCGGTCGAGCCCCAGCAGCCGCACAGCGCTGCCCGGCATCGCCTCGACGCTCCCGAGGCGCAGCTGCGCGCCCGGATGGCGCAGCGCGATGGCATAGAGCCAGCGGCCGTCGGCGCTGCGGGTAAAGCGCACCGAATCGCCCTCGCCCGTCGTGCGGTTGACGCGGCTGCCATAAATGGCTTCGCCGTTGACCTTGAGCCACTCCCCCATCTGCAGCAGCCGTTCCTGCATGATCACCGGAATGGTGCCGTCGGCGGCCGGGCCGATATTGAGGAGCAGATTGCCGCCGCGGCTGACGATCTCGACCAGCATGTGAATGAGGGCTTCGGCGGTCTGATAGTCCTGCACATCCTCGTTGCGGTTAAAGCCGAAGGAGCGCCCCATGCCCCGGCACTCCTCCCAGCCGCGCGCGAGAAAGGCCGCGGAGCGCTCGCTGTCGGCCGCCTCGTATTCGGTCGAGAAATAGCCGCCATGATTGAAGCGGGTCTCGCCGCCCCAGCGGTCGTTCACCACCACATCCTTCGGCGCGGGTGAGTCGTTGTACAGCCAGGCGAGAAATTCCTCGCTCCGCAGCACCCGGCTGTCATGATCCCACTCGCCGTCGGAAAAGATGATGGAGGGCTGATAGAGAGTGACAGCCTCCTTGAGCTGGGGCAGCATGTGCTCGCCGACATAGTTGTTGATGTCGCTGCGGTAGAGGGGATTGAACCATTCGAGCAGGGAGTAGTAAAAACCCATGCGCAGCCCGCGCGCCCGTACCGCCTGGGTCAGATCGCCGAGCAGATCGCGATGAGGGCCGACATCGACGCTGTTCCAGTTCCAGCTTTGGGTGCTGGGCCAGAGGCAAAAGCCGTCGTGGTGTTTGGAGGTGAGCACCACATAGCGGGCCCCGGCGCGCTCAAAGAGCTCGGCCCACTTCTCCGGCCGGTAGAGTTCGGCCTTGAAGAGCGGGGCAAAATCCTGGTACTGAAAGTCATCTCCGTACGTGCGGTGGTGCCATTTGTGCAGGAAGGTGGAGGTGTCGGCGATGCCGTTCCAGTACCATTCGGCGTAGCCGCCCTTGCGGGTGAAAGCCGGCACCGAATAGAGCCCCCAGTGGATGAAGATGCCGAATTTGGCGTCGCGGTACCACTGAGGAGTCGGCCTGGCGTCGAGGGATTTCCAGCTGGCGGCATAACGCTCCTGCGCCGGGGCGATCGCGGCCAGCAGCAGAATCAGGAGAATCGATTTTTTCAT
>DAOOPF010000210.1:0-1649 GCA_035388125.1 bacterium | reverse complement strand
TCCGCGGCTCTTCGCGAGATATTTTCTTTAAAACATCACCGTCACACCAAAGGTGTTGATATTGCCGAGCAGGCCGATGTCGCGGAAAGCGTAATCGATCTTGACGCCGGCATTGCCGAGCAGAAAGGACTCGACGCCGGCACCGAAGGTCGGGCCGAACTGGGAGTGGTTCATAAAGAGAGCCTTGTAGCCGCCGCGCAGGAAGAGCCGGCCGAAACCGGCCGAGGTGAAGGCGTACTGGGCGCCGAGATTGATCGACTCGTTATTGTTGTTGGGATGGATCGCATCCAGCGCGAGGATCAGCTCGTGGTGGTCGGTGTAAAAGGGCGTCAAGGAGGCTCCCAGGCGAAAGATCAGGGGCAGCTCCCATTCGGAGAGGTGGAAGCGGCCGGGCACATCGCTGAAATTGCCGTTTTCATTTTCGAGGATATCGATCGGATTGACCAGATCGATGCCGTCGTAGCGCAGGCGTGAACCGTAATTGGAGATACTCATGCCGATATGGAGACCCTGTTCGCGGCGGCCGTTGGGCGAGAAGAAATAGGTATTGATGATCACACCCAGATCGATGGCCATGGCGGAGGCGTCGGTATGCCAGATCGAGGAACGGACATATTTGGCCGCGCCGCCGAAGGAGAACCAGTTGGTCAGCTTGCGCGCGTAGGCGAGACTGAAGGCCATGTCGCTGGCGGAAAAGAGTTCGCCGGTGCCCTCCTGCATGGCCATGGTGGTCACCTTCATGTCGCCATAGTTGACGGTGGTGAAGCCGAGAGAGAGGGTGCCGTAATTCTGCAGATTGAGGCCGACGCCGGCGAAGGAGGTCTTGATGCCGGCGATCCAGGGCTGGTAGACGAAGAGAGCCTGGTTTTTCTGCATATCCGCCAGTCCGGCGGGATTCCAGTAGAGGGCCGAAAGATCACTGGCCATGCTCACATACGCGTCGCCCATGGCCGATCCGGCCGTGCCGTAGCCGATCTCGAGAAAATTGGCAGCGGTGGTGCCGATGCGGGTCGGCTCCTGCGCCTGAATCGGGCCGGAGAGCGCCAGCCCGAAGAGAAGGACGCTTATAAGTGCACTTTTTTTCATGCTCGAAACCTCAGTTTGTCATTTCCGGTCGCAAGCCGCAGCCGGGCGCAAAAGCAGCCCGGCGCAGCGGCCACACTTCAGGGGCACCATCCGGCCGCTGCTGCGGCCGGAGTGCGATCACTTGATCACCGCAAATTTGTCCAGTTTCTCCTCGCCGGTCGGGGTCTTGACATGGTAGACATAGATCCCGGCGGCGATTTCGAGTCCCTCGCGGGTGAGCATGTCCCAGTGGACGATGCCGCGTTCGGGGGGATTGTTGACCTCGATCTCGTCGATGAAGATGCCACTGGCGGTGAAGATCTTGATTGTGCACTGCGCCGGGAGATGGGTGAACATCAGCTTGCGGCGCTGATTGAGAAAGGGGTTGGAGATGGCTGTCTCCATGGCATTGGTGGCCACATAGGGATTGGGGACCACCAGAATATCGTCCAGGGAAGAGGCGAGTATACCGGCATCCACCGCCACCTCCGGCCGGGTCGTGAACATCAATGAATCACTCGCCGCAAACGGGCGCTTGAAGCTGACGCGATAGACGTCGTTGGGTTTGGGCAGCTCCTCCTCGC
>DAOOPF010000209.1:0-4565 GCA_035388125.1 bacterium | reverse complement strand
CGCGAGATCGAAGGTGAGTTGATCATTATCCCCCTGACTTCCGGCATCGGCGACATGGAGGATGAACTCTATACCCTGAACGAGACCGGCAAGGCGATCTGGGGCCGGCTGGACGGAACTGCAACACTCGGTGATATCGCCGCCGGCATGGCTAATGAGTATGACGCCCCGCCGGCCGAAATCGAACGCGATGTGCTGGGACTGCTCGAGGAGCTGCTGCGGCGGAAAATCGTCATCGTCCGGTAACCATGGCGGATGTGACAAAAGCCCTGCCCAACCGCGGGTTTGCCGAGCTGATGACCGCGGTGCTAAAGAAGGGCAAACCTTTCCGCTTTCAGGCCGCCGGCGCCAGCATGTCGCCGTTCATCCGCGGCGGGGATGTGATCACCCTCGCGCCGGTCCACGACTGCATTCATTTCGGCGAAGTGCTCGCGTTCCGGCAGCCGGAGCGTGAGAGGCTGGCTGTGCACCGGGTCGTCGGCCGCGGCCGCAGGGGTTTTCTGCTCAAGGGCGACAACGGCTGCCACTGCGATGGCTGGGTGACCCGGGAGAAGATCATCGGCCGGGTCACCAGGGTCGAGCACCGCGGCCGGGAGGTGCGCATCGGTTTGGGGCTTGAGCGGACCCTCATCGCTGCATTGTCACGGCTCGGGCTGCTGCGTCCTCTGGTATTTCCCGTGCGCTGGCTGCTGCGGCCGGTTTATAAAAGGTTTTTTGCATGACCCATACTTCATCGATTGAGATTCAGGATTTCGCTCTTTGGCAAAAACTCGAGGCCAAACGCGCCCTTTTCAGCTTTGACCTGGATTTGACCGCGCGCTGCAACCTCAACTGCCGCCACTGCTATATCAATCTGCCGGCGGGAGATGAGGCCGCCCGGGCAAAAGAACTCTCCCTCGAGGAGATCGGCCATATCGCCGATCAGGCGATCGAACTGGGCGCTCTCTGGTGTCTGCTCACCGGCGGGGAACCGCTGCTGCGGCCCGATTTCGCCGAGATCTATATGATGCTCAAGCGCAAGGGGCTGCTGATCTCGCTCTTCACCAATGCCACCCTGATCCGGCCGGAGCACATCGCGCTGTTTTCAAAATACCCCCCGCGCGACATCGAGGTGACCATTTACGGCGCTTCGGCCGTAACCTACGAACGCGTCACTCGCCGGCTCGGCTCCTTCGCGCACTTTGTCGCCGGGCTCGATGCCCTCTTCGCCGCCGGCATCAAAGTGCGGTTAAAGGCCATGGCCCTGCGCTCCAATCTGGAGGATATGGAGGCGATCGCAGAATTCGGCCGGGCTCGAACCAAGGATTTCTACCGCTTCGATCCCCAGCTCCATCTGCGCTACGATCGCGATCCGGTGCGCAACGAGGAGATCAAAGCGGAGCGGCTCACCCCCGCAGAGGTGACGGCCATGGAGAGGGCGGACGCTGAGCGTTTCGGTTCGATGCTGAAGGGCTGCGATGAGCTGATCAACGAGGCTTTCACCCATGCCGGCTGCAACCATCTCTTTCACTGTGGCGCCGGCAACGGCAGCTGCGCCATCGGCTACGACGGCACCTTCCGCCTCTGCCAGTCGCTCTGGGCCCCGGGCACCACGGCAAATCTGCGCGAGGTGCCGCTGCGCCAGGCCTGGGAGGAACTGGTGCCGCGGGTGCGGGACATGCGCTCGCAGGATGCGCAGTTCCTGGCCAGCTGCCGCAAATGCGCCATCGTCAACCTCTGCCTCTGGTGCCCGGCCCACGCCTGGCTGGAGACCGGCCGCATGGACGGGGAGACCCCCTTTTTCTGCCAGGTCGCCCATGCCCGCGCGGCAGCGATACTAGAAAAAACTGGCGAATAATAAATTATTTTGTTGCTTTTTTGTACATTATTAATTAATATTAGTTAATAGGGGACGTGTGGGGAAGAGTATCTCAATTTCACGGTTATACTGCCTTTGTTCCGCATCCATTGCTCGCCAACCTGACCGTCCAACACCCCTTTTAACTCTGCTCTGCACCGTATCAGCAACTTTGCCGGGACATCGATGACCATTCGACGCACCTTTGCCCTGTTCTTTTTCATCGGCAGCGCGCTGCTTCAGGCCCAGACGGATGAGTACGAGGCTCTTTACGGGCGCCTGGCCTATCACGGTTTCGAGAACCTGCGCATCGGCGCGGCCGCCGACAGCGGTCTGGCCATCGCTTTCGAGAACCGCGTCTACCGCCATGATCTCAAGGCGGCCGGCGAGATCCTCGCCATCGCCAGCGAGACCGATTCGACCTGGCGGCGCATCTATCTCATCCCCTGCAGCCGCGGCGTGGCCCGCGGCCAGATCGCCGTCGATGGCGATGCCTATCGCAGCTATATGGCCGGAGCTATGGATGAGAAGGCTTTTGCCAAAACTCTGGCAGTTGGAGAGGCGACCGAACAGCCGCGCACATCGGTCCTCTCCTGGAAAAACCGTTCTTTCTTAAAAGTCGATGCCAACATCACCATCGGCCATCAGATCCAGCTCGGGCAGTACGATGATCGCGTCAAGCTCTACGGCGAGCTGCAGCCCGGCCTGCGCAGCCAGATCTGGCACGGCACCGCGGTCCAGGCCGACGCCTTTGTCCCGCTCTTCGACGAGATCAGCGTCTTTGACAGCGGCGCACGGCTGGGGCGCCTGGGCGTCAGCCAGCTCTTCCGGCTGCCCCACGACAGCTATGCGGCCCTGCAGGGCGGGATCTTTATGCCGGAGCGCTGGGGCCTCTCGGGCGAGGTGGCCAAATTCTGGCTGGAGCGCAGGATCCTGACGGGCCTGAAACTGGATCGGACCGGCTTCTTTTTCCATACCGAGGGCAAGTTCTATTACTCGCCCATGGACAGCCTGACCTATACGGTCTATGCCCAGTATTATCTCCCCGGCATGGATATGATGGCGGGGATCGATTACAGCAAGTATCTGCTCGGCGATAAAGGGGTCAAATTCAGCCTGCGGCGGACTTTTGCCGAAACCGATATCGGGCTCTTTTACGCCATCACCGACTACGACCGCTTCGGCGGGGTGCAGATCCGCTTCCCGCTGCCCACACAGCGGCGGATGAAACCCGCCCGGGTGCGCCTGACCTGGCCCAACCAGTACGGCATGACCTATCAGGCCACCAGCGAGGCAGAACGAGTGGAAGGGATCCTGCAAACCGGCCTGAGCGTCGATTCGGGATTCGCGATTACCGAGTTTATCAGACATCTCACCCCTGCACATGTCATCAGCAGCGTGAAGGGGTGGCGCAAGGGGGCTGACTCAGCCTATTGATTACCAAAACCATATCTAACAGGGAGGAAACAAGGATGAAACAAATCGCAAAAACAGGCCTGGTGCTGGCGCTGCTGGTGTTGGCGTTTGCAATGAGCTGCGAACAGGTGACCGATCCTTTGACCGTTTCGCAGTTCCAGACCGCCAATAACGCCACGCTCTTCAATGCCGCTACCGGCGTGCAAAAGAGCGTCTTTTACGTCGGCGAGAATGTTTTCCTGACCATCAACGATCTCTATCCCAACGAGCAGACCGACATCCAGATCGTGCGCAGGAGCGACGGCAACATTATCAAACGCATGCTCGTCATCTCGGATGAGAACGGCTCGATCGTCGATCTGCCGGTGTGGTTCCTGAACGGCTTCCGCAAGCCCGGCGAGCTGGCCGGCGACCACAAGTTCGTGGCGCACATCGAGCAGCCCGGCGTGGGGCACGACTGGAAGATCTTCAGCATTCCCTTCGAAGCCCGCGATCAGATCACCCCGGATCCCGGCATGGGCGCTGTGACAGAAACCGGTGAGCCGCTTGGCCATGCCGTTCTCTCCGGACAGCCAGTCTGGATCGCCGGCATCAACCTGGGCGCCCATGTCACCTACAAGTTCCTGCTCGTCAACGATCGCAGCAATTACACCCTCGGCGATGTCTTCACTGACGTCAGCGATAACGGCATCGAGACCGACCGCACCGAGCGCGACGGCACCTTCGAGCCCACCAAAATCAGCAATTCGGCCATTCCCGGCCTGTATGATCTGGTTGCCGACCGCGAACCCTTCGGGATCTACAATACCGGCGACTGGATCGGCGATCTCAAACACCCGGGCCTGGTCGTTCAGTTGCCCGCCAGCGGCGCCCATATCATCCAGGATATCGCCTGCGATGCCTGGGGCACCCACAAGAACCAGTTCGACTCTCTGGAAGTGATCTATGGCCAGGTCACCGCGATGACGCGGCCGCAGGGCGCCAGCGAGTTCGTCACCGTCTTTATCGCGCCGCACAAGCCGGTCTGGATGAAAGGCGACAAGCTCTTCAGCCTGCGTACCGTCGGCACCCACGAGATGCCGGTGCAGTGCCTCTGGAACGGCTACTGGGGCTACCTGCCGGTGATCCGCATCCACGGCGGCGCACTGGCGACAGATGCCAACCCGATCAAGATGTGGCCCGGCGAGTATGATGTCATCCTCGACGTCGACCGCAACAACGTCTACGATCCCGGCGTCGATATCCTCGACGGCGGCGCCGCTCCCGGCTTCGTGGTCCCCGGCAAGGTCCCGCCCGTCCGCTTCGGCGCCTC
>DAOOPF010000208.1:0-4637 GCA_035388125.1 bacterium | reverse complement strand
ATGCCAATAACACCGGCTGGGAGAAGATTAATCCCCCGGTGAGGCGCAGATTGCGCATCATCTGCTCCGGATAGACCACCAGTCCGCCGATGATGCGGCCGAGCCGGTGGAGCATGTAATCGAGCAGGATGCAGCTGTCGGGAAAAATGACCCGCTCCACCGAGGAGTGGCTGATATCCCGCTCATGCCAGAGGGCGATATTTTCCAGCGCCGCCAGGGCATTGGTGCGCAGCAGGCGGGCGAGCCCGGCGATATTCTCGCTGCCGATGGGATTGCGCTTGTGCGGCATCGCCGAGGAACCTTTCTGGCCGGCGCTGAAGGGCTCTTCCGCTTCCAGAACCTCCGTGCGCTGCAAATGACGGATCTCGACGGCGATCTTTTCCAGGCTCGCTCCGCACAGGGCCAGGGCGGTCTGGAACTGGGCATGAATATCGCGCTGGATGATCTGGGTCGTGATGGGCGCAGGACGCAGCCCGAGCCGTACGCAGGCGAGCTCCTCCACCCGGGGATCGATATAGGCGAAGGTGCCGATCGCACCCGATACCATGCCCACAGCCGCGGCATGGAGGGCGCTCTCCAGCCGCTCCAGATGGCGGCCCATCTCGTCATACCAGAGCGCGAATTTGAGTCCGAAGCTGCCGGGTTCGGCGTGGATACCGTGGCTCCGGCCGATGCAGACTGTGTTCTTGTACCTGAGCGCCTGACCGGCGAGGATCGCGCGCAAATCCCTGATCCCCGCAAGCAGGATCTCCCCCGCCTCCTGGATATTCAGGGCCAGAGCGGTATCGAGCAGGTCCGAAGAGGTCATGCCGAGATGGATATAGCGCGCTTCATCCCCCACCCTCTCGGCGACAGCCGTCAGAAAGGCGATGACGTCATGCTTGACCTCCGCCTCGATCTGATCGATGCGGGCGGCGGAAAATCCGGCCTTCGCCTTGATCGCCGCCACCGCCGCGGCGGGGATGGCGCCCAGCTCGGCCTGGGCTTCGCAGACGGCGATCTCCACCCTCAACCAGGTTTCGTACTTGTGCTCATCGCTCCAGATGGCGGCCATCTCCGGCCTGGCATAGCGCTTGATCATCAGCTCCGTCCTTTGGCACCGCCGGCGCGGTACTCCAGCTTGATGGTGAGATTAAGATACCTGCGGACGCGATAGACCCGGAAAACCAGGGAATCCCCCCGTTTGAGGTCGATGCCATCTATAATCCGCTTGACATCCTCGAAATTTTCGACCTCCTTGCCGTTGATACCCATAATGACATCGCCGATCTCAAAACCGCCGCGGGCGGCCGGACTCCCGGCCTCCACCTCCGAGACAATCACCCCGTGCACGCTCCTGAGGCCGAGATGGCGCGCTGTGATCAGGGACATCGCTTCGTAACGCAGGCCGGTGTACCAGCGCCTTTCCACTGCGCCGTAGTTGATGAGATCGTCCAGTATGCGCTTGACCCGGTTGATCGGCAGCGCAAAACCAAGACCGATGTTGGTGCCGTTGCCGGAGAGGATCCAGGTATTGATACCGATCACCTCACCGTAGCTGTTGACCAGGGGGCCGCCGCTGTTCCCGGCGTTGATGGCCGCGTCGGTCTGGATCATATCCTCCATAATGCGGTCGTCATCCTGCCGGCCGAAATCACGGTCCGTGGCGCTGATCACGCCGACTGTGACGGTGGCCTTGGAGCCGATATCGAAGAGCCCGAAAGGATCCCCGAGGGCGATCGCCCATTCACCGATGACAACATCGTCCGAGTCGCCAAGCTGCACATAGGGAAAATCATTCCCCTCAATCTTGAGGATAGCCACATCGCTGACATAATCCTCGCCCACCTTGCGCGCAATGTACTGCTTTCCCCCGGCCCGGGTGACGATGATTTCAGTGGCATCGGCGACAACGTGCTGATTGGTGAGGATATAACCCGCACGTGAAATGATAAAGCCCGACCCCAATCCCTTGACCCGCTTTTCCACCGGATTATCCCGGAAGAACTGCCGGAAAAAGGGATCGTCATCAAAAGGAGTGCGCTGATAGTAACGCTGCAGCTGGACGACGTTGATGCCCACCACCGCCGGACTGACCTGCGCAACCGCGCGGGTGATGGCGTTGTGACGCGAGTATGAGACCTCCTCCTGAAGATCATCCTCACGGCTGACCGAAGCGCCGTGGCGCTCCCCCTCATGCCAAAGCTGGCTCTGCGCCGCAGCGGCGTTCCGGGCAGAAATAAGGGCCATGAAGAGGAGCAGGGCCGCGCAGACCAGGCTCCCGATGGGACCTGCAGGCCGGGGTCGAATGGACATGTTGACTGATCCTGTGCTGGTGAGCTGAGGCGCAAAACCGCCGGAATCGATCGTTACGAACGGCTCTTGACGCTCTCCCAATCCTTGAGAAACAACTGGATGCCGGTATCCGTGAGCGGGTGCTTGACCAGCTGCTCAATGACCTTGAGCGGAATGGTGGCGATATGGGCCCCCATCGTGGCGGCATCCAGGACATGGAGGGGATTACGGATGCTGGCTACGATGATCTCGGTCTCGAATTCATAGTTGGCATAGATGGAGAGTATCTGTTCGACCAGTTCCATACCGACCTGACCGGTATCGTCGAGCCGCCCGACAAACGGACAGACAAAAGAGGCCCCCGCCTTGGCGGCGAGCAGAGCCTGCAGCGGGCTGAAGATAAGAGTCACCAGCGTGCGGATGCCTTCACCCTCGAGCACCCTGACCGCCATCAGACCCTCTTTGGTCACGGGGATCTTGATGACGATATTCTTGGCGATCCCGGCCAGTGCGCGACCCTCCCGGAGGATCCCTTCGGTGTCGAGGCTGACCACTTCGGCGCAGACCGGGCCATCAATCAGCGCACAGATGGCGCGATAAATCTCTTCCGGCTGGCCCGGTTCGCGCGCGATCAGTGTCGGATTGGTGGTGACACCGTCGGCGACGCCGAGGGCTTTGGCTTTCTTGATCTCTTCCAGATTGGCGGTATCGATAAAAAATTTCATAATCACTCCTGCAGGTGCGGTTGTTTACTCAATAAAAAACTTCAACAAGGAACAGGCCGTGGGGGGGGGCCGTGCGTCCCGCAGCGCGGCGGTCCGACGCGGCGATGATCGCCTCCATCGTCTCGGGCTGCAGTGCGCCCCGGCCGATCTCCACACTGGTGCCGACGATGATGCGCACCATATTGTGGACGAAACGGTTGGCATGGATCTCGAAGAAGAACTGCTCGCCCGATGCCCGCCATTCCGCCCGCTGTACGGTGCAGCGGTGGTGCGCCAGCCCGGAGCCGGCCTGGCAGAAAGAGACGAAATCGTGGTCGCCCAGCAGTGCGGCGGCCGCCGCCTGCATCGCCCCGAGATCAAGCTTCAACGGCAGATGCCAGGCATACTGCCGGCCGACGGCGAGGGGGCGGGTCGAGATCTGATAGCGATAGAGCCGGCTGACGGCATCATACCGGGCGTGGAAAGAATCCGGCACCTCCGCGGCGGCGAGGATGCGGACATCGCCGGGGAGCAGGGCGTTGACGCCGCGGCGAAAGGCCGCCAGGGGCAGTGCGCTGCCGGTGCGAAAATTGACCGTCTGCCCGAGAGCATGAACCCCGCTGTCGGTGCGACCGGCGGCAATGACCGTCGGCTTTTCCCCCGTCAGATTGACGAGGGCCGATTCGAGTTCACCCTGCACGGACCGCTGCTCCGGCTGATACTGCCAGCCGCAAAAACCGGAGCCGTCATATTCCAGTGTCAGTTTGATATTGCGCACGGGCTCTACAGTCCGATACAAAAAGCCAGGATCAGCAGCGAACCCGCCATCACTCCGTAATCGGAGCCGGCGAGACGCAGGCGCGCATAGACCGTGCGGCCCTCTCCCCCCGTATAACAACGGGCATCCATCGCCAGGGCCAACTCATCCGCCCGCCTGAAAGCGGAGACAAAAAGGGGCACCATCAGCGGCAGCAGGCCGCGCACACGATGACGGAGGGATCCGGTAAAGCGGGCGCCGCGCGAAAGCTGGGCGTTGCGGATGCGCTGCGCCTCCTCCAGCAGGGTCGGGATGAAGCGCAAGGAGAGGGTCAGCATCAGGCTCAACTCGTGCGTGGGCACGCCCAGGCGCTTGAGCGGCCTGGAAATCCGCTCCAGGGCATCTGTCAGCTCGATCGGCGAGGTGCACAACGTCATCAGGGAAGCGTAGAGGATGAGCAGCGCCAACCGCACCGCGTAGATCCCGCCGAGCAGAGCGCCCTCCCGGGTCAGTGTGATCGAGGTCCCCGGCACGACCCAGAGGACGTGTCCGGAGCTCCAGACCAGGTGAATGATCCAGGTGAGGGCGAAGAGCCAGAGAAAGGGGCGCAGATTTCTGAACACCAGCGCAAAGGGAATCCTGCCGCACCTGACCGCGAGCAGGAAAAGTAGCGCCATTCCTATAAGAATATATATATTATAGGTTAATAGCAGCCCGCTCATCAGGCTGAACGCGGCAAAAAGCTTGCTGCGCGGGTCCAGCCGATGGAGAAAAGAGTCAGCTGGATAGTATTGACCAAGGGTGATATCGTTTAGAAAGGCCATATTAACTGTCTGTTTTAAAAAGGGAATATACAGAAAATGGCCGCGAAATACAATCAAAAAGTAACGCTGCGCCGCTCT
>DAOOPF010000207.1:0-4643 GCA_035388125.1 bacterium | reverse complement strand
CACGGCGGCAGCACCGAATCGATCGCGCAGATCGGCGCCGGCCAGATTCCGAAGAACAAGCTGATCATGGTCCCCGAGTGCGGTCATTTCGTCCAGTTTGAAAAGCCCGAGGTGGTCAACCCGGCGATTGTGGAGTTTGTGGGTAGTAAATAGTCGGGAAGGCAGAACGAAAGAGAGTTCGGGAAGGATGAGCTCTCTTGTAATAGAGATGATTAACCGGCAATAAAAAAAGAGCTCTGCAATCCAGAGCTCTTTTTCTTTCAACAAGTTCATCTGTCAGATCTTGATAAAAATCCGGTTGCGGTAGAGCCAGTAGCAGATCCCCCACAGGGCCAGCCAGACGAAGAGAGCGGTGAAGGCTGCGGCGCCCTCGGGCCCGCTCCAGGCGAAGAGAAAGTGTGTGAAGGGCTTGAAGATGCCGGTGATCCAGTCGGCCGCGCCGGTGTGGCAAAAGAGATAGATAAACAGGGAGTTCATCCCGACATAGGTGAAGAAACGGGGTACGCGCCGCCATCCCCGGAGGTCGACCGCATAATAGCTGAGGCCGAGCGTGATCAAACACCAGCCGCCGCTGACGATGACAAAGGAGCTGGTGCAGATACGCTTGATGATGGGGGTCACAGGATCAAGCGCCATACCGGCGACCACCGCCGCGATGCCCAATCCCAGAAGAACCAGGACCTTTTTGTTTTGTCCCGCCCGGCCGGCCAGCCACTGCCCGGCGACCACGCCCCAGATGGTATGGGCCGAGGTCGGCACGGCGTTGAAGGCCACCCAGTGCCCATGCGAGAGCTTGCCCATCAGCAGCATGTCGACCCAGGAGCCGAAATTGCGGTCCGGCACAAAGGGCTGATCAAATCCCGGCACCGCCCACAGTCGATAGAGGGCTTCGCTCAGAAGGATCAAGCCCAGGCTGGCGCCGATCTGAACCGCAGCGGGGTAGCGCATCAGCAGAAAGGCCGCCAGATAGGTGAAGGAGAGCTGCGCCAGGACATTCCACAGCTCAAAGTTCAGGCGGCCGGCGCTGATGCAGTAGAGGCCGATGCCGAGAATCAGCAGCAGCAGCGAGCGCCGCAGGGCGTGACGGTACAACTGCGGCCAGCCCGCGCCGGCGGTCCGGCGCTTGGCGACCGAAAAAGGTATCGCCACGCCGACGATGAACATAAAAAAGGGCTGCACCAGGTCCCAGAAATGGAGGCCGTTCCAGTCGTGATGCTCCAGCTGCCAGCCGATAAAGCCGAGAAAGGTGCCGTTGAAAGCAGCCCCGCGCAGGATCTCGTAAAGCCGGGTGGATTCCCCGATTAAAAGAAACATGGTCAAGCCGCGGAAGAAATCCAGCGACATCAGGCGATTGGGCTGCAGAGGATTCGCAACCAGGGGTTCAGCCATGGGTTCTCCTTTCTTTCCGGCTGGATGCTTTTACAGCACGGCGAGGTTGGACACCAGATCGGGCAGCCTCATCCGGAGGGAGCGGAAGATCGGGGCACTCCGGCCAAAAAAGATTGCTTTGGAGCTGCAAACTTGTTACTTTATGAAAACAGGAGCCCCCATGCGCAAGATTCGCAATCCCTTCTCGACCTCACCCGGCTACCACTGCTTCGGCTGCTGCCCGACCAATCCCATCGGCCTGCAGATGGAGTTCTGGCTGGATGGCGGCGATCTGGTCGCCATCTGGCAGCCGAAACCGGAGTATCAGGGCTGGGGCAACATCCTCCACGGCGGCATCCAGACCACCCTTCTCGATGAGATCGGCGGCTGGATCATCCTGGTCGCCCTGGAAAAGGCGGGTGTGACCGCACAGATGGAGCTGGCTTTCCTCAAGCCGGTCTCGATCCTGGATGGCCCGCTGACCATCCGCTGCCGCATTCTCGAACAGAAGCGCCGCATCGTCTTCGTGGAGAGCGAACTGCTCAATCCGGCCGGCGAGATCTGCACCCGGGGAAAGACGCGCTATTTCACCTTTGAGCGCGAAAACGCCCCCGAACACCTGCGTTTTCCGGACAAAGAGGCCTTTTTCGAGCAGGAAGAGACGCTGTAACAGGGAGGTCCCGGCAGCCGGGACCTCTTTTGCGTCAAAGCTGCGCTACTGGATCACCTCCCACTTTAACTCCCAATCCCATTGATCGAAATAGAGGTTGCCGCCGCTCCACTCCACCTCGCCGCGCTGCGAATCGAGGGTCTCGGAGCGGAAATGCTGTTTGGGCGGATCGAAGGGCCGGCTGACGTCGTCATTGAAGATCAGCCGGTAGCTGTCCATGCCGCTGAGATAGAACCAGCGCTGGACCGGGTCTTCGGCATCGCGCCGGCCGTAGGTGACATCGGCCGGCACCCAGCCATAGGGGGCGAACCAGATCATGCTCCAGTCGTGCATGCTGTCGGTGGGGGGCTTGAATTCCCAGCCGGACTGCCAGCGCGCCGGAATGCCGCTGATGCGGCAGAGGGTGATAAAGGTGAGGTGCTGGATGCCGCAGTCGCCATGGCGGTTCTCCCAGGCGTACATGGGCAGATTGCGGATGGTGGAGTACTCCCGCGCCGAGGCCCAGGGGATATTCTCCTCCACCCAGGCGTAGAGCTTTTGCGCGACGCGGTAGGGATTGGTCTCGCCGCCCGCCACCTCGGCCGCCAGGGCGCGCAGTTCCGGCGTGAAAACGATGTGGGGCGGCTCTTCGCGCAGCCAGGGCTGCAGCGGGCCGTCCGGCGCCGCGGGCTTCACCACCTCCGGATCGATGCGGGTGAACGAGCCGTGGCTGGTGTACTCGTAGGCGACATGGAAGCGCGCCGGGACTCCGGCGATGGCGGGCTGCTCGAGATAGATCGTCCGCTGCAGCCGGGAGGTATCGGCGAGAAAATGGTTTTCCGGCGCCGTGCTGATCAGGCGGATAGCGGTCTGGCGGCCGGGGATCTCGCGCGGGAAGGGGATCCAGCAGCGGATGGTCTCGCCGGCCGGGACTGCGTCCGCATTCACCGTCAGGGTATGCTCGATGCGCATGCGCACCGGCGCGACGAAAGGCTGCGCGGGGGTAGCGCTGGCAAGGATGCGCGCAATGTTCTCATCGAGCGCCCGGCTGCCCGGCCCACCGGCCGCTCCGGGGTCGGTTGGATGGGCCGCCCGCCAGAGCTCGCGGCACGCCGCGTTGATGCGGAAGAGGTTGCGGGCACTGTTTTTAAAATAGCGCTTCTCGCCGTCGATGCGCATCATCTCAAGGGATTTTTCCTCCTCCCAGACCGCCAGCCGGGCGCTGTCGGCATCCGGATAGTAGATCCGGATAAAGTCCAGCACATCGGCTTCGCTCTTGGTGAAATCCTTGCGGATGCGCGCCATGCGCTCGATCTCGAATTCGAGCCCGGCACGTTCCGCCGGGGAGAGGCCCGGCTGTTTGAGCAGCTCCGCGATCGCGAGACCGGCGCGGGTGAATTCGCCCTGATCGATCATGGTGCGATACTCCTCTTTGTGCGCCCGCCCGGCCTGCGCACAGGCCAACGCCAGTGCAAGGCTGGCGAGAATGAACCATTTTCCTTTTCTCGACATCGTCTGCCCTCCTCCGGATAATATTTTAACACTGCAAATAGTCGCGCAAATGGCGGCAGAGGGCCTCCTCGGCATCGGCGTGCAGCCAGTGCGATCCCTCCGGGATAGTGACCAGCTCCGCCGCCGGGAACAGGGCGCGGATAGCCGCCTCATCCTCGTCCAGGACATAGTCGGATCGGCCGCCGCGGACAAAGAGGGTTGGTTTTTCAAACCGGCGCTCCGATGCGATCGCCGCAAAGATCGTCCCGAGATTGTCGCGCAGGCTCTGCACATTGATCCGCCAGCGAAAGCCCTCCTCGGTGCGCTGGAGGTTCTTGAGAATGAAAAGCCGCACCGCCGGATTGGGGATGACCTCCGTAAAGGCCTCCTCGATCGCGGCGCGCGTCGTGAACCGGCTCAGGTCCAGAGCCAGCATGAAATCGAGCACCCGTTCGAAGAAGGGATGGTGATAGGCCTTGGGGGCAATGTCCACGATCACCAGTTTTTCGACCCGCTCCGGGTAATGGAGGGCATGGCACATCGCCGCCTTGCCGCCCATGGAGTGGCCGATGAGGCGGACATCTCCAAGATCATGCTCGCGGATAAAGTCCTGCAGATCCTCCGCCAGGATCCGGTAGCTGAATTCCGGGGAATGCGGCGACTGACCGTGATTGCGCTGATCCAGCAGATAGACTGTGTGATTGCGGGCGATCCGCCCGGCGATGGTCAGCCAGTTGTCCGCCATCCCGAAGAGTCCGTGCAGGATGATCAACGGCCTGCCGCTGCCCGTTTTTTTATAGGCGAGTTTCATCGACCGGCATCCTCTTTCCCTGTGTGATTCAGGGGCAAATTAGCAATCGGAGAGACCAGAAGCAAGCACAAATTCCGGCGAGGCCGGCGAAAGTTGCTTGCTTTGTCAGCAAAGGATTTCTATATTGAGGGCGGGCCGGCCGGAGGGAGAGGTTAAAAAAACAAGGAGAACGACATGCTCGGAGATATTCCTGTCCTGTTCGTTGAGGGCGAGGGGCTTGCCGAAGCCTGGGAAAAATCCCTGATCAGCCTCCATGAAAAGGGCTGCGAGATCAAGACCGAATATGACAAGCCCGACGATCCCCCGAGCAAGGACTGCTCGATG
>DAOOPF010000206.1:2152-4658 GCA_035388125.1 bacterium | reverse complement strand
CCTCGATGCTGCCGATGCGGGCCTTGATTTCGATGTTTCGCGCCATTCTTTACCTCCCCAAACCGGCGATCGCCACCCAGAAGGTCTTGGCGATGATGATCAGGTCGAGCAGCAGCGACTGGTTCTGGATGTAAAAGAGATCGTGGTCGATGTTCTCATGGATGGGCACGGCGCGGTCGGCCGAGATCTGCCAGAGGCCGGTGATGCCCGGCCGCACATTGAGGCGCTCGCGCTGCAGCTCGGTATACTGCCCGGCGATGAAGGGCATCTCCGGCCGCGGCCCGACCACGCTCATCTCCCCGCGCAGGACATTCCAGAACTGGGGCAGCTCGTCAAGACTGGTGCGCCGCAGCACCCTCCCCACAATGGTGATGCGCGGATCGCGGCGGCTCTGGGGATGGATCGCGTAGGGATCGGTCTCCCGGTACATGGTCCGGAATTTCCACAGCATGAACGGCCTGCCCCCCCTGCCCGTGCGCAGATGGCGGAAAAAAACTGGACCCGGAGTTTCAATGCGGATGGCCAGTCCGATCAGCGCCACCAGCGGGGCGGTGGCCACGATGACCAGGATGGCGGCCGCCACATCGAAGAGGCGCTTGACCAGGGCGCTGACCGGCGAGTAGTGCAGGTGGGCGAGATCGAAGAGCGGCACACCGTCGATCACCTCCGTGCGGATGCGCTGGATGGCCGTATCGTAGAGATTGGGCACGTAGCGGTAGGAGAGGCCGGCGGCTGTGCAGCCCGCCATCACCTGCTCCATCCGCGCCTGCGGCGCCGACGGGATGGCGATGATCATCTCCTGCGCCTGCGTTTTCGAGGCAATCTGCTTCAGTTCGCCCAGGCCGCCGAGAATCGGCAGCGGGTTGCCGGCCGCCTCCCGCTTGTAATCATCGACAAAACCGACCGGCAGATAGCCCATCTTGGGATAGCGCTGCAGAGCCTTGACGATGCGCTCGCCGGTCTCCCCCGCGCCGAAGATGAGCACCCGCCGCGCGCCGATCCCCCGGCGCAGCAGCAGCGTGTGCAGCTTGTCGAAGAGATGGCGCTGGATGGTGATCAGCAGCAGCATCAGGAAAAAGAGGTAAAAAACCTGCAGCCGGCCGAGGGCGATTTTGCGGGTGAAAAAAGAGTAGACGATCACCAGGGCGCAGCCGAGCAGCATGGCGCTGATCAGATTCTTGCGGGCGCGGACGTTGAGGATGCTCGTCTTGCGCTCATAACCGTCCTGCAGGTAAAAAAGCGCGATGAAGAGCAGGCTGACCAGCAGCGCCTGCAGCGGCGTCGGCCAGATGATCTGCAGGTTGAGCCGGAAAGGCGAAAGCTCCCACAGCCAGTAACTGAGATAGAGGGCGAGGAGGACCGTGACGAGGTCGGTGAGGACCTGCAGGAGGGCGCTGATCTTGACGGGGATCTGCTTCATGCGCTTAGGATGTCCTGGCGGAGCGGCCGCCCGGGAGCGTGCCGGTCAGCCATTCGCGAATGATATAGACGATAAACAGGGTATTGTTCTTGACATAACGCCGCCACAGCCGGTTGGGTTCCTGCAGCAGGCGGTAGAACCACTCCAGGGCCATATACTTCATCCAGGCCGGGGCGTGCCGGATGGTGCCGGCGAGATAGGAAAAACCGGCGCCGATGCCGATGAAGAGGCCGCGGTCGAGGCCGCGGTAGTGGCGGTAGATCCACTCCTCCTGCCGGGGCGCGCCGAGGGAGACCCAGATCAGATCCGGACCGGCCTTGCGCATCTCCTCCAGCCAGAGCTGGTTTTCGGCCTCGGTGAAGGCCCTGAAGGGCGGCGAGATCATGCCGGCGATGACGGCCCCGGGATAGCGCTGCCGGATGACCTTTTCCATCCGGGCCAGGGTCTCCGGGGTGTTGCCGAAGAAAAAGTGGCGGAGTCCCTCCCGCCGGCCCCAGTCGAGGGATTTCTCCAGCAGGGTCGGTCCGAAGATGCGGTGCATCGTCCTGGCCCCCTTGAGCCAGCCGATGATCGAGAGCGGCCGCCCGTCGGCCAGGGAGAGCAGCGATTCGTTGATGATGTGCTGAAACTCCGGCCGCCGCGCGCCCTCGACCATGGTATGGGCGTTGTTGACGGTGATGTGATCCGGATGCTCCTCCTCCCTGCACGCTCGCAGCAGGATGCCGAAAGCGGCTTCATAGGAGGGGATGTTGTCAATCCGTGAGCCGAGGATGGTGATGGCGCCGGGTGTGCAAGCCGTCAAAATGAATGCCCTGCCGCAAACAGATCGGATAGAACAGGCCGGTTGATGAATTCAATCTTCACATCGAGCCTGCACGGTTTATTTGATGCCCGGGATTTCTGCTCATACGCGCCTGTCCAGGGTCAGGTCCGCCATGGCGGGATACCGGTTGAGCCGCCTTGCCGCGCCGGCAAGCGCTGCCGGGATATCCCTTGTTGTTCTCACTGCACTTAACCATATGCAATTCAACATATAAAGTAACTGAATTTGCCGGCAAAATCAAGGTAATAATGGAACGGTGCCTC
>DAOOPF010000206.1:0-2052 GCA_035388125.1 bacterium | reverse complement strand
TATCACTCTGGTCGGGCGCTGGGCCAATGGTCCCTGCCGCGCCGTCGCCGTGCGCGACAATGTCGCCTTTTTCAACAACGGCGGCTATTTCGAGATCGTCGATTTCACCGATCCGGCGCAGCCGGTCGAGTTGTCCAAAACCCTGCTTCCCTCCTTTCTCAATGACATCACCCTCCATGGCAATCTGGCCTTCCTCGTCGCCGATGTGGGCGCTTTTGGCATATTCGATATCACAGACCTCCACGCACCGGTGGAACTGCCAAATCCTGTAAATAACCGCCGGGCCAAAAGCTTCGCTGCGGAGGGCAGCACGGTTTACGCATTCCTCAGCGACTATACCCTCCGCATCTATGACTATACAGATCACAGCGCGCCCCAGCAGCTCGGTTCCCTCTCTCACACGGACGATTTCATTGAAATGGCGCTCCTGGACGGCTGGCTCTACGCCGCCCAGGCTGAAGCGGGGCTGGCGGTGATCGATGTCCGGGATCCCGCCCATCCCCTCCTGGCCAAAGAGATCGACACCGCAGGACAGGCCGAGGGAGTGGCGATCAGGGGAGATTATCTCTATCTCTGTGACAACGTCTCGGGCCTTCGCATCTACTCCATTCTGGATCGTGCGAATCCCGTTGAGGTCAAGCTCTACGATACGCCGGGCGCCGCTTGCGACATCGAGCTATCCGGCAGCACGGCCTTCATTGCCGACTATGCGGCCGGGCTGCTGGTTCTGGATATCACCGATCCCGTCAATCCGGTTGAAATCAGCCGGCTGAACACCGCGGGTTACACGCGCAAACTGGGCCTCTCCGGCGGTTACGCCTATCTCGCCGATGAAAATGGTGGCCTCGTTGTCGTCGATGTGGGCACACCGGCGAATCCGGTATTGGCTGGCGAGTTCATCACCGCCGGCGACATCTACGGCATCGCAGTGGATGGAGAGAACGCCTACGTCACCGATCAGCGCCATTCGCTGTGGATTCTGGACATCGCCCAACCGGCGGCACCCCGGGTGATGGGCAGCACGGGCTGGCTGGGCGCCGGCAACGATGTCGTGGTCCGGGGAGACTATCTCTATTTTGCGTCGCACGGGGGACTGGCCGTGCTGGATAAAACCAACCCCGCGCAGCCTGTTCTCATCCACGAACTCAATACCATCGGCAGTGTCTTCAAGATCACCCTGTTTGACCATTATGCCCTGCTGTCGCAGTATAGTGACGGCCTGCGCATTGTTGATCTTGCCAACCCGGGTGCGCCGCGGGAGGTGTCGCATTATGCCTCTCCCAGATCGACCCATGACGCCGCAGGCCAGGACCACTATCTTTTTGTGGCGGACTATACACGGGGACTTAACGTCCTTGATATCAGCACGATCACACAGCCGGTGAAAATCGACTCTTTCCTGGCGACGAGCGCCATCACCGCGGTGGCGGTGCAGGGAGACTATCTCTATGCGGGCGCCGAGGCGGGCGCTCTGCACGTCCTGGATATCTCCAATCCGGCGCAGATCACGGAAGTGGCTTCAGCCAGTGCCGGCGCGGTGCCCAAAGAGATGGCTATCGTGGACACGCTTCTTTACATAGCCAGCTATTACGGAAGAGTGGAGGTATTTTCAATCAGGGATCCCCTCCATCCGGTCAAGCTCGGCTATTACCGCACAGGGGGATACGGCTACGGGCTGGCGGTTCAGGAGGATATCATCTGGCTGGCCGACTGGTACGACGGGGTCTATGCGCTGCGATATGATGCGGATGGATCAGCGTTCGTGCCGGGAGAGCGGGCGGAAAATCCGGTCCAGTATGGCGTGACGCAGAACTATCCCAATCCCTTCAATGGATCGACGCGGATCGAGTACAGTCTGCCGACGCGGGGCCGGGTCAGGGTGGCGGTCTATGATCCGGCGGGAAGGCGGGTGCGCACCCTGTTCGAGGCGGAGCAGGCTGCCGGTCCGCACCGGCTCGATTGGGATGGCCGGGACGGCTTGAATCGCGCAGCTGCTTCAGGCGTCTATTTCTGCCGACTGGAGATAATGGATCTGTCCACCGGGTCCTGGCA
>DAOOPF010000205.1:0-4693 GCA_035388125.1 bacterium | reverse complement strand
AGCCCAACTCCGGCACCTATGTCTTCTTCCAGGAGCACGTCCTCGGCAACAAGGATTACTCGGCTAAAATGAAACAGATGAACGGCAACGCCCAGATCATCGAAGCTGTCAGCAGCGACAAGTCCGGTATCAGCTACGTCGGCGTCGGCTATCTCTTCGATGACAAAGGCGAGGTTCTTCCGGGCATCAAGGTGCTGGATATTTCCACCAGCAACGCCAAACCGGTCAGTCCGCTGGTTAAAGAAAACATCAAATCCGGTAGCTATCCCATCGCCCGGGCCCTCTATCAGTATACCAACGGCAAGCCCAAGGGCAGCGTCAAAGGCTTCATCGCCTTCATTCTCAGCCCCGAAGGTCAGAAGGTAGTCGAAGAGATGGGCTTCTACCCGGTCGCCGGCAAGTACCTCGAGAACAACCAAAAAGCCGGGTTCTGATGCAGAAGCGGCGATTCGTCAGTCGAATCAAGGAGCAGGCCATTGAGAAGTTCTTTCTTCTCAATGGCCTCTTCGCCATCCTGGTGCTGGCGGGCATCTTTTTACTGCTGCTGGCCCAGGCCTGGCCTGCGGTGAAGGAGCTCGGCCTCAAGGCTTTCGCCGCCAGCCGCTGGGAGCCCACCTCACCGGTCAGGGAGAGCCACGGCATCCTCGCCCTCCTGGTCGGGACCATGATGGTTTCCGTTGGCGCGATGCTTCTGGCTGTACCCCTCGGCATCGCCACAGCGGCCTGGCTGGCCGATGTGGCCCACGCCCGTGTCCGCGAGGTGGTCAAACCGGTCATTGAACTGCTCGCGGCCATCCCCTCGGTGGTGGTCGGCTTTCTCGGCCTGGTTGTCCTGAGCCCCTTTCTCGCCCGGCTCTTCAATACCTCCAGCGGCCTCAACGCGGTGAATGGCTCCATTCTGCTCGCTGTCATGGCCTTGCCGACCATCATCAGCATCTCCGAGGATGCGATCACCGCCGTGCCCCAGGAACTCAAGAGCGCCTCCCTCGCCCTGGGCGCAAACAAGTGGCAGACCCTGATACGGGTCACCGTTCCCTCCGCCCTCTCCGGCATCATCGCCGCGGTCATGCTGGGAATGGGCCGGGCCATTGGTGAAACCATGACCGTCCTCATGGTCTGCGGCAACGCAGCCGCCATGCCGCACAGCTATCTCGACCCGGTGCGAACCATGACCGCCACCATTGCCATCGAGCTGGGCGAAACCGTACAGGGCAGCACCCACTACCATTCGCTCTTCGTCATCGCGGCGGTCCTGTTCATAATCACATTCCTCTTCAATCTGATCTCGGATGTTGTGCTCCAGCGTTACCAGAAGGTGATGCGATGAAACGGAATATGCGCAACTTTAAACAGCAGCTCGGCTTTACGCTGCTCCGCCTGGCCGTGGTACTGGTGCTGTTCATTGTTTTCTACATCATATGGGACATTCTTTCCAAGGGCGCCGGCGCCATCAGCTGGGAGTTCATCACAGCCAGGCCGAGAAAAGGGATGAGTGAAGGAGGCATCTGGCCGGCTATCGTCGGCACCTTCTGGGTGAGCATCGTCACCATCCTCTTTTCGGTTCCGGTCGGCATCTTCGCCGCCATCTACCTTAACGAGTATGCCTCCCAGGGACGGCTGGTGCGGCTGGTCCGCCTGGCGATCCGCAATCTCTCGGGTGTGCCTTCCATCGTCCATGGCCTCTTCGGCTTTGCGCTCTTTGTCATGATGATGAATCTCGGCCTCTCCGTGCTCTCCTCCGGCCTCACCCTCGGGCTGTTGACTCTGCCCTGGACGATCACCGCCAGCGAAGAGGCGCTCAAGACTGTGCCCCTTTCCTACCGGGAAGGAGCGCTGGCCCTGGGCGCCACCAGGTGGCAGACGATCCGCACCAATGTTCTGCCCTATGCCATCCCTGGCATGCTGACCGGGACGATCCTTGGACTGGCGCGCGCGGCCGGCGAGACTGCCCCCATCCTCTTCACCGGAGTGGCCTTTTTCTGGCCTCATCTCGACAGCTTTCCCAAAGTGCTGACCAGCCAGTTCATGGCCCTGCCCTATCATCTCTTCATCATGGCCACCCAGCATCACGAGATCGTCAAGGTGCGCCCCCTGGCTTATGGCACCGCTCTGGTTTTGCTGGTGCTTGTGCTCGTTATGAATTTCAGTGCCACCTGGATCCGCTATCGCTTCCGCAAAAAATTCAAGCGCGCCTGACCGGCGCGGCATCGATTCAGATAAGGAAATGCCCATGTCAACCCCGGCAATCTCTGCTGAAAACTTTTCCTTCTACTACGGCTCATTCAAGGCCCTGCAGGACATCAGTCTGACCATCGAGAGAAACCAGGTCACCGCCCTGATCGGACCCTCCGGGTGCGGAAAATCGACTTTCCTGCGTTCGCTCAACCGCATGAACGAAATCATCCCGAACACCCGGGTGGAAGGGCGCATCACTCTCGAAGGCGAGGACATCTACGACCGCGCGGTGGATGTAGTCGATCTGCGCCGCCGCGTCGGCATGGTATTTCAGAAATCAAACCCCTTCCCCAAATCGATCTTTGATAATGTCGCCTACGGTCTGCGCATCAACGGCATCAGCGACAAAGCCCTCATCGAAGCTCGGGTTGAACACAGCCTGAAGGACGCCGCTCTCTGGGATGAGGTTCAGGACCGCCTCAGCAACTCCGCCATGGAGCTCTCCGGAGGACAGCAGCAGCGGCTCTGCATCGCCCGCGCTCTGGCGGTTCAGCCGGAGGTGGTGCTGATGGATGAGCCGGCCTCCGCGCTCGATCCCCTCGCAACCCAGAAGATCGAGGAGCTCGTCTTCTCCCTCAAGGAGCATTACACCATCGTCATCGTCACCCACAACATGCAGCAGGCGGCCCGGGTCAGCGACGTCACCGCCTTTTTCTATCTCGGCCAGCTGATCGAAGCGGGCCGCACCGACAGAATATTCACAACCCCGGCCAAAAAGCAGACCGAAGATTATATCACCGGCCGTTTCGGCTGATCCCGCTCAAGGAGTCCAAATGAAAAACCACTTTTCTCAGGAGATGGCGAGCCTGAAAAAAAACATCCAGCAGATGGCCGAACTCGTCGATGCACAGCTCGAGTTTGCCATCCGCGCCATGCAAACCGGCAACATGGAACTGTGCAAATTTGTGCGCAGCCGCGATCGGGAGATCGACGCCTATGATAATCTCATCCAGGCGCAATGCGAGAACATCCTCGCTCTCTTTCAACCGGTCGCCGGCGATCTCCGTTTCGTCATCACCGCCCTGATGATCAACAACCAACTCGAACGCTGCGGCGATATCGCCGTCAATATCGTGCAGCGTGTGCAGAAGACCATCGATAACCGGCCGCTCCTGGAGGAGATCGGATTGCAGCAGCTGGGCGAAGAGGCGCGCGGCATGGCCCGCGATGCCATCGAGGCCTTTATCAACAACGACCTCGAACTGGCTGAAGTTATCAGGAAGCGGGATGACCAGGTGGACGACCACTGCCGCTCCATCTTCGATACCCTCATCACCAAAATGCAGGCCCAGCCGGATTGGGTCGAGCCCGGCGCCCATTTCATCGTCCTCTCCCGCCACCTCGAACGGCTGGCGGACCATGCCACCAACATCGCCGAAGATGTCATCTTTTTGATCGAAGCGCGCATCGTCGCCCATCAGGGCGATTAGAAAAGGCCCGGCCAGCACCCGAAACTCGCCGTCGCTGCGCGGAGGGCCGAGGAGGAATGGGCTGCCTCAGGAAAAAAACCTTGAGAATAGCCTAATAAAGGATTATCTTAAAGAAAGTGGCGCCAGCACAACCGTCCGCCCATATCCACACGAGATCTATATGGCGAAAAAAATTCTCATCGTCGACGACGAGCAGGAGATCCTCGAGCTGCTCACCTTCAATCTCAGACGGGAGGGCTATGACACCCTGGCCGTCGCCGACGGAGAAGCCGCACTGATCCAGGCGCACGAATCACGGCCCGATCTCATCATCCTTGATGTAATGCTGCCCGGCAAGGATGGCTGGGAGGTACTGCGCTGCCTCCGCCAGGATCCACTGACCCGCACTGTGCCGGTGGTATTTCTTACCGCCAGGGAGAGTGAAATCGACGAGGTGGTCGGCCTCGAGCTGGGCGCGGATGACTATATCATCAAACCCATCAGCATGCACAAGCTGCTGGCGCGGATCAAACTGGCCCTGCGCAAGGCGCCTGTGGCAGGTGATTTGACAGCCGAAATAATGACTTTCGGCTCCGTCGTCATCGATGCCGCCCAATACAGCGTCACCATCGCGAATCAACCGGTTCCCTTTACCAAGAAAGAATTCGAAATCCTGCTCTATCTGGTGCGTCGCCCAGGACGCGTCATCAGCAGAGAGAACCTGCTCAATGAACTTTGGGGAGACGAGGTGGTGGTCATCGACCGTACCATCGACGTCCATATCCGCAAAATCCGTGAAAAATTAGGCGACACCGAGATGCGACACATCGAAACCATCAAAGGCGTTGGCTACCGATTCATTACCGGGACCTAAAAAACATGCCCAAATTCCCCCTCAGAAGCAAGCTCACCCTGATCCATCTTCTGCTGATCACAGTGGTGACCATCTTCGGCAGTCTCTTTGCGATTGTGACTGCGCAGCGCTATTATCAGAAACGCCTGGACCACTTCATGACAACCCAGCTGGCCCAGGTGCAGAGCCTGATTGA
>DAOOPF010000204.1:1970-4706 GCA_035388125.1 bacterium | reverse complement strand
TCCCCGCGGGTGATCAACCCCTCGGAAGTGATCGCGATGATGCGGTGCACCACCCGGGCCCTGCGCGACGGATCATCGAAGATGATCACATCGCCGGGGCGAAGCTCCTGCGCATCCGGTTTTACATAGAGCATCTGCCCGGGACGAAAAAGGGGCGCCATGCTCCCGCCGCTGTAAATAAAATGCACTGTTCGTTCGCCCCATTTGCGATGGACCATCACACCATTGTGCAGAGTTCGCTTCGCATAAGCGAGTTTGAAAAACGACGACTACCTCAGACCAGGATTATATCGTAAAGAATTTACCGTATGTTTCGGTGATAAGCCGGTCTGGACACAAACGGAGCCGGCAGTGCCACCATTACTCTCACAATTCCCTGTAGCTATACTTCCACCGGATGGACAGTAAAGGATCGTGGCTAAATCAGGTCCATTGACACATGAAGCCCCAAAAACAGGGGCGACCTCATCCAGGGCGATAAGAGCCGGCTTGATATACTTTTTCTTCTCCATACCATTCCTCCTTTGAAGTCATGTGAATATCTGACGGGTTCCACGTTTCTGAAACTCAAATTTATTTAAAACACTCCCAAACCAGTGCGGGCGTCTCGGCTTGCAGGGTGGCGGAAAGCCGCCAGGCCGGGCAGCTGCGCGCGACCTCAGCCACGCTGGCAAACCATCTCCACTGCATCATTTCCAGAGCATCTCGTGAAGAGATAATTTCAAAGACAGCATCCAAAAGATATCTGCAAGCTTGCGTCTGCGAGATCGGTACAAGCTGCGCTTGTTGTGCTTGAAAGGTCCTGATCATTGCCAAAACAGGAGCAAAAGGAACAGATTTTTCCTGCAGCCTTTTAGCATCGATCATATACCATCTTTGGTTCAGCCTGCTTCGGGCTAAATAAATATTGTCATCCGCCAGCACCGGAAAACGTCCCGAGAGCAGGCGCCCGAGGGTGCTCTTGCCCGCGCCGGAATGGCCGAGAAGGAGCAGGGCGCCCGCGGGGGCCTGCACCGCCACCGCGTGCAGAAACAAACCACGATCCAGAGAATAGCGTATGATATTTCCGCTCATCGGCTCTCCCTTTCAGGCCACCTGCTGCGCCGCCGCGACCCGGCGGGAAGCGGGAAAAAGTCCGCGCGCGGCCGCATCCGCGCAGATCGGCGCGGGCGAGGCCAGCTCCCCGGTCTCCAGATAATTCATCGCCACACAGTGCAGCTGGCAGACGCGGGCATGAATGCAGTCCCCGCAGATGCCCCGGTAAGGCTCCTCCAGATCCCTGCGGAGTTGACGCAGGACCGGATGGCCGATCCAGACCTCACGAAGGTCATCCTCACCGAGACGGCCGAAACAGAGTTCGGGCACATTGCGGCCGATGCCGCAGAGGGCCATCTCGCCGCTGCCCAGGATGCCGAGTATATTGCGCACATTGCACTTTTGCCCGGCCCTGAGGGCGAGCTGCTGCAGGGAGGAGAGCGCCAGGGGCAGGCCCAAATGGAGGGGGATGGAGCTCCGCGGCTGCAGCTCCGCATCGAGATAGCGCCCAAATTCGCGCACCTCATCATAGTCGAGGGTCTCGCCGCGCTCGTGCATGGCGATACCGCGGCCGCTCCTGGTCACCGGATTGAACTTGACCGATCCTGCGCCGAGGCGGAGAGCCAGTTCGACCAGCCCCTCCACCTCATCGAGATTGCCGTGGTGCGGACTCATGATGATCTGAGGGGCAAAGCCGGCATCAACGAGGTGTTTAATTCCGGCCACGGCGGCATCGAAAGAGCCGGCCACGCCGCGAAAGCGGTCATGGGTAGCGGGATTGCAGCCGTCCAAGCTCACCGAGACGAACCACAGCCCGGTCTCCTCTTTCAAATAGCGCGCCAGTCCGGCGTCGATCAGGGTGCCATTGGTCTCCATCTGGAAAGGCAGGTTCTGTTCGGTCAGCAGGCGGGTGATGGCGACAAAATCGGGGTGCAGCACCGGCTCGCCGCCGGTCAACTTAACGCCCCCCAGCCCCATCGGCCTGGCGGTCAGAATGGCCTGATGGAGCAGTTCCACATCCAGGTACTGGTCCGGCTTCAATCGGCCTTGAGTGAAATTCGGCGTAATCCAGCAGTGGCGGCAGGCCAGATTGCAGCCTGAGGTCAGATAGAGGTAGAAGGTGGTCAGCGATGGAACGCCTTCAGGCAGGCACACTTGATCAGCACTCATTGACGCCTCCATCCTCCTCAAGAATAAAGTATGGATCTTCGCCCCGCATCACCCGGTAGCAGTTCATGGGATTGCGGGTGTTGAAATCCCCGTGGGCGTAAACAGCGCCGCCGGGGCAGCCGCCCAAACAGAAGCCTTGATAGAGGCAATCCACGCAGGTTGGCAGGGCGCTTAAGGGGATCTCGCGGCGATTGCGCAGGGCGATCATGGTCGGATGGCGGAGCCAGATCTCCCGCAGGCTCTCCACCCCGACGCGCCCCAGGTGCAGGGTGGGCAAAACGTGGCATGGAACGATAGTGCCGTCATGCAGCACCGCCAGCTTGCTGAAGACCCCGCCGCAGGAGGCCAGCCGTCCACGGCCGGGCAAGCCGTGCTCTCCGGCGGCGATCATCTCATCGATCTGAGCCAGATCACGAGCCAGGGTGAGCGGGCCGGCCGATGCCTCGATGCGGCCTTCATAGCGTTCATTCAACTGAGTGAGGGTCGCCATGGCCCGGTTACGCTGCGCTGGTGTCAGGATAACAGTCTCCG
>DAOOPF010000204.1:0-1870 GCA_035388125.1 bacterium | reverse complement strand
GAGCCAGCGTGCCGTGGGCAGATCGCTCCGCCCGACCATCTCGTCGGCATAAAAGCAGTAGCGGCAGGCCAGGTTGCACCTGCCGGTAACAGCGATGTCGACATGACGGGGCGATGGCATCAGCCGCATCGTCCCGCTCTCCCCGCTCTTTTTCTCCAGCACATCCGTCATCACATCCTGGTCCTTGTCATCAGAAAAAGGGAAGGCCGGAGGCCTCCTCTTCCAACGCCCAGCATCAGCCTTGTTCGACGACGCCGACAAAACCGGCCTCACGCATGGCCGCAATGAATTCCCGCACGTCGGCACCGGCTTGGTCCGCGGGGGCATCCGCAAAGGCCTCGACCAGGTTTGCCGTTATGGCTGACAGATCCATGCTCGAATCCAGCCGCTTCCAGATGTAAAGGCCGGTGGCATTCAGGAGCTGGATTTGACAGGTGTCCGGATTGAATAAAAGTCCGCCATCCTCATCTTCTTCGCGCAGCACAACATCCGGATTGCAGGCATACTGCACTGCCGTTTCTGTCTGATTCACTTGATTCCCTTTCAATTCCATCACGGTTATACCTTTTCAACAATACCCTGGTCAACGAGCTGCGCCACCAGTGCGCCGACATCTTGTATCATCTCCGTCCCTGAACGGCCATGGCTTACAGCCAGCGTGGATATAATTTGCGCGATAGTGCGGTCTCCATCCATCAGCATCAGGACGTCCCGAGCCGTCGTATTCAGCTCAAAAAGAAAACGCTCGGGAAATCGCAGCACCAGCGCGCCGTCTATAAAGCTCTCCGCTGCATGATGACCCCGCAGGCGGAAGCGGTCATCGAGCCCCATGATGAAAGCCATAAATAACCCTGATAACAAAGATGGAGGATGCAAAAGGGAAAGGGAAACAACTGCGAGGCGCAGCACTTTTCCCACACCATCAAGTGAAACGAATCAACTCAGGCAGATCCCCCCACTAGTAGGGATTGCAGCTGCGAGATGGTGCAGGACAAAGGATGCGAAAACAGAGTGAGCGAAGAGGGCCTTGGCTCATCCCAACCAGCCATGGGAACCGTTTTTGGCAGGCCTATTCTCCCCATGGCCGGCGAAAATTAACGATATTGAAATGTAATCATGACCTGTCAAAGATGCAACAAGAATTTGCGATAAATGCAAAAAAATGGCTTTACCAAGGCATAAAAGAAAAGGCGGCTATGCAGCCGCCTTTTCTTCAGATGATGGATATGCCCGGGTCAGATGGTCAGTTAGCGCTCTCTTGCCCGGAGGCGGCTTCCTGTCCCGCCGGCAGCAGCGCCGTCAAGCCCGCCAGTTGATTCAACCCCTTGTAGAAGAGGATAGAGAGGCGGTCCCGCCAGCGCTCCGCCAGGCCGAGATCGTTCCAGGCCTCCTGCCAGCGGGAGATCGGAGGCAGCGGATCCGGCGCCAGCAGGCGCCGCAGGGCGGCCTCCACAAAAGGCTGCAGGCGGCCGGAGGAAATGGCAGCCACCCGCACCGGATCCGCCAGCGGTACCTCGAATATTTCCGCCGCCAGGACGCAGCTGATCATCAGCCGCCGCAGAGAGTGCCACTCCTCGGCCCTGGCCAGCACCGCCGTCCAGTCGAGGTGTGGATGGTCTATAATCAGGGCGGCCATGTCATAAACCTGCAGCAGGGAGGCCCAGTTCTCCTTGGCACTGTGCACCGCCAGGTAGAGCAGCAGGTCTTCCGGGCTCATAAAGAGGAATTCCCTGCCGCTCAAGGCAACCGCCTGCGCATTCCGCCAGATCCCCTCAATCCCGAGTTTGGATGAACAGCTCCGCGAGAGCAGCTGGTGATGCAGCTCCAGCATGATCCGGCGCTCCGGATGGAACAGTTCCCAGTGGTTGGA
>DAOOPF010000203.1:0-4722 GCA_035388125.1 bacterium | reverse complement strand
CCTTCCGCCAGTTCCCTGGCGATGGCCCCCAGAGTGTCGAAGGTGGCCGCGCTGCCGCTGAAATAATCTGCGATGAGGGCGTCATGGCTGGTACCGGAGAATCGTGCCGCGCCGGCGCGGGCCATCCGGGCCAGGGCGGCATAGAGCTCAGGGACCGGCTCGATGTAGACATGGGGGAAAGAGCAGACCACCATCCCCGAATAGGACTGCTTGGCGTAGAGAAGATTGTCGTGGCGGAGTTCGGTCCACGCGCCCAGCTGGCTGTTCATCATCCGCTGCCACCACGCGGCCGTGCGCAGCGCCGGCGGCAGGCTGCTGCGGTCGGACGGGGGATTGAGGGTGCGGATGGCTGCGAGCCAGTGGTTGAAGAGAGAGCTTGTCCAAAAGCTCTCGTCATAGCCGTCGATCAGCCGGCGCACCGCCGCCAGATTGGGGGCATAGTGGTACTGCTCCAGCTCCGCCTGCAGCAGCTGCCCGGCGGCGTCATTGCCCAGCCCGAAGAGGACGTCAAGCGTCGAGGGGAGCATGCGCGTCACCTTGACGCCATTGTGGGTGATCTTGTCATAGACCACCTGGCCGGTGATGTAGGAATCGATGATGAAGCGCTGGCCGAGCAGGAGAAAAGAGGAGGCCGGGCGGATGCTCTCCGGATCGAGGGGATCGGAGTAGAGCATCTGCGTGTTGATGCGCTGCCAGGCGAAGGATGAAGCGGCCAGATTCTCCTGAAAGGCGACGGTCTGCAGGCTGTCGAGCAGCTGCGCCGGAGTGGTGATGGCGAGACGACTGCTCAGCTCGGCCAGGTTGTCCGGAGTGACGTTATCGCATTCGCCGACGAAGAACGTGAGCAGCCCATCGATCCCGGCCAGGGTCTCTCTTGCGCCGGACTGGTCGAGCAGCTCATCCAGCAGCAAGGCGTCGATGATCTGGCGCTGCAGGTCGGCGAACGGGGGCGGGATCTCCGCCGACCTGGGCGCGATCAGGTAGAATTCCGTCCGGCCAAGCCACATCATGGCGCGAAAATAACGGCCCAGTTCCGGAATAAATTCATCGGCATAGTGGCCGCGCACCTGAAACTGGCTGAAATCGATCAGGCGCGGACTCGACCCGAAAAGGGGATAACTGGCGGGCTTGAGACCATCGATGAGAGCGAGCAGCTCCGAAAAGGCGGAGTGATTTTGTTTGTAAATCGGCCGGGTCGTTTGATCGAGCAGATGCCGGGCTACGGCCAGGTAGAGGTCGACATCCTCGACCATCGGCCGCATCTCCGGCTGGCCCGAATAACGGGCGGCCATTGCGGGCACGCCTTCGTGCAGGGTTTTGAGCAGAACCTCGAGCTGCGGTATGAGATGTACCTGCTCCATCCGTTTGAGGATCTGGTCATAGGAGATATGCACCGCATGGAGGATGGCATCGGCGCTGATGAAGAGCGGCAGGTCCTTGTGAAAGATATCCGCCATGGCGTCGATGAAGGTCGTGTAGGAGAGACGTTCGCTGACCATAAAGCCGTTTTTCTGCAGCAGCTGCTTTTCGCCGGGCGTGAGCAGGTATTTAAGATCGATGCTGTCGGCGTAGAGGGCGCTGCGCCAGTCGAAGGGGACGGAGGTCTCGAACAGGCCGGCGGGATAGCGCGACGCCAGCCCGGCGGCGGAGAGGCTCCGGGTTTCAGCGAGAAACCGGCGGTAGCTTTCAATAGAAAAACCGCCACTCTGGGCCAACAGGGCGGCGCCTGAGAGCAGCAAAAGGAGGGTGAGCTGTAATTTTTTCATGACGCGACTCCTCAAAAAGGGAGGCCCTTGACGAGGCAGCGGGGTAGGAAGGGAGTGAGGCCTCTATTGTATTGTAACCAAAATAGAGGCCTCAGGCAAGTACTATTTTACGAGCGCGAGTTTGACGGTTTTCACCAGATCGCGGCCCTGCAGGCGCAGATAGTAGACGCCGGAGGGTACGGCCACGCCGCGGCGGTCGACGCCCTGCCAGGTGAAGCGATGCTCTCCCGCAGCCTGGTTCAGGGCCGGCGCCGAGTAGACCTCTTCGCCGCGCACATTATAGATGGTGATGGCGACCGGCTGCCGGCTGGCGAGGGCGTAAGCGACGCTCACAGAGCTGTTGAAGGGGTTGGGGAAAGGGGGGAAGAGCCGGCTCGTTTCGGGCAGCAGGTTCTCGCTCTGGTCCTGGATGCGGGTCGCCGGATCCCCTTCGATGTAGATCACGACGCCGTCCAGCGAGGAGGCCAGGACGTGGTTCCGGTCGATGGGTGTGACCGTGGTGGCGTGCGTGGGGCCGACCCAGTACTTCCAGTAGATGCCGCCGGTTGCCCCGTCGTTGGCGACGACAAAGCCCTTTTTGCCCGCGGAATAGACCACACCGGCCTTTTCAATGGGCATCGAGGGGGTGGAATCCCAGCCGTAACCGACGTCGGATTGCCAGATTTTCTCCTGGGCTGCTGCAGCGGTTGAGTAAGCGTAGAGGGAACCATCGAGGGCGCGGACATAGATGCGGCTGCCATCCTCGGAGATGCCGATCGAATCATAGACCTCCGGATTTTTTGTCGACCAGATGGTTCTGCCAGTAGTGAGATTGATGGCGGAGACATAGCGCTCCGGATCGCTCACGAAGAGCTTGTCGGCCGACGCGACCGGCCAGCAGGCGGCGGGGGCATAGTAGAAATTGGCCTGGCGGGTCCAGATCCAGAGCTGATTGCCGGTGGCGATATCGAGGGCGCGCACCTTACCATCCCAGGAGCCGAAGATGATCCGGTCGCCGGCAATGCAGGGCTTGCACTCCACGGTCCCGCAGCCGTCGAATTTCCATACCAGCTGACCCGCGGTGCGGCCTGCGGCATAAAAAGCGCCGCCGCCGGCGAAGAAGAGCAGGGTGTCCTGAGCGACCGGGGCGGTCAAGACAGCATCCTCGGTCACAAAGCGCCATTTAATCTCGCCAGTGCGGGCATCGACGGCATAGAGAGCCCCGTCGGAGGAGCCCGCATAGAGCATCCGGTCGAGAACGAGGGGGGATGAAAAGACGCCGCCATCACACTGGAACGCGGGCCAGAGCGGCAGGCCGGTGGCCCTGCTCAGGCCGATGATGCGGCCGTCGCTGGTGCCGACATAGACCCCCGCATCGTCAAAAGCGGGCTGAGTCAGGACTTCAGCGCCGCAGTCGTACTTCCAGAGCGCCCGCGGATGGCCTGCTTCAAAGAAGAAAGAGGTCGTCGCGACGATGGCCTTGCCCCCCTCGGTGGTGAAGGAGACCCGGAGCGTGTGGTAACCGTTATCGATGCCGGTGGCGGGCAGTTCACACTGCCAGGAGATGCCGCCGCCAGCAAGGGAGCGGAGGCCCAGGCTGCTGTTGCTCACTTCCCACTGACCATTCTTGACGGTTTCGCTGACCGAGATGTCGATCACTGCCCCGCTGGAGAGGGTGCTCCCTTTCGCCAGATTGGAGAAGTGGATGGCCGGCTGGATGGTCTGGAGGGTGGGGGTTTGATACCAGGCCGGGGCGACCATGCCGTCGGCGGCGGTGCAGACCTGGGCGCGAATCTCCTTTTCGGAGAGGGTGACGATGTTGAAGCCGGCGTCGCCGCTGTAGGTATCCCGCCCCATGGCTCCGGGAATGCCTTCGAAATCGTAGGCCTTGTTGACATGGCCATGGCCGACCATCGCCCAGACGGTGCGGTGTGCTTTAAGCAGATCGAGGGCCTGCCAGTGGTTGGGGGTGTTGGTGACGTCGAGCGGCAGATGAATGGCAAAGACAACCGGTGTTTCGGGGGAGTCGATCCCCGCCAGTTCCTCCTTCAGCCAGGCAACGTCGGCGGGATCGATATAACCGCAGCCGCCGCGCATGGGGATGCCATTGTTGAGGCCGATGAATTTGAACCCCTTGTGGGTAAAGGAGAAATGGCGCTCCCCGAAATTCCGCCGCCAGGCCTGCAGCCCTGAGGGAGACCATTTGGTTTCATGGTTGCCGGGGATATTGTAGACCGGGATCTGGGCGAGCGACATGTAGCTTTTATAGAGGGCGAATTCGCTTTCGAGTCCCTTTTCTGCGATGTCGCCGGTGTGGATCACAAAGTCGACCTGCTCCTTCATCAGGGCGATCCGGCGCAGGACGGCTTGAAGCGCATCGTCATTTCCGGAACCGACATGGGAGTCGGTGATCCAGGCGAAGCGGAAGAAGGGATAGAGGGTGACCGGTTCCAGCTGCAGATCGGACTCTCCCAGGGCCACCTCCAGATAGGTGGTGCTGTCGGTCAGGCAGCCGGGCGCCGTGAAGCGGAGGTGATAACGGCCGGGGAGGAGGCCGGAGATGGACCAGGGGGTGTCGTGTTGCACCGGTGCGGAAGCGATCTGCAGGGGATCCCCCTGCGCAAAGAGCTCCACCCGGCCGGTGCGGGAGAGATCGGCGTCGCGAAAGTGCACGGCACCGTTGACAGCGTAGCGGGTGCCCGCTGCCGGGATCATGACCAGTTCGGCGCCGGTGACAGCCTGACCCTGCACCCTGATCGAATCGAGGAGGGCGGTTTCGTACCCCCAGGCCGTACAGCTCAGGCGGTACCAGCCGTCGACCACTCCGGCAAAATTAAAATCCCGCGTTTCGGGGGTGAGGATCTGTTCCCCAAAGAGCGCTCCGCCGCCGGCCGGCGAGAGGGCGAGGCGGCATGAGATGAGCTGGTTGCCGTCGCTGAAGCGGACCTGTCCGGAGAGGGGCCAGGTGGAGATATTG
>DAOOPF010000202.1:0-4737 GCA_035388125.1 bacterium | reverse complement strand
GTTTGCCGGCAGCCGGTGACGCAGGTCGACCAGCTCGCCAAATTGCTTTGAGTTTAATATCCCGCGGCCTCATCCTGTCCGACGCCATTCGATGCTGTAAAACAACATGATAGTCTGAAAGAACGCTCTTCATTTTATTTGCGCGTTTATCAGATTATTCTTGACTGGGATGTTATTTTATTGTATAATTGTATAGACAATTGATTGTTGAATGGTCTGGTGGGTGATGGAGCACAGCGAGCGCGCGCCAAAACGAGGTGGGGTGGGAGCCAGAACAAGATCGGATGGGAGCCAGAGGATAGGCGTTTGAGCACCGGGAGAGTCGCCAGAGCGATGTCGGACGGGAGCCAGAAGAGGGGCGGGGAGCCCGAGTTGAATGCAGGATGGCAGGAGTCGAATACGCAATGAGCCGCTTATGATCATCGATCGCAACAGCCCGGTACCGCAATACTTCCAGCTGCAGACCTGGCTGATCGGGCAGATCGAACAGGGCGTCTTCAAGCCGCACGACAAGATTCCCACCGAGGAGGAACTCAGCCGGGAAACCGGCATGGCCCGCGCCACCATCCGCCAGGCCATTCAGAACCTGGTCAACATGGGCTATCTCAATCGCAAGCGCCGCCTCGGCACCTTTGTCCTTTCGCAGACCGCCGCAGGCGGCAGGAGCCGCATTGTCGGGGTGCTGGTGCATGACATCCGCAGCGGCTATGCCCCGGAGCTGCTGCGCGGCATCGGCGACGAGGCCGCCCGCCACAACTACAGTGTCATTCTCTGCAACACCGACGACCTCTTCAGCCGGGCGGAGTTCCACGCCAACCAGCTCATCCGCCAGGAAGTCAACGGACTCATCTTCATGCCCGCCGCCGCGCCACCGGAGAAAAACCGTCAGCTGATCGAAAAATTCCACCAGCAGAGCATCCCGGTCGTGCTCCTGGACCGGGAAATTTCCGATTTTGATCACGACCGGGTCACGACCGACAATTTCCAGGGCGCCTACAATCTGACCTGCTATCTGATCGGCATGGGCCACCGCCGCATCGCCATCGCCCTGAGCACCGCTTTCAGCAGCGAGCGCGCCCGCCTGGCCGGGTACAAGCAGGCCCTGCACGACCACCAATTGCCGATCGATCCCGCACTCCTCTTCACCATCGAGGAACGGTTCATCGAAAAACAGTACCAGCAGTATGCCCGGATCATTCTGGCCGAACGCCACAAATTTACCGCCCTCTTCGCCGGCAATGATCCTATCGCCTATATCATCTATCATGCCGCGGCCGAAATGGGCATAACCATTCCGGAAGAACTCTCGCTGGCGGGCTATGACGATCTGACTTTTTGCGGTTCCCGGCCGATGGAGCTGACGACAGTGCACCAGCCCATCTACGAGATGGGGCAGGAGAGCATGAAACTGCTGCTGCAGCGCATCAACGGGGAGGCCGGACCGCCGTGCGCTATCGAACTGAAATCGCACCTGGTCGAGCGGGCTTCGGTGCAGCGGATAGAAACAGCCGGCTGACGAGGCAGGGCCGGGAGAAGGAACTGCCGGCACCGGCAGGCAGCAAGAGCAGCCATGGTCTATTACTTATAGGGAAGGACAGCATGAAAAAGAAAATCAATGTCGGTCTGGCCGGCGTCGGTCGTCTGGGCAAAATGTATGCGGAGTACCTCGCCCAGCGCGTGCCGCAGGCGCATGTGGTCGCCTTTGCGGACATCATCCCCGAGCGCGCCCGGACGGCCGCGGAGGAGTACGGCGGTAAATGGTACGACAACCATCACGATCTCAACCATGACCCGGAGGTGGAGGCCGTGGTGGTCGTGGCCACCACCCACGCCCACAAGGCGATCATCATCGACGCGGCCGCGGCCGGCAAGGCGGTTTTCAGTGAAAAGCCCCTCACCCTCAATCTCGCGGACGCCCGCGAGGTGGAGCAGGCGGTGGCAAAGGCGGGGATCTTTTTCCAGATGGGCTTCATGCGCCGGTTTGACAAGGGATTCGCCGCGGCCAAACGCAAGATCGAGGAGGGGGTGATCGGCATCCCCGTCACCTTCCGCGGCTCGGCGCGCGATCCCTACCGTCCCAGCCTGGAATATCTCAAGCTGGAGAACAGCGGCGGACAGATCCTCGACATGGCCATCCATGACATCGACATCGCCCGCTGGTACATGGGCGAAGTGAGTTCGGTCTATTCGATCGGCACGGTGCTGGCCTATCCCGAGATCGCGCCTCTGGGCGACACCGACAACGTTCTCATGGCCCTCCGCTTCGAGAGCGGCGCTCTGGGTGAGATCGACATCAGCCGCAACGGAGTGTACGGTTATGACATCCGCGCCGAGGTGCTCGGCTCGCAGGGGACGGTGATGGCCGGCTACCTGCGTGATACCCCCATCCAGGTGATGACCAAGGCGGGCGTGACCCACGACGTCGTGCCCTACTTCCCCGAGCGTTTCGGCGAGGCCTATGTCACCCAGCTCAACAACTTTTTTGCCAACCTGTCGGAGGGCAAGGAACCGCCCATCACCCTTGCGGACGGGGTCAAGGCGCTGCAGGTGGGCACGGCGGCCACCGCCTCCCTGCGTGAAAACCGGATCGTGCTGGTCAAGGATTTTTAGGTGGCTATGGGCCGGCCGGGCTCAAAAAACGGTCCGGCCGATGGCTGACAGTATATAAATGACGATAGTGGAAGCCCGGGCGCTCGCGGAGCGCCCCAAAGAAAGGATGAGTCATGAAAGCCGTTACCCTGTTTGCGGATTGGCAGCCCAAACCGGATTTCAAGCTGGGCGCAAAGGATATCGAGGGCAAACTGACCTATCTCGGCAGCAAGGTCTGGTGCAATCCCCGCATCGAGATGGTGGAGAAAGAGGTGCCGGTGCCCGGGCCGACGGAGGTGCTGATCGAGGTCAAGGCCTGCGGCATCTGCGGCAGCGATGTGCATATGCTGCAGTCGGACGCGCAGGGCTATATCTTTTATCCCGGTTTGACCGCCTTCCCCTGCACCCTTGGGCACGAGTTTGCCGGTGTGGTGGCGGAGGCCGGTCCGGAGGCCTTTAACAAACGTACGGGCAAGCGTTTCCAGCCGGGCGAGGCGGTCTGCGCGGAGGAGATGATGTGGTGCGCGCAGTGCCGTCCCTGCGCCGACGGTCTGCCCAACCACTGTGAGCGGCTGCAGGAGATCGGCTTTTCCATCGACGGGGCCTATGCCAGATATATCAAAATGGACGCCCGCTATCTCTGGAGCATCGAGGCCTTCCGGCCGATCTACGGCGAGGAAAAGATGTTCCTGCTCGGCAGCCTGGTCGAGCCCTCCTCGGTGGCCTACAACGCGGTCATCGTGCGCGGCGGCGGGGTGATGCCCGGCGAGAGCGTTCTGATCATGGGCAGCGGGCCGGTCGGGATCGCCGCCTGCGCCGAGCTGCGGCGGGCGGGGGCGGCGAACGTGATCATTTCCGAACCCTCCAAATCGCGGCGGGAGATGGCGCTGGCCCTTGGCGCCACCCATGCCATCGATCCGGCCGCCGGCGACGTCGCCGGCGCGGTGCTCGACATCACCGAAGGCATGGGCGTGAAGATCATCCTCGAGGCGACCGGTTTGCCGAGCGTGGTCTGGCCCGACATTGAAAAGATCATCTGGGAGGGACGGCAGCTGAACGCCACGGTAGTGCTGGTAGCGCGCGCCGATGACCGGATTGCGATGAACGGTGAAGTCTTTCAGGTGCGGCGCGCCAATGTCGTCGGCGCCCAGGGCCACTCCGGCCACGGCATCTTCCCGAACGTTATCAACTGCATGGCCGCCGGCATGGACATGACCCCCCTGATCACCAAAAAGATCACTCTGGAGCAGACGGCCGAACACATTAAACTGCTGCAGACCAACCGGGAACAGGTGAAAATTACTGTACTGCCATAACATAATGAAAGGATCACACCATGAGCGGATGGCTGACAACCAACCGGCCCGACCTCTTCTTTGAAGACACCTCGGTCGGCCGCATGAAAAAACGGATCTGGGAGGCCTCCCCCGAGGAGATCGACCGCATTCTGGCGGAATATGAGATTCCTTCTCCACCGGAACTGGGCAAGCCGGGAACCTACGTCCAGACCACCATCCGCCACCAGGTGGTGGAGAACCGCAAAAAGAACGATATCGTTTTCATCCCCATCGGCTGCACCGAGCAGCACGGCGACCACACCGTCACCGCCCTCGACACCTTTATGGTGACCCAGATCCTCGAGGGGGTCCGCCGCTACACCGCCAAAAAGGGAGCGGCCTGCAATCTGGTCTTTTCGCCCCTCAATTACGGCGGCCATCCCCACCACCACATCGGCATGCCCGGCACCATCCATCTCGAGGATGAGGTGGTCAAGCGCAATCTCATCGATGTGATGGTCGGCCTCTGGAACGACGGTTTCCGCAAGCAGATCCTGATCAACAATCACGGCCACTCCTGGCTGATGGAGGCGGCGATCCAGGAGCTGCAGAAGACCTGGAACCTGCCCGGCATCTTCCGCACCCTCGACTGGCACCGTTCGGTGCGCGAGTTTTTCCGCACCAAGACGCGCGGCGGCGAATGGGACGATGATTTCGTCCACGCCGACGAGGCCGAGACTTCGGTGATGCTGCTGCTCGAGCCGCGCTTCGTCGAGATGCACTATGCCGCGGAGACCAAAGTGGAGGGATTCCTGCCGGACGGCCATTTCGACAAGGCGGTCGATCCCTTTGCCCGCCCGAGTCGCTGGAG
>DAOOPF010000201.1:0-4744 GCA_035388125.1 bacterium | reverse complement strand
AGGAGGAGATCGGCAAAAAGCTGGAAGAGCTCCGACGAGAGGTCAACAGCCGCCTGAAGAGTTTTTCGCGCATCAACAGGATCATCGAGCAGACTTCGCCCTTTGAAAAGACGCCCACGCTCAAGATCAAGCGTTTTCTCTACGTGTAGAGAAAAGGTAAATCGACAGCCACTATGCGGACGGTTATGACATGACATTTTTCAGATTTGCCTCTTTTTTGCAGGAAGCGGCCGGCCAGCCGGCCCAGGATCGGCTCAACGAGCTGGGGTTCCTTGAAAAATATCTCAACTGGACCACCGAGATGACGTTGGTTTTCCTGCGTTCGGGCATCCGCATCGCGATCATTCTCCTGATCACCTTTCTTCTCTTCCGGGCGATCAGGGCCCTCGCCCGCAAACTGGCGGGGGTGGTGGAGCGCAGGGATCTGGACATCGAGGATGAGAAGCGGGCGGAAACCCTTAGCCTGGTCATCCGCCATGCCCTTGATGTGCTGCTGGTGGCGGTGGCGACGGTCACCATTCTGGGCGAGCTGGGGATCCAGATCGGTCCGATTCTGGCGGCGGCCGGCATCGCCGGTGTCGCGGTCGGCCTCGGTGCCCAGAGCCTGATCAAGGATGTGATCAACGGCTTTTTCATCCTCGCCAACGACCAGATCCGGGTCGGCGATGTGGTGCAGATTGCCGGCAAGAGCGGCGAGGTGGAAAAGGTCAGCCTCAAGATGACAGTGCTGCGCGACATCTCGGGCAATGTCCATTTCGTGCCCAACAGCGCTATCGACATCGTCACCAACATGACCAAGGATTACTCCCGCTATCTCCTCGAGATCGGCATTACCTATGCGCAGGATGTCGATCGCGCCGTCGAGGTCGCCCGGGAGGTGGATGAAGCCCTGCGGGGGGATCCGGATTATGACGATTTGATTCTCCAGCCTCTGGAGATCCTCGGACTGGACCGGTTCGCCGACTCGGCAGTGATCATCCGGGCCCGCATCACCACCAGACCGGGCAAGCAGTGGAAGGTCGGACGGGAGTACAACCGCCGGCTGAAGATCAAATTCGATGCCGAGGGCATCGAATTTCCCTTCCCGACGCGCACGGTCTATCAGTACAAGGGCGAGAGTTAGACTCGCCCCGCTTTTCTGGAGGTACCCATGAAAAATAATCCTGTCCGATATCTGTTCGCCTTGCTGCTGATGGCGGTGATTTTTTCCACCGCCGCCGGCCAGGCCCCGCTCGTTGCGGAGCGACCCTATGAACCCGTGGTGCTGCGCGGCGGAGTGTTGAGCGCCCACTACGGTTATCCCGTCAGCGAGGTCTACCTTTACGCGTGGGACGGCGCGTCCTGGAGCTGGAGGATGATGCCTTTTCAGATCGATGAGCGCATCCGCACCATCGATCCTAACGGAGATGGCGAAACCCAGCGTCACAGCTATTTTATCGCCGACGACGGAGTGATCGATATCGATGACGAGCTGGTCTTTATGGTGCGGGACATGGGCGACAAGGCCCCGGAGCGGGCCTGGATCCCCAATCCCGAATCGAAAGAGTTCAACCGCATCGAGCTGCGCGCCTATGATCCGGACGATCCCGCCATCGATGCCTATGCCTACCTCTATCGTTCGCCAACCATCACCGAGACGGTGCCGGCGCCTTATGAATTTGTCTATTACAGCGCACAAGACAGCATCGACAGTAAGTATTACTCTGTGGGAATAAATTCCAAGATCGGCCTGGTAGAAGATATCTCGATAAAGCCGCCTTTCGGCTCCGGGCAGGATCTTTTCGACCGGCAGAAGATCCGCGCCACGGCTGTAATTGGAGCCGGACCCTTGGGGGATATGCGTCTGGATAGAAAGACGGAAAGCCTGATCAAGGTGGTGCCCGGCTACCGCGAGGTGACCCGCCAGCCGGTGGTGCGTCTGGTCCGCGAGGTGCGCCAGACCTTCAATCTCGGCATTGCGGAGCTTGAGGAGGGGATGACCTTTTACGTCACCACCCGCTTCTACCCCTTCAACGGCCGGGTCGCTGGCGGTTCCGCCCTCGACGAGGCCAGCCTGAAAGCGGCCGTGCCGGAGTGGAGTGATCCTTTTCTTCTCTTTATGGCCTTGCGGCAATCCTGGGATTTCAGTCCCGCCGCAGCGGGGATGCGCTACTACAACAAGCGCAACAGCGGCGTCCTCGTCGACGGCGTTCCCGACGTGGTCGACAAGTCCATCGAGCGGCCGATCCGCGACTGGAACCTGATCACCGGCGAGCAGGGGGCCCTCTTTTCCTTCACCTCGCTGCCTGATACCGTGGCCGAGTCCATCTCACTCTATTATTATGACAACAGCGCCGGCGGGACCGGCGATCCGGATTCCCTCCGGTTTTTCGACACCGGCGAACCGGGCTCCTGGGGGGATTTTGGCTTCAGCATGTGGAACGCCAAGAGCCTCGATCTCTCTTTTGAGATGTACTTCCTGCCTAATACCTTTAACAAGGCCGAGCAGGCGGAGAAGCTCGCCCATGCGGTGGAAAAGCCGGTCTGGGTCGCCTACCAGTCCACTACCGTCGTCGAGGGCCGCCCCGATGGTGCCGCGCCGAACACTTTTATGCTCGCCCAGAACTGGCCCAATCCCTTCAATCAGGAGACCGCCCTCTCATTCTCCCTGCCCGGAGCGGAGCGTATCCGGTTTGATATTCTGGATGCCCGGGGGCGCCTGGTGCGCCGCCTTGCGGAGGGCTCTTATTCCGGCGGCGAGCACCGGCTGCGCTGGGACGGCCGCGACTTCGACGGCAAGGCCCTGCCGTCGGGGATCTATTTTTACCAGCTGACCGGTGCATCGCAGACGCTGCGGCAGAAACTGCTGCTGCTGCGCTAAGGGGGGCTTTTCATGCTGAAACAATATTTTCTGATAATTCTGGCCGCGGCAGCCCTCGGCGCGAGCTGTTCAGGTGATCACGGCCTTGCTCCGCAGCCGGGTCGCCTGGTTGTGGATGTCATTTTTAGAGGCACTCCTCCAACCACGACCCAGGGGATCTATCTGATCGTGGCGCCCCAGTTCCCGCCCCATGCCATCAATGAACTCTATCACAGCTCCAACAGCCTGCCCATCGATCGCGACAGCGTACGGGCCGTGATCGATCTGCCCTACGGCCACTATGACGCCATCAGCCTGTGGTGGTACAGCAACGAGACCAAGTCCAATCTCGCCGATGTGCTGGCCCTGCCGATCGTTCAGGACACCGCGGGCGTATGGCAGCCCATGAGTTTCGACCTGAACCGCAATACACCCAGCGACTATGTAAAACTTTACCCCGACTGGCGGAAGGTCAACCGCGATGCCAGCCTGGAGGGGACGATCACCTTCAGCGGGCCTTTCCCGAAAAACACCCTCGCCACCGCCATTGCCGCCTACGCCTACGAGCCCAAGAGTAATATCGAATATCTCATTTATATGAGTTCTATCGATTTCAGCATCGGCACCAATCCGTACAAATACAAACTGCCCATCCGCGCCGGCACGATCAGCTATCTGGTGGTGCTCTGGCTGCCGGAGCGGGCCAGCATGACCGGCTTTACGGAGCTGGGTTTTTATCAGGATCCGGCTTCACCCGGGATTCCGCTCAAGCTCAAGATCAAATCGGGCGAGACCCGCACCGGTCTGAACATTCATGCGGACTGGTCCAACGCAGAACAGGCCATCTGGAGTACGGCCCGGAGAGGGGGGAGGGAGTGATGACGCTGATCCGTAAAGCGGCCGCCCGAATCTGCCCGGAGAGGTCTGCGGTTCTCTTGCTGCTCTGCCTCTTCCTGCTGCCTGCTCTTCTCCTCGCCCAGGGCAGCCTGCGCGGACGCGTCACCGACCAGGATAACGGCCAGCCCCTGCCGGGGGCCAACATCCAGGTGTCGGGCACCCTGCGCGGCGCGGTCGCCGACGCCAATGGACGCTATCTGGTCACCCAGGTGCCAGCGGGTCTCTACACTGTGCGCATCTCCATGATGGGCTACCGCAGCCGGACCCTGGAAAAGATCGGCCTGAGCGACGGCCGGGAGACCCCCCTGGATGTGAAACTCAAGCCCACACCGATCGAGATGGACCCGGTGATCATCTCCGCCGGCAAGACCCAGCAGTCACTCGACCAGGCGCCGGTCTCGCTTTCGGTGGTCTCCTCGCTGGAGATCAAGCAGCGCAGCGCCACCAATATTCAGGAAGCGCTCGAATCGGCCCCGGGCGTCCATTTTATCGGCAACCAGATCAATATCCGCGGCTCGACCGGCTATACCTTCGGGGCCGGCAACAAGGTGCTGCTCCTGCTCGACGGGGTGCCGGTCTACGCCAGCGACACCGGCGAGTTCAACTGGGACATGCTGCCGCCCCTGGACATCGAGCAGATCGAGGTGGTCAAGGGCGCCGGCTCCACCCTCTGGGGGGCCTCCGCCCTGGGCGGTGTGGTCAACGTCCTGACCAAGGAGCCCGACCCGGAGGGCCGCCTGCTCTTCTCCTATACCGCCGCCCGCTATGACAAGCCCCTTTATGAGGAGTGGCAGTGGACTGACCCCAACCGGCTGCACTATACGCGCGAAGACCTCAGCTACAGCCGCCGCATCGGCCGGCTGGGCGGGCGCATCTCCCTCGGCCGCTTTATGACTACCGGCTATACCCAGATCGGCGATGCGGTCAAGTACAATCTCACCGGCAAGTTCGATTATCAGTGGGAGAGCGGCGTCAAGTGGACCGTCTACAGCGCCTACAGCCACATCA
>DAOOPF010000200.1:0-4786 GCA_035388125.1 bacterium | reverse complement strand
GGGTCTGGCGGCCGTTGATGCGGAACTGTTCGACCCGCAGCCGCCGCTGGATGGCGAGGTACCGCCGCCGGAAAAGCCGTCCCGCATTCAGGGTGCGCACTTCTTTGGCCCAGGCCTTGTCAGTCAGCAGCCAGTGATAGTGGTAGCTCTTGCGTTCAAGGCTGCTGCTCTTCTGCCGCCAGTCAAAAAGGACATCAGCAAAATGGAGGCGCAAGAAAAAGGCGGGCAGCAGGGTCAGAAGCAGAAGCAGGGGAACCGACCAGTGAAAGAGAAAGAGCAGGCCGATCAGTCCGGCGAGCGTCAGGCTCTGCTGGATGATATTCTGCAGCCGGCCGACCAGCTGCGAGGGACGATAGATGGCCTGGTGCTGAGCCCGATGGAGGGTGTTGAAAAATTCGGGGTTCTCATAGTAGGCGAAATCGATCTCCACCGATTTACGGTGGAGTTTTTCCATGATATTCTCCTGCACCATAGCGGACTGGTGGCTCTGCAGCCAGGAGTGGATGGTGGAGGCGACCACCTGCAGGAAGACGAGTCCCCCCACCAGGGAGGCGATCAGAATAAGCGAACGGGGCGTGGAAGCAAGCGCGCCCTGCTGCAGCGCGGCGGCAACACCGTCGAGAATCAGCTTGCTGGCATACAAAATACCCAGGGGCAGAACGCTCTGCAGCACCAGCAGCAGAATGCTGATGATGAAAAGAAAGGGCGAGGCGCGCCAGACCATCTCGAGCGAGCGGAGGATGTTGGGCAGCAATTCTTCACGGAACTGCCGGCGGTTCAGTTTGCGCAGGGGCCGCAAGCGGCTTGGAGTCATGATTCTCGGCCTTGAATAGTGAGGGGGACGGGATTATAACCGGACAACGGGGATGGCCGGGAGAAAATTCCCGGCGGACGCGGGATCACTGCAGATGCACAGTGAGGGCGAGATTGGCGGTCAGCTCGCGCAGTTTCCACCAGCCGATGTGGGCCTGGAGAAAAGGGGTGGGCTGCAGGCGCAGGCCGGCGTTGAAGCACACAGCGTCATACTCAGCCAGAAGCGTGACGTAACGGTGCGGCGAATACGTCACACCGCCGAAGAGGCCGACCAGCATTTTCGTCCTTGCGACCAGCCAGTCCGGGCCATAGCCGAGATGAAAGTGCAGCGGCACGCCCCGGAGAGTATCGTGTCTGGAGGCGACCAGATAGAGGGCGCCGAAATGCTGGGCGGTGGCGGTCTCCCACTTGAGCTGTTTGATGGCGAAAAAGTCCTGCGTGCCGATGGCCAAGGCCGGCCGCCGGCCTTTCTCTTTCAGCAGCTGCACCTTGATATAGACCGAGCGGTCGCCAAAGCCGCCTCCATAGTGGTCAGGCCGCACGAACATGCCGCCGGCCTCGAGAAAGGGAAGAAAGCCGATCCTCCCCCAGAAAACCGTACGCCGGTTGGGCCACCAATTGGAATAGAGCATAGGTATGCGGCTCACTCCACCTGTAATCTCGCCGTCGTCCGCGATCTCCGCGGAAGGCACCAGCATCAATCCAGTATAGCCAAAGAGGGAGGCGTTCTGGGACGAAACAGGCATGGGCGAGAGCAGGATAAATAAAATGGCGCCCAGGCCAAGCCCGGGCGCCAAAGCGGGGAGGATACATGAAATGCGTTTGACTATACCATACAGCCGGCGCGCGGCCGCTGCTGCAATCCCCCGATTGATCCCTGCTCCCGGCACAGGGGTACCGGGAGCAGGAAGTGCATACTGCCTAATTGCCACCCACCGTGCCCTGGTTGTGGATGATGCCCTGGCTGTGGTAGTAACAGACCTTGATGAAGAGCACCACATTGTGGGTGAGGTGGTGGTGTTTCCAGGTGATGCCGTCCGGCTGGAGCACATCGAAATCGGCATCGACGCGCACGACAGTTTTTTGTCCGATGCCGGAGCCCTGAAAGACGGCGCAGGCATTGCCGGAGGCGTTGGTCGTGGCGGATTTGCGGTCCAGCCAGCCGGGACCGCTGATCTTGGTGTAGCTGATCTTGGCGCCCGGAATCAGGTAACCGGTCGAATCGACAACCTCGCCCCAGACCATGGTGCGATGTTTGTCCTTGAACCTGCCCCAGATACCCCGGTCATAGCAGCGCCTGGGATCGATCGGGCCCTTGAAATTGCCCCAGTAATCTTCGCAATCCTGGCGGCAGCCGAGGAAATCAACGTCCGCGCTGGCGACCAGGCGGTAACCGGGCACATCACCCGTAACTTCAAAACCGATCTGGCTGCCGCCGTCGATGATGTCGACGCCCTTGTTATAGACGGTATTGCGGTCCACATCGATGATGACGTCATACTTGCCCGGCCAGAGCTGAACCGGCATGGGATCAATGGCGTTGGTGACGCCGCGGGTGCGGATCGTCGCCAGGCTGCCCGAATTGCGCTGCCACAGGCAGAAGATCGGCATTTCGTGGGTACCGACCGTGCGCACCGCAACCAGAGAGTCGCCATGTTCCCAGACCTCTTTGTGCGGGGTGATATAGACGGCGATATACTCGCTCTCCCAGGTATCCTGCGGCATGGTCTGGGCGTCCGCGCGCGCGAAAACCGCCTCGGTGGTGGCAAAGCTGTTCTTGTGCAGACCGCCCTGATCGCAGGCGATATCCTGCACCAGATCGACGCCCGAAAGGGCGGCGCCCTGCACGACCACACCGGTGATGAGGGGATCGCTGATCACATCGCCCGCATTGAACTGGCCGAAAGGCTCGGTATCCACGACCACATCATAGCTGCCGGCGGCCGCGCTGGTCCAGATGCGCGTGGCGGGAAAAGCCCCGCTGCCACTGGTCGTGACGGCCTCAATGCCATCACCGCTCACATCCGTGTAGAGATCGCCGGTGGCGTAGCTGCTGCGATCCTGGACGATGAGGAGCTGCAGGTTTTTGCCGGCGCCGAATTTGGTGCCTTTGGCATAGACCGCGCTTCCGGTGATATACTGCCCGGCGACAAACTGGCCCGCCGCATTGACCGTCAGCACCTGGGCGTGGGGCGGAGGCGTACTGTTACGGATGTCAAAGGGGATGGTGTAGATCTTCCAGGGGCGGTCGAGTCCCGGCTGCTCGAGGTGAACAGCGTACTCATCCGCTTCATCCTTGAAGACGCCCGGTCTGACATGGCCGATGGTGTACCAGATGGGCAGATTCCTGATCTCGCCGTTCTCATCGGTGATCACGATCAGGCGTTTGACCATCTGCTTGTCCCTGAGCCGGATGATCTGGATGTCAGTCTGCTCGCTGGGATAGAGACCGGAGTAGGAGAAAAAGATGGTCTCATAGGGGTAAAAGACCGACCGGTTGGTCCCCATGGTCGCGCCGCTGTTAAAAGAGGCGTTCCTGGCGACGTCAAAGCTGGAGAGCGTGAGCGGATCGGAGACCTGCTCACAGCCGATCGCCAGCACCATAAGCAGCAGCGCCAGCGCCCAGCCCGTTTTTTTAAATCGTTTCATACCTGTTTCCTCCCTGATGGTATATCTTTGCTTTACTAATCGGCTTGTTCAGCCCCCTCGCGCCAGCCCGCAACGCTGCTGATCACATGGGCTGGTGTAAGATATTTGACCAATTCGGCCAGCGAAAGGCCGGAATCAACGGCGAGGCCGGTCTGCATAAGGCCCTCGCTTCTGTCGGTCGTGGCCTTGCTGGTGGCCCGATATCCGGTTGAATACTGGTTGGGCCAGGTCAGCCGGACCGCCCCGGGGCGCATGCGCCGCTGCGTCGGCAGAGGTATCATCAGCTGAACGCCGCCGAATCTGTCCTGGTCGGTTATGGCATAATAAAGAGCGATATCGGTTTCGGCGAAGGTGCGGCGCATGGTGACGCGCCAACCCCGGTCGCCTTGCAGGTACTTGCTGTAATCCAGCCCGAGCATCATGTCGGTCCAGGGCAGAAAATACTGGGTATAGATTTTATAGGTCCAGAGATGCATATTGGAATAAAACCACGTGCCCTCATCGTGGTAGAAAAAGCCGGTGTTATCGAGCTGCGCCCCGGTCAACAGACGGCGCTGCAGCCAGAACCTGGCCGTCTCGGCCGAGAGGCCCCAGCGCTCCGGGGGAAAAGCCCCAAATTGAAGCGAAGCGTAGATGTCTGCCGGCAAGCGCACGAGCTGGCTGACGCTGATGCGCCCGATGCGGGGGCCGGCATCATAGACGCTGATCTCGTCATGGAAGGGGATATATCCATCCAGCTGGATCATGGTGCCGTGCCAGAGCGTGCTGCGCAGGCCGGGAATGAACTCGCCATAGAGTTTGAGGCGGTCATCGTACTGGCCGAGCTGGATCTGGTGGCCGATGGTGATATTGGCATCGACCCGCAGGAAAGAACGGTTTTTCCACGCGAGGACCGGTGTCCGCGGCTGCTCACTCGCCTCTCCGACCACCAGGGTTTTGGCGAAGCTCTTTTCATCCATCGCTCCGGCCACGAAACTGCGATAGGCATCGCCATCGACAGTGATCTGGCCGCGCGGCACGCCCCGGGTGCAGGGCAGCAGATAGGCGCGCTGCCAGGTCGAATCGGACTCGTTGACCAGGCGGAGAATCTCGCCAACGGCCTTGAGATCGTGGCGATAGACGCGGTTCTCAAAGGCAATCGCCAGCCCGCTGTCGGCCGTAGCGCTGATACGGAGATTCTCAAAGCCATGGTAAGCCAGGCGCGCGTAAAGATCCTGAAAATCATCCGGCCGGGCCGGCTGCGCCGAGGCGCAAATGACAAAGAACAGCACAAGGATGCGTCGGATCGTCATGGAGGTCCTGACAAGGTTGCCGGAGCGTTTTG
>DAOOPF010000199.1:0-4934 GCA_035388125.1 bacterium | reverse complement strand
CCGCGCGGAGAGGGCGGGCACGCGGGGCCGGAATACCGGCCCGACAACCCGGCGCAGAAACGGCTTGTGCTGGCCCCGGTCGTGCTGCTGGCTGCGATCACGGTGATCATCGGCCTCTACGCCGGCCCCTTTTTCGAACTCGCCCGGCAGGCCGCCGCTCAGCTGCTCGACAGCTCCGGCTATATTCACGCCGTCCTGGGGGTGCGATGATGAACAGCCTTTTAATCAATCTCCTGCTCGCTGTGGCCTGGATGCTCCTGGTCGGCAAGATCGATGCGGGCACCTTTCTCGAAGGGGTTATCGTCAGCTACCTTATCCTCTGGGTCGCGAGTCCTGTCCTCGGCGGCCGCCGCTATTTCCGCAAGATCCCCTTGGCGATCCGTTTCATTTTCTATTTCATCAAGGAGCTGCTGCTGGCCAATCTCAAAGTCGCGTGGGATATCCTGACTCCCCGCCACCACATGCGGCCGGGGATTGTTGCAGTGCCGCTGGAAGCCCGCAGCGACATCGAGATCACCCTCTTCGCCAATCTGCTCACCCTGACGCCGGGAACCCTCAGCCTCGATGTCTCGTCGGATAAAAAGGTGATCTATGTGCATGCCCTCTACGTCGATGACGCCGGCAGTTTCCGGCGCGAAATCAAGGAGGGACTGGAAAAACGGCTGCTCGAGGTGCTCCGATGAGCTTTATCGCATGGGCTGCTACTATTTCGGGAGTCCTCATCGGGCTTGCGCTGCTCTTCATCTTTGTGCGCCTGGTCATCGGCCCGACCATCGAGGACCGCATCGTCGCCCTTGACCTTTTCGCGGCCAACGCCATCGCTTTCATCGCCGTCTACGCCATCCAGCACCGCACCACGACTTTTCTCGATGTCGGGGTGATTCTGGCGCTGCTGGCCTTTCTCAGCACGGTCGCTTTTGCCTATTACCTGGAGAGGAGGAACCGGCCATGACGGAGATCATCAGCGGTCTGTTCTTGCTGGCGGGATCGCTCTTCATACTGCTATCGGCCATCGGGGTGCTCAGGATGCCCGATCTCTTTACGCGCATGTCCGCCACCACCAAGGCCTCAACCCTGGGGGTCGGTTTTGTGCTCATCGGCACCGCCTTTTTCTGGATGGATCTGGGCATCGCCACGCGGGCGATTGCCATCATCCTCTTCCTTTTTCTCACCGCGCCGGTGGCCGCGCACATCATCGGCCGGGCGGCCTACTTCGACAAGGTGCCGCTCTGGGAGGAGACCCATATCGATGAACTGAAAGGCCATTACGACGAACAATCGCACCGGCTCTCGTGACCAGTGGAGCACCGTGACGATGACCCCATGTGACTTGGCAGGAGTTTCGGCATCATCTCCGATTGTGAAACCCCTGTGCACTCTATCGAGGGAGTGAAATGATCAAAAAATTCATCCTTGTCACAGCTCTTCTCGGCCTGGCCGGTTGTGCCTCCCTGCAGAAAAGCCCCTCCGTTGCGTCCATCCGTGGCGATATTCGCGATGTCATGCTTACGCAGCCGGAGAGTTTTTTTTACGTCGATACCGCAGCCTACCCGCAGGGTGACCGCACCCTGCCGGTCGGGATGTTCGACTCCGGCACCGGCGGGCTCACCGTCCTCGACGCCGTCGTCCGCTTCGACGGCTTTGACAACAACAGCCATGCCCCCGACCCCGATGGCGACGGGACCGCCGATTTCAACCGGGAGAAATTTATCTACCTCGGCGACCAAGCCAACATGCCCTACGGCGACTATGCCCAGGAGAACAACCTTCCGCTGCTGCGGGAGCATATCTTCAAGGACCTGCAGTTCCTGCTCGGCACCAGATACTACCCAGCCCCGCAGAGTGCCAGGCCCTCAAACGACAAGCAGCCGGTCAAGGCGATCGTCATCGCCTGCAACACCGCCACCGCCTATGGCAAGCGGGAGATCGAGCGCTTTCTCGACCGCGCCGGACTTGATCTCAAGGTGATCGGGGTCATCGATGCCGGCGTGCGCGGCGCCCTGGAGCATTTCGACAGGGGGGAAGCGGGCACCCTCGCCGTGATGGCGACCCCGGGCACGGTCGCGGCCAATGGTTATCCCGACGCTCTAGCGGAGCAGCTGGCGGCGCCGGGCTATTCGGGCGGAATTGAAATGTTCCAGCAGCCTGGCCATGGTCTGGCCGGCGCGGTCGACGGCGAGATCGCCTATATCGATCCGCGCGCCGCCGCACCCCGGCCGGAATACCGCGGACCCGCCCTGCTCCATCCCCATGCGGTCATCGACTCCACCATCCTCCCGCGTTATGGTTTTGACTGGGATGAAAACCATATGCTCTATGATGGCAGCCGGGAGCATCCCCGCCGCCTGCAGATCAATTCGGTCGAGAACTATATCGCCTACAACCTCGTCTCCCTGCTCGAACAGCTCCGCCGGGCGCAGAGCGCCAAGCCTCTCAAGGTGCTCATCCTCGGCTGCACCCACTACCCCTTCTACCTGGATGTTTTCGAAGCAGAGATCGGCCGGCTGCGCGCCTACCGGGAGGAGGGAGCGTTTATCTATCGCCCCTTCCTGGCCGATACCGTTCACCTGGTCGATCCGGCCATCAATACGGCGCGGGAACTCTATGATCATCTCCATCAGGCGCGGCTTCTTGCCGATAACGATCTGGCGGAGAGCCGGTTCTACATCAGCGTGCCCAACCGTGACCTTCCCGATGCGCAGCTCGATGCGGCCGGCAACTTTACCTGGGCTTACAAATACGGCCGCCGCGCCGGCGAGAACCGGGAGTACGTCAAGTACGTGCCCTTCAGCCCGCAGACCATCCCGCCCGAGACCTCCGCCCGGCTGCGGCGTTCCATCCCGCGGACGATGGCGATCATCGAGAGATTTATGAACGGCGATGAAATAATAAACCCCTGATTTTTGTATTACTAACGAATTTCAACCGCTTGTCATCTTTTTTTTGACCCGCAGAGGATACCACATGCAAAAGAAAAAACTGCTCGAGATGTACCGCATGATGCTGCTCATCCGCCGCTTCGAGGAACGGACGGCGCAGATGTATGGCATGCAAAAGATCGGCGGTTTCTGCCACCTCTATATCGGCCAGGAGGCGGTCGGTGTCGGCGCTGTCTCGGCCCTGCGCCCGGGCGACCAGTTCATCTCCGCCTACCGCGACCACGGCCACATCCTCGCCATGGGCGGCGAGCCCGCTGCAGTGATGGCCGAACTCTTCGGCAAGGCCACCGGCGTCTCCAAGGGCAAGGGGGGCTCGATGCACCTCTTCGATGTGGAGAAAGGTTATTTCGGCGGCCACGGCATCGTCGCCGGCCAGGTGCCGGTGGCCACAGGCATGGCCTTCGCCGCCAAATACCGCAAGGAAGACAAAGTTGTGCTTTGCTCGATGGGTGAGGGCACGGTCCATCAGGGCGCCTTTCACGAATCCCTCAACCTCGCCAAGCTCTGGCACCTGCCGGTGATCTATATGATCGAGAACAACCGCTACGGCATGGGCACTCCGATGGAACGCGCTTCCGCGGTCTGGGACCTCTCCGAAAAGGCCTGCTCCTATGACATGGCCCGCGCCACCGTCGACGGGATGGATGTGCTCGCCGTCCACGACACCGTCGCCGAAGCTGTTGTTCGCGCCACCCGCGACGGCGAACCAACCCTGATCGAGGCCCGCACCTACCGCTTCCGCGGCCACTCGATGTCGGATCCGGTCCACTCCCACTACCGCACCAAGGAGGAGGTGGAGGAGCAGAAAAAGCTGGATCCCATCCTCATCTTTCAGCAAAAGCTGCTCGACGACAAGGTGATCACCGCGGAAAAAATAAAAGAGTACGAGGACGAGATCAAAAAGATCGTTCTCGACGCCGTCGACTTTGCCGAAAAGAGCCCCCTGCCGGCCATGGAAGAGCTCTATACTGAAATCTATTCCTGATTATTAAAACCTACTTAACATAGAGAGCAGAGTATGCCAGAATTGACCTTTCGTGAAGCCCTGAACCAGGCCATGGCCGAGGAGATGGAACGCGATCCCAATGTCTTCCTTATGGGTGAAGAGGTGGGCTATTACCAGGGCGCCTACAAGGTGAGCCAGGGGCTGCTGGAAAAATTCGGCCCGCAGCGTGTCATCGACACCCCGATCGCCGAACTCGGTTTCGCCGGACTCGGCGTCGGCGCCGCCCAGTCGGGACTGCGCCCGATCATCGAGTTCATGACCTGGAATTTCTCCCTTTTGGCCCTGGACCAGATCGTCAACAACGCCGCCAAACTGCGCTACATGTCCGGCGGCCAGATCAGGATGCCGATCGTCTTCCGCGGCGCCAACGGCTCCGCCCATCAGCTCGGCGCCCAGCACAGCCAGTCGCTCGAATCATGGCTCTGCCACATCCCCGGTCTGATCGTCATGGCCCCGAGCGTGCCGGCCGACGGCAAGGGGATGCTCAAGGCGGCGATCCGTGACGACAATCCCGTCGCCTTTTTCGAGAGCGAGGTGGCCTATGGTTACAAGGGCGAGGTGCCCGAAGGCGAGCATATCGTCCCCATCGGTGTCGGCGATATCAAGCGGCCCGGCAAGGATGTGACCCTCATCGCCTGGTCCAAGATGATCCACGTCGCCCTCGAGGCCGCCAATATCCTCGCCGGCGAGGGGATCGAGGCCGAAGTGGTCGATCCGCGCACTCTGCGGCCCCTCGACGAGCAGCTTTTGATCAGCTCGGTCGAGAAGACCAACCGCTGTGTCATCGTCGAGGAGGGCTGGCCCTATGCGGGTGTGGGCGCCGAGATCGCCTACCGCATCACCCTCAACGCCTTTGACCACCTCGATGCGCCGGTGCTGCGCATCACCAGCGAGGATGTGCCCATGCCCTACGCGGCCAACCTCGAGCATGCCGTGGTGCCGAGCGCCCAGAAGGTGGCCGCCGCCGCCAAAAAAGTGCTCTACGTTTA
>DAOOPF010000198.1:0-5030 GCA_035388125.1 bacterium | reverse complement strand
GCCCGGCCTTTTTGCCCTCATGCGGGCGCCCTTTTTCTCCTCCATCTTTGCACCCCTGCTGGCCGGGACGCTTCTGGCCGTGCTCGCCCGGGGTGAATTCAGCCTCGCCGGATTCGTCGCCGTGATGGTGATGGGCGTGGGTCTGCACGCGGCGACCAACGTCTATAACGATATCTTTGATACCCTGCAGGGCACGGACCGGATCAACCTGCACCGCAACGATTTCAGCGGCGGCAGCGGCTTCCTGGTCGCGCACCCCGAGCTGCTGCCCAAAATGTACCGGGTTGCGCGCAACAGCCTTCTCGTCGCCGCCGTGGCTGCCGCTGCTCTCATGGCCGTCACCGGTCGCCGCTTCTGGCCCTGGCTGATCGGCCTCTACCTGCTCTCCGCCTTTTTCAGCAAATTTTATACGGCGGCCCCTGTCAAGCTCGCCTACCGCGGCCTGGGCGAGTTCTCGGTCTGGTTCGCCTTCGGGCCGATGGCCGTTCTGGTTGCGGCCATCAGCCAGAGCACACTCTTCCATCCCTTTATTGTCTTTGCCATGCCCATCACCGGACTAAGCACCTCCTCCATCCTCTGGATGGGGCAGATGATCGACCTGCAAGCCGACAGCAGCGCCGGCAAGCGCGGGATCGTCGCGCGTGTCGGCAGCCGCCGCGGGCGCTGGGGCTTTTTGCTGATCCATCTTCTACTGATGGCCAATATCGTTGTCCTGGCTTTCGCCGTCCTGCCGCACGGCTGGCCCCTCCTGGCGGCGCTTATCCCTTATTTTTTACTGCTGCCGCGAACCTGGAAAACAGTGCATCAATTTCACGATCAGCCCGATCGTCTCAAACCCGCCGCAGCCTGGAACGTGCAGATTCATCTGCTGATGTCCATACTGCTGGTGCTTGGCTTGGGCATGACTCTGCTGATCAACTAGACCGGTCCAACACGAGCCATGTTCAACCGCATCCGCTCCATCCGCCATCCGGAAGGCTGCCACGGCCGGTCGCAAGCAGCGCCTTTTTTTGAAGGCTGGTATTACAAACTGGTCGACGCCACCGGGCGCCACCGTCTGGCCCTCATCCCCGGAATCTCACTTTCTGCCGATCCACAGGAGAGCCACGCCTTTATACAAATTCTGGATGGCGGAAGCGGCCACAGCGGTTACCACCGCTTTGCGCTGGATCAGTTCAGCGCGGAGGAGATGGCCCTCGCCCAGCGCATCGGCCCGAATAGCTTTTCCAGCCGGGGCATCGACCTCGATCTTGACGCTCAGGATTGGACGATGAAAGGCAGCCTGAGGTTTGGACCGCTGACACCCTGGCCGGTGAGCTGGCGAGCGCCCGGCATCATGGGGTGGTATGCCTGGATGCCCTTCATGCAGTGTTATCATGGTGTGGTCAGCCTGGATCATGCTCTTCAGGGTGAGATGGCTATCAACGGAAAGCGCATCGATTTCAGCGGCGGACGCGGCTACATCGAGAAAGATTGGGGACGCTCCTTCCCGCACGCATATATCTGGCTGCAGAGCAACCATTTCACTGCGCCGGGCACCAGCCTGATGGCCTCGGTGGCTGTCATCCCGTGGCTGCGGGGCGCTTTTCCCGGATTCATCATCGGGCTTTATCATGACGGCACGCTTTACCGCTTTGCCACCTATACCGGCGCCCGCCTCGATGAGCTGGAAATCGGCGATCAGGAGATCGTCCTGCAGGTGCACGACCGCAGCCACCGGCTCTCGCTGCGGGCGCAAGGCGGACTGCTGCAAGCGCCCACCTCCGAGGGGATGACCAGCAAGATCGGGGAGACCCTGGACGGGAGTATAACGGTGCGGCTGGATTCGATCACGGAGAAGCGGACTAAAGTCCAGCAGTCCGGACGGCATGCCGGCATCGATGCCGCCGGCGATCTGGACAAGCTGCGGCAGCTCTATCGCCAGGTCGCGGGCTAGCCCGCCGCGATGCGCTCGATCATGCCGTTGAAGATGAAATGGTGAAAGGGCAGCACCGAGTACCAATAGAGCCGGCCCTTGAGCCCCCACGGCCGGAATGTGGCCGTTTGATGCAGGATATTCTTGTCGTCGATCCGGAACTCGAGCCAGGCCTCCCCGGGCAGCTTCATCTCCGCGTAGAGCAGCAATCTCTTTTCCTCACGACTGGCGAGGATGACCCGCCAGAAATCAAGCGCGTCGCCGGCATTCAGTTCGGTGCGGCTGGTGCGCCCCCGCCGCAATCCCACGCCCCCCTGCAGCTTGTCCATGAAGCCGCGCAGGTTCCACAACCAGTCGGCGTAATACCAGCCGTTTTCTCCTCCGATAGTCCAGATCCGGTTCAATGCGCCCGCCGCATCCTGAACAGTCCGGCTGCGCTCATCCCGGAAGCAGCCATAGACCGGGACCTGGATGTACTGCGACACCCCCTTGCCGAGCACGTCGCTGGTCAGGGCATCCTTCCAGCTCGAGACCACCTGGTTCTGCTCGATTTTGTCGAAGGCGAGGGCGATGGCCTGGTCGTAGGGGATCAGTTCGATGCCGAGTTCGGAGGCCAGTGCGTTCGGCCGGCAGATCACCTCCACTTTCATGCTGTTGACCAGATTGACGGCCAGAGCGTAGGAGGTCGAGGTGATGAAATAGAGCCAGTAGGACGAGAGCTTGGGGGTCATCACCGGCACAACACCGACCCACCGTTTCAGTCCGCGCACCCGGGCGAAGCGCAGCAGCATCTCCTTGTAGGTCAGAATATCCGGCCCGCCGATATCGAAGCTTTTATGATAGGCGCTCTCGCGCAGCAAGACGCCATGCAAAAATTCAATGACATTGCGGGAGGCGATCGGCTGGGTTTTGGTGTGCAGCCAGCGGGGGGCCACCATTACGGGCAGCTTTTCGACCAGATCGCGGATGATCTCGAACGAGGCGCTGCCCGAGCCGATGATGATCCCTGCACGCAGCGTGGTCAGGGCGAAATGCCCGGAGGAGAGGATCTCTTCCACATTTTTACGTGACCGCAGATGGCGGGAAAGGTGCTCATCATTGACGATGCCGCTGAGGTAGATCACGTGTCTGAGCGCACTCGTTTCCATGCGCGCGATGAAATTGCGGGCGGATTGGGCCTCAAGCTCCTCGAAATCCGCGGTTGAGCGCGCCATGGAGTGGATGAGATAATAGGCCGCGTCGATATTCGCCGGAATGGATCCCAGTGATGCCGGATCGAGAAAGTCGGCCTGGATCACCTCCAGCAAGGGCGAGGCCGCCTGGCTGAGGTTAAAACGTTTGACATCGCGGACGCAGCAGACGACATGGTGGCCGCTCTCGAGCAGTACAGGCAGCAGCCGTTTGGCGATGTAACCGGTGGCACCGGTGAGAAGTATCTTCATTTTAACTCCATCTGGTGGGATCTATGATCCTGCCTCCACCCCGCGCACTGAGTGGCGGAGGCAGCAGCCGGAAGTCCGGATTTTTGACCCGGCGCCGGCAGAAACGCGGCACTGCCTCCGCAGGCCGGCTGGCAATTCTTTATCTCTAAAAATAAGGGTAATAAATTAAAAAACAATACTTAATTTGCATTACTGTACGGATTACAGATCGCCAACCCGGCGCTTGCCCGCTCTTCAACCATGATCACCGCCTGCCGGAAGAGCGGCTCCGTTTGGCCGAAGCGATCGCCTGTGAGCGGATTTTCCTCTTGAATTTGCATGCCAGAATGGCTAATTTGGCCGCAGTCAGTTTCCTCTTTAACGGCTCCCTGTCTGGTATGCCGGAACCTGATGCGCTGCTCCTGCTGCTTCCGGCAGGCGCTTACAAGGAATATAAATCTCATGAACAGAGTTGACCGGCAAAAGTCCTCCCTCGCCACCCTCCTTCTGAAGCTGCCGGAAGGCATGCGCCTCGTCGTGCATACGGTGGTCATCGCCTTTGTCGCCGGTCTCTCGGCGGTCGCCTTTCTCTTTTTCACCCATTATCTTTTTGCGCAGAGCTATCTGGTTTTCGCTGCACGTTCAAAAAGTTACTTTGCCGTCGCCAGTTTCCTGATGATCACCCTCTCCTCGCTGCTGGTCTGTCTGCTCTTGAGATATTTCGGATCGGAGGCTGCGGGAAGCGGGATACCCCAGGTCAAATCGGCTTTCTGGAAGGAACTCGGCTGGATCCGGCTGCGGCCGGTCCTGATCAAATTTGCCGGCGGGATACTGAGCATAGGCGGGGGCCAGAGTCTGGGACGCGAGGGGCCTTCGGTCTTTATCGGCGCCGGCGTAGCCTCCAACCTCTCCGGAGCGCTCGGATCGCCCCGGCGTGAGCGCCGCGGCCCGGCGATCATCGGCGCCTCGGCGGGACTGGCGGCGGCCTTCAACACCCCCCTGGCAGCCATCACCTTCGCGATTGAGGAGGTAGTTGGCGATCTCAACAGCCGTTTTCTCGGGCGCGTCGTGCTCGCATCGGTGATCGGAGCCTTTGCCGTCTATGGCATCCTCGGGCGGCAGCCCGCCTTTTCCCTTCCCGCCGTCGAAAACGTCAGCTGGCTGCATTACGCCATTGTGCCGGCTGTCGCCCTGCTCGCTTCCTCAGCCGGCGCACTGTTTCAGAAATCGACTCTGCGGCTGCGGGGCCGGCTCGCCCGGCAGAAGCGTCTGCCCGTCTGGCTCCGGCCTCTCTTTGGAGGCTGGATCACCTGGAGCATCGGTGTAGCCCTTTTTCTGACCACGGGCAAGGTCGGCGTTTTCGGCCTTGGCTATCAGGACCTGTCGAGCGCCCTAAACAACCTCTTCGACTGGCGCGTCGCCGGCCTGCTGGTGGCGGCCAAGCTGGCGGCGACCGTCGCCAGCTACGGCTTTGGCGGCATCGGCGGCATCTTCGCCCCCGCGCTCTTTCTCGGGGGTATGAGCGGATATTTCCTCGGGGGGCTTTTCGGCCTGTGGCTGCCGCTGACCCCCGCCGACCGGATCGTGCTCTCAGCCGTGGGGATGAGCGCGTGCCTGGGCACGATCGTACGCGCGCCGCTGACCTCGATGCTTATCGTCTTCGAGATGACCCACCAGTTCGCTCTTGTGCCGGG
>DAOOPF010000197.1:3602-5060 GCA_035388125.1 bacterium | reverse complement strand
AATCCCTGCCTCTCCGCAACAAAAAATGGCGAATTTCGCCATTTTTTTGTGAGAGCATGCGAACCAGCAAAAGGATTGAAGCGTGGCCAAGACAAGAGTGCGATTCGCCCCGAGCCCGACGGGATTTGTCCATATCGGCAGCCTGCGCACGGCGCTTTACAATTATCTCTATGCCCGGAATCAGGGCGGTGATTTCATCCTGCGCATCGAGGATACAGACCGCGAGCGGTTCGTCGAGGGGGCGGTCGAGAATCTGATCTCGGTGCTCGAGTGGGCGGGGCTGCGCCCCGATGAAGGTCCAAAGTGGGGCGGAGAATACGGGCCCTATTTTCAGTCCGAGCGCACTGATACCTACCGCCGCTACGCCCAGGAGCTGCTTGAGAAGGGGTATGCCTATTACTCCTTTGACACCGCGGCCGACATCGAAACGATGCGTGCGCGCGCCAGGACGGCGGGCAATCCCTATGCCAGGTACAATTTCGCCAACCGGATGGAGATGCGGAACAGTCTGAGCCTCCCCCCGGGTGAGGTTCAGGAGGCGATCGCCGCCGGGACGCCCTACGCTATTCGCCTGCTGGTGCCGGAGGGGCGCAAGTTTGAGGTCAATGACGAGATCCGCGGCCATGTGGTCTTTGACAGCCGGGAGGTGGATGACCAGGTACTGCTCAAGTCGGATGGATTTCCGACCTATCACCTGGCCAATGTTGTCGATGATCATCTCATGGAGATCACGCATGTCATCCGCGGCGAGGAGTGGCTCAGTTCGGTGCCCAAACATCTGCTGCTCTATGAGTATTTCGGCTGGCAGCCGCCCAAAATGGCGCATTTGCCGCTTATCTTTAACCCGGACGGCAGCAAAATGAGCAAGCGGGACATCCAGTCCCTCGATACACTGCCCGCGGGCAAGGTCGACCCCGATGTCGCTTCCTATATCCGCAAGGGATATGAAAAGTCGGCCATTCTCAACTGCATCGCTCTGCTCGGCTGGAATCCCGGTGAAGGGGATGACCGCCAGGTCTTCTCGCTCGACGAGCTCGTGCAGGAGTTTTCCCTCGGCCGGATTAACAAGTCGGCAGCGATTTTTGATCTTAAAAAGCTGAACTGGCTCAACAAGGAGCATATCATGCGCCGCTCCCCTGAGTCGATTGCAGCAGAGGTGCGCGCGTTGCCCGAAGCCGAAAACGGGGGCAAGATCGATCAAGACTACCTGCTCAGGGTCATCGGGCTGCTGCATGAGCGCCTCCATTTTATCGGCGATTTCTGGAGGATGTCCGGCTACTTCTTCAAAGATCCTGAGAGTTATGAGCCCGAATCCTTGCAGAAGCGCTGGAGCGGCGACACGGCGTCCCTGCTCCAGGAGTTGAGCGGCGAACTGGGTTCCGGGCGTGAATTTACGGCGGCGGAAATCGAACAAGCCCTGCGCACCGTGGCGGAACGGCATGATCTCAAAGGCAGCAC
>DAOOPF010000197.1:0-3502 GCA_035388125.1 bacterium | reverse complement strand
AACGGCTATCTTCACATCGGCCACGCCAAGTCGATCTGCCTCAATTTCGGTCTCGCCCGCGAATTCGGCGGCAAGACCAATCTGCGCTATGACGACACCAATCCCGCCAAAGAGGATGTCGAATACGTCGAGTCGATAGAGGAGGACGTGCGCTGGCTTGGTTTTGACTGGGAGGAGCGCAAGTTTTACGCCTCCGATTATTTTGAGCAGCTTTATGAGTACGCCGTGCAGCTGATCAAGCTGGGCAAGGCTTATATCTGCGATCTAAGTCCCGATGAGATCAGGGAATACCGGGGCACGCTGACCGAGCCCGGCAAGAACAGCCCCTATCGCGACCGGAGTGTCGCGGAAAATCTGGATCTGTTCGCACGCATGCGCGCGGGTGAATTTGCGGAGGGCAGCCGGGTGTTGCGGGCCAAAATCGATATGGCTTCGCCCAACTTTAATATGCGCGACCCGGCGATCTACCGGATCAAAAAGGTCGATCACCATCGTACCGGTGATGCCTGGTGCATCTATCCCATGTACGACTATGCCCACTGTATTTCCGATTCGATTGAGGGAATCACCCATTCCATCTGCACGCTTGAATTTGAGGACCATCGGCCGCTTTATGACTGGTTTCTTGACCAGCTGGGTATTTACCACCCCCAGCAGATCGAATTTGCACGCCTCAACCTCTCCTATACCCTGCTCAGCAAGCGCAAGCTGCTGCAGCTGGTGACCGAGAAACATGTCAGCGGTTGGGACGACCCGCGCATGCCGACCATCGCGGGCATCCGCCGCCGCGGCTACACCCCGGAATCGATCCGCAATTTCGCCGAGATCATCGGCGTGGCCAAACGCGACAGCGTCGTCGATATCCAGCTGCTGGAGCACTGCCTCCGCGAGGACCTGAATCTGCGCGCGCCCAGGCGTATGGCAGTCCTGAATCCCCTCAGGGTGGTGATCGACAACTATCCTGAAGGGCAGTTCGAGGAGCTGGAGGCCATCAACAATCCTGAAGATCCTGCGATGGGCACGCGCAAGGTGCCATTCGGCAGAGAGCTCTATATCGAGCGCGATGACTTTCGTGAAGATCCGCCCAAGCAGTTTCACCGGCTTTCACCGGGACGGGAAGTGAGGCTGCGCTATGCCTACTTTGTCACCTGCACCGGAGTGGAGAAAGACGCACAGGGAGAGGTGACGACCCTGCATTGCAGCTATGATCCCGCCTCGCGGGGCGGCGGAACACCGGACGGCCGCAAGGTAAAGGGAACCATTCACTGGGTCTCGGCCGCCCACGCCCTCGAAGCGACGGTGCGCCTTTACGATAGTCTTTTCAACAGGCCCGATCCCCAGCCGGGCACCGAGGGGGAGAGCTTTCTCGATTATCTCAATCCTGACTCCCTGCGGGTTGTGACCGGATGCAAGCTCGAGCCGGCCCTGGCCGCAGTGGAACCGGGCTCCCAGGTGCAGTTCGAACGCAGCGGCTATTTCATCGCAGATACGGTCGATTCCAGGCCCGGTGCTCCGGTTTTCAACCGCACCGTCCCCCTGCGCGACAGCTGGGCAAAAATCGAAAAAAAGATCGGCGGCTGAACGGCCCAGCCGGCGCACGGGCAGGCGGGGCGGCTGCACCCCCGGGGTATTTTACAGCCGGCCGCCGGCTTTCTCCCGCGGCTGAAAAAATATGCTTGAATTGTAGCAAAAAATGCGTATATTTACTGCGCATCAAGCTGGACCGTCTCTGGGGAATCGTCCAATGGCAGGACACATGACTCTGGATCATGGTATCGGGGTTCGAATCCCTGTTCCCCAGCTGATAACGGAAGGTTTTATCTGAACCTTCCGTTTTTTTTTGCCCTCCGCATCCACTCCCCTTCGCCCCGGCTCTGGCACGCTTATTGTATATATCCAAGGTGTTCAGAGCCTTTTTCATGCCGGCGGATTTGATCCGAATATTTACAACAGGTTGACGGAATGAGCCGGCCGGGCGGTCGCCGGCTCAATTTCGAAATTGTGGCTTCGATGTCCCATTTTGTAACAGCAGGATATGATGCACATTGAAAAGTGGACACATATCGCTCTCACGCTTTGTGCGGCCCTGATGCTCCTCTTTTTGCGGATGAACCGCGCCGGGATGGAGGCGCCGGCTGCCGTGATCGAGATGGTTCCCCTGTCCGCGATTGCGGACGGGCCCGCACCCGGTTACTCGGTCACCGATCCCCCGCTTGCACCCTTGCCCGGCACTTTGACGCTGAAGCCACGCAAGGCTGTGCGTCCGGTACGGCGGCCGGATCCGCTTCCGGCCGCGCTCTCGCTGGCTGAAATCCCGCACGATGTGGAGGCGGGGGTCGCGGCAGAATCCCTTGAGATCAGTCAGCCGCCCGAGGTGGTAACGGCCGTACAACCTGCATCCGTCGTATCGAACGGTCGCACGCGCCCCACTGAAGAGATGCCGGATCTGCGCCTGGAGAGCGCCGTGGCCGCTGCTGTAAAGCGGGCGGCCCCGCGCGTGGAAAGCAGTTCCGCTTCCGGGGAGCAGATCCATCGCGATGTCGTCGCTATGATTAAAAGGTATATTGAGACTCACCATGGGGGGGATGCGCAGCCGCTGGAGCTGGCCAGCGCCGGCAGCATGACACCGATCGGGCTGCCAACCCGGCAGGTAAAAGCCTTGAGCGGCGGCCGCTGGATCTTGGGCGCCTCGGCTGGTCATCAATCTCTGACTGGAGGGGGCGACGGAGCGCCCGGGTCCGCGCTGTGCTCGGATCTCTTCTGGGGACGCGAGCTCTCACCGAGGCTGCAGATGGGGCTTGCCCTTTCCGCCAGTCTGCTGCAGGGGGAGAGTGTGGAAACGGGTGGAGGCACCGCGCTGCTCCAGGGCGGCTTGCAGATGCGTCTCTTCCTGCATCCCCAGGCGAAGCTCTCGCCTTTCGCTCTGCTGGGCGGGGGATATGGCCAGTACAGCGATACCGGGGAGAGCGGAAAGCCTGAAAAGGGCGCCGCTCCGGTTGCCATCGCCGGCGCAGGTGTTGAGTACCGGTTCAGCCGGCTCGTTGGTGCGCAGGTTGTGGTCGCCTATGAGCAGATGCAGGTGAAAAAGAATCAACCGGAAGGCGGGAGCAGCGCTCATGGAGTATGGGAACTCAAGGCCGGACTCTCTCTTGCAATCGGCGGGCCGCGAATGATATCCAGTCTCGCTTCGGGCGGACTGGCGGAGGCGAAGTTTCCTGCAGAATAGACGGAACATTTATCCAGATAGTACGTTATGTAAATAGGCGGAACATCCTTATCCCTCCATCGAATGCCGACCCCCCTAAGGCATTCAAAAATAAGGATGTCCGCCTTTTTTATTGTCCTCGCAGGGTGCAGTTTTACACAGGCTGAGGCACAAAGAAAAGGGTTGCCGGGATCGAAAAAAATGCTAATTCAGGGGAAAGCAGGAAGCGCTCGTAGCTCAAATGGATAGAGCTTCTGACTTCGGATCAGAAGGTTGGGGGTTCGAGTCCCTTCGGGC
>DAOOPF010000196.1:0-5066 GCA_035388125.1 bacterium | reverse complement strand
ACTCCATGAGATAATCGAGGGTGCCGAAGAGGGACCAGGGGGTGCCGTTTTTGACCATGCCGCCGACCACCGGATAGCCCTCGCGGTGGGCTGCGACCAGGTTCTGCAGCCAGTGGCGATCGACCAGACAGTCGGTGTCGGTGAAAGCAAAGTACTCGCCGCGGGCGATCTCCAGACCGGCGTTGCGCGCGGTGCCGGGATAGGCGCGCTCCCTGAGGGCGATGACGCGGGTCTGGGGAAAGCGGCTCTGCACCAGGGCGGGGGTGTCATCCCCGCTCGAGTCGGCGACGATGACCTCGAAAGGGAAATCGCATTCCTGGTCAAAGACCGATGCGAGGGCGTCAAAGATGTAGTGCTTCTGGTTATAGGAGGCGATGATCACCGAAACCAGGGGCTTGCTTTCTGTCACCATGCGCGGACCTGAAGAACGGGTGAGGAAAAAAAAGAGGGTATTCACCTGAATACCCTCACTCGATGTGTGCACCCACAAGGAATCGAACCTTGAACCTACTGATTAAGAGTCAGTTGCTCTGCCAGTTGAGCTATGGGTGCTTTTTTTCCGGAATCGCAGGCTATAATGTATTAACATTTCCGCTTTTTATCAAGTAAAAAATAATCGGGGTTCGATAAAATCTATCCGGCCTGAGGGAGAGCAGACGTATGGCGGAACAGAACGGATTGGCAGAGATCATCCTGGCGCGGCGGAGTGTGCGCCGTTTCGCGGCCCGGCCGGTGGAGCGGGAGGTGCTGCAGCGCTGTGTTGAGGCGGCGCGTCTGGCCCCTTCGGCCGAGAATGTGCAGCCCTGGCGCTTTCTGATCGTCGACGATCCCGCGCTGAAAGCGCGTCTGGCCGGCGGGGCTTTTTCCGGCATCTATCGCGTCACGCGCTGGGCTGAGCAGGCCCCGGTCCTGGTGGTCCTTTGCGCCGAACTTGACATCGTCGCCAACCGGTTGGGCCGGCGGGTGACCGGCATCGACTACTATCTGCTCGATCTCGGCATCGCCGGCGAGCATTTCTGCCTGCAGGCTGCGGAGCTGGGGCTGGGCACCTGCTGGATCGGCTGGTTCAGTCCCCGCGGCGTGCGCAAGGCCCTCGGAATCCCGCGCCGTCTGCGGCCGGTGGCTCTTTTCGCCGTCGGCTATTCCGCCCACCAGCGCATGCCCGAGAAGAAGCGGCGGGCGCTGGCGGAGATCTGCTGGTTCAACGAGATCGGGTGAGCAGGAATGATGAGGAAGCAGCAGCGGAGAAGTGCGGGCGCAAGGCTCGGGCGGGCGGAAGCCGGCAGACCTGAGCAAGGCATCGTTCGGGATGCGGCCGCTCAATGGCAGCCGGCCGTCGCGGCTGATGGGGAGTGGCTGCAGCGCTGCCGCGCGGAGCTGCTGGCCTGGTTTGACGCTTCGGCGCGGGTGCTGCCCTGGCGGGAGGACCGCGATCCCTACCGGATCTGGATCTCCGAGATCATGCTTCAGCAGACCCAGGTCCGCCAGGTGCTGCCCTATTACGAGCGTTTTCTCGCCCGTTTTCCCGATGTCGCTGCTCTGGCGGCCGCGCCATTGGATGCGGTGCTCAAGGCGTGGGAGGGGATGGGCTATTATGCCCGGGCGCGCAATCTGCACCGGGCGGCCGGAGAGATCGTGACCAGATACGGAGGGCGCTTTCCGGGGGAGGCGGAGGCGGTGCTGGGGCTGCCGGGCATCGGCTCTTACACGGCGGCGGCGATATTGAGCATCGCCTTCGGCCTGCCCGAGGTGGTGGTCGACGGCAATGTGGTGCGCGTGATCACGCGGCTGACGGCGATGGCGGAGGAGGCGCGGGCGGCGGCGGGCCGGAAAAAGATCGAGGCCATGGCCGTGGCCTTTTTCGATCCGGGCCGGCCGGGAGATTTCAACGAGGCGATGATGGAGTTGGGAGCAGTGATCTGCACCCCGCGGTCGCCCTCCTGTGATGTGTGCCCCGTGGCCGGCTGCTGTGCGGCCTTCAGGGAGGGGGCGCCGGAGCGCTATCCGGTGAAATCCCCGCGCCGGGCCAGGCCGCACCACCAGATCGCCGCCGCCCTGATCTGGCGCGAGGGCCGTCTGCTGATCGCCCGCCGGCCGGAGAAGGGGCTGCTGGGGGGATTGTGGGAGTTCCCCGGGGGCAAACAGGAGAGCGGGGAGAGCCTGGAACAGACGGCAGTCCGGGAAGCCGCCGAGGAGCTGGGGGTGGAGATCGAGGTGGCCGAAAAGTACATGAGCGTCGACCACGCCTACACCCATTTCAGCATCACCCTGCATCTTTTTCACTGCCGCTATCTGGGCGGCAGTCCGTCCTGCCGTGCCTGCAGCGACTGGCGCTGGATCGCACCGGAGCAGCTGCGGGAGTACGCCTTTCCGCGCGCCAACGGCCGTGTCATCGACGCGCTGCTGCAGGAAAAAAACGTCCTGCCGAAGATTTGAATTGATGAACGGCATAAAATGGCTTATATTTAATAAGCCGCAATCCAATGCCCGGGGATAACCGCATTACAGCAGCAGATCAAGGGGACAACTTTATGGGACATGACATCATCGATGAGGCACCGGTGGAGCGCATCCGCTACTCCGCCCGCCAGAGCAGGGAGCTTGCACCGGCCCTCTATCAGGCTCTGGGCCGGGGTGCGCCCTCCTTTCTGGAGATCCAGGGGGATGTCCGTCTGCTGCAGGGCTGCAAACTGGCCCTCTTCTGCTCGGTGCGCTGCCCCGGGAGCATACTCAGCAAATCCTTCGATCTGGCCAACGGCCTGCGGCAGAATCTGGTGACGGTGATGAGCGGATTTCATTCGCCGGTGGAGAAGGAGTGGTTCGAGCTGCTCCAGCGCAGCGCCACGCCGATGATCAGCTGCCCGGCGCGCGCGCTTGAAAAGCGGCGCATGACCCCGGAGGAGCGTTCCCTGCTGGTGCAGAACCGCTATCTGCTGCTTAATTTCGGCATCTCTGAGGGACGGATCACCCGCGAGACCGCCTTTCAGCGCAATCTCTGCATGGCCGCGGCGGCGGATCTGGTCTTTGTCGCCTATGCTGCGCCGGGAGGAAAAACGGAGTATCTCTGCGAGCAGGTGCGCAAGTGGGGCAAGCCGGTCTGGACATTCGCCGATGCGGCGACGGCCCATCTGCAAAAGCTGGGGGTGCGCAGTATCCGGGTCGGGGCTTTTATCAGCGGACTCGCGGGGCCCGGCGCGCCCGAGCCGTGATGCGTCCGGCCGGCCGGAGGGATCCGGGCTGGCGGGCTATTTAGGGGCTTTGTACATTACCCACAGGCCGGCGATAAAGAAGAGGACGTTGGCGGACCAGGCGGCCACCAGGGGAGGAAAAATGCCGTTCTGCCCGAAGGACTGGGCGGTCTTGACGATCCCGAAATAGACGAAGCAGACGGCGAGGCTGACCCCGAAGCCGGTCGCGCTGCCGGAGCGGCGCTTGGGCGAGGAGAGCGGCGCGCCGAAAAGGACGATGATGAAATTGGCAAAGGGGATGGCGATCTTGAGATAGAGGTCGACCAGCCAGTGGTCGGGGTCGCCGCCGTTGCGTTCCACCTCCTTGATAAAACTGCGCAGTTCCGTGAAAGACATCTCTTCCGGTTTTTTGAGCACCTTGCCGAAATCCGCGGGCGTGAGATTCTCGTCCTCCAGAGTCAGGGTGGAGAAGGTCCGCACCGACTCTTTCTCCCCAATGAAGCTCCGTTCCACCCCCTCATAGAGTACCCAGGTACTGTCTTTCCACTCCATGCGGTTGGCATAGATGTGCAGCTTGAGATCCAGTCCCTCGAAGCGGCGGATATTGATCTTGTGGCCGATGTGATGGATGGTATCGAACCAGCGCATGCTGATGCGGCGCTCCCGGGCGTCCAGGGCATAGACGTTGTTCACCCTTTTGCGCCACACCTCCCGTTGTTTCTCGATATGCTCATCGATGAGCCGGCTGCGGGCGGCACTGGCGCGGGGCACCACCGTCTCGCCGAACCAGAGCGCGCCGGCGCTGATGAACAGGGAGAGGAGCAGGAGGGGGGCGAGGATGCGGTAGAGGGACAAACCGGAGGAGATCTGCGCGATGATCTCATTTTGCCTGGCCATGGTGCCGATGCTGAAGAGGCTGGCGAGCAGCATGGCGACCGGCAAGGTCAGGGTGACGATATAGGGGATGTAGTAGAGATAGAGCTTGAAGACGATGCCGCCGGGGACATCCTTGTCGATGAAAGTATCCAGCTTTTCGACGCCATCGACAATGATGAAGATGCAGATGAAGGCGAAGAGGGCGAAGAAGAGGACGCCGAAAAATTTACGCAGCAGATAGCGGTCGAGTGTGGTCATGATGATCGTCAAGCCCCTGTTCAGGAGATCCCGCCGTCTTCCGCGGCGGCCTTGCTGGCACGCTGGCGGAACCGGGCGAAGAAGCTTTTAATGGTATCCGGATTGAAGAGGGTGGATTCCCGCACCGCATAAAAGACCAGATAGATGCCGGCGATGCCCACAATGATATTGGCCAGCCACATCGCCATAAAGGGCGAGATGAGCTGCTCGTCGGCGAGTTCCTCGCCGCCGATGAGGGAGGCCCAGTAGAGGAGGAAAAAGCTAAAGCTGACCCCGGCGGCCATGGCCATGGAGCCCTTGCGGGCCATCATTCCCAGCGGTGCGCCGACCAGCACGAAGATCAGGCAGGCGAAGGGAATGGAATACTTTTTGTGGATCTCCACCAGCAGCTGGTAGTTCTTGCGGTCGAGGCCGTTGACAAAGCTCAGATCCGCCGTGAGTTCCTGCTTGAGGCGCTGGCTCTCGGCCAGCAGCGGGGCGGGCTGCAGCGGCAGCGAGAGGGGAGTTTCCTTATGCGCCCCGGAGGCGAGGAGGCTGTCCGGGGGCGGCAGGTAGCGGGCGAAGTGGGCGTGCAGCTTTTTGACCATGCGTGCGGAGGCGGTAGCCATCTCCCGGTGGTTGGTCGTCACCTCGCTGCCCATCATCGCCGAGCTTTTTTCGCGGTCGCCGCGGTATTCCGATTCGCTCCGCTCCATGACCATGTCCGGCACGCTGATGGAGAGCACCTGCTTGGGAAAGCGCAGC
>DAOOPF010000195.1:0-5071 GCA_035388125.1 bacterium | reverse complement strand
GAATTGGGGATCGCGGCCATCCTTGCGCAGCACTTCGATGAAATCCAGGTAATCCGTGAAGAATTCGTTGATGAAGACCCGGTTCTGCGGCTTGCTGTCGTTGGTGCCCAGCGTAATGATGACTATATGCGGATCGAAATCCTGCGCCTGCAGAAAGGCCGCTTCGTTGCGGTAGGGGAAATCCCCATGCGTGAGCAGGGTGGTTCCGCTGACGCCGAAATTGCGGACGTTATAGTGCGGGCCCAGCCTCTGACCGAGCTGCTGGGGCCAGGCAGTCGAACCGCCGCTCCCGATAGTGATGCTGTTGCCGATGCAGGCGACACGGATGGTCCGGTCCTGGCCGGAAACCGCCGTCACCCACAGGGCTGTGAGCAGTACGGCGGAGAGAATTTTTTTCATACGCTTTTCCCTCCATGAAAACAGTTTGACTGTGATCTTAAATATTCGTAAGGTAGAGAAGTTCTTAATCAGAAAGGACCCCGATGCATAAGAGCCTTTGTTTGCTGCTGCCCCTTCTCTTCGCTTCGGCATGCACCCAACCCTCTGACTCTTCATGGGATACGGTTGTCGACGCCGGTTTCCGGGGAAGACCCGGGGCGGAAGTGGCGGGCGTGCCCTGTTACCCCTCTCTGAGTCAGGCCCTGGCTGCTGCGCCCGCGGGTGACACCCCCTGGCGCGTGCTCATGCGCAAGGGCCGCTATCATGAAAAGGTGAGAGTCGACCGCGCCAATCTTCATCTGCTCGGCGAGAGCCGGGAGGAGACCATCCTCTCTTTCGATGCCTGCGGCGACACTCCCGCCCCGGACGGCACCACCCTGGGCACCCGGGGGAGCGCCACCCTCACCATCCAGGCCCCCGGCTTCTTTGCAGAGAGGATGACCATCGAGAACAACTTTGATTATCCGGCCAATGCCCTGCGCGCCGACACCGACCCGGCCAAAATCGCCCACTCCCAGGCTGTGGCGGTGATGATCGCAGCGGGCAGTGACAGAACCACTTTTATCGACTGCGTCATCAGCGGCTTTCAGGACACCCTCTTCCCCGATGCCGGACGCGCCCTGTTCAGCAAATGCCGGATTCTTGGTCATGTCGATTTCATCTTCGGGGCCGGGCAGGCGCTCTTTGAGGCGTGCGAGATCGTCTCGCGCGACCGCCCGGGCAAGAATCCGACCGGCTACATCACTGCTCCGAGCACCCCGGCCAGCTATCCCTATGGCTTTCTCTTTCTGGACTGCCGTCTGCTCAAGGAGACCCCGGAACTGCCGCGTGGCTCGGTCCGCCTCGGCCGCCCCTGGCATCCGCAGGGCGATCTCACCGTATCGGGCAGCGCGGTTTTTCTGCACTGCTGGATGGACGACCATATCGGCCCGGAGGGCTATGCCGCTATCGGCGCCACCGACTCAAGCGGCAGAAAACTCTCCTTTGAAATCGAGCCGGATTCACGCTTTTTCGAGTTCGGCAGTCATGGTCCCGGCACCCTTGCCAGTCCGGCCCGGCCGCGCCTCACGGCGGAGGCGGCAGCCTGGTACACCCGCGAGCAGCTCCTGCGCGGCTGGAAGCCATGACAGCCGCTGCGCCGCAGCGGGCCTCTATGCCGGCTCCTGATCGTCAGCCGCTCTCAGCGGTCTAAACGCCCTCTAGCGCAGAAGCAGGCACTTCAGCACCGCCCGCTCACCCCCCGCCTCCAATACCAGAAAATAGGCACCTGAAGGCATGCCCACCGCCTGCCAGAGCAGGCGGTGGCGGCCGGCCGGCCGCTCTCCCGACGTCAGGGTTGCCACCCGCCTGCCCTGTACGTTGTAGACCGCCAGCTCAGGCCGTGCGCGTCGGGGCAGAATGAAGCTGATCTCGGTGGCGGCGTTGAAGGGGTTGGGCCAGTTCTGCAGCAGCTGCAGGGACTCAGGCAGGATCGGCTCACCTTCAACTGTGACTCCTGAAGTGGCGCTGTTGGCGAAGAGGATATCGTCGAGGGCGATCGTCCCCGAACCGTCACCCCCGCTGCCTTTGAGGATGTGGAAGGAAAGGCTCAGCGCCCGGGTCAGGTCGAGCGGGCTGGAACCGTCGCTGGCGACAAATGCGCTCAAGGGCAGCTCGACCATCCTCTCTTCAGACGATGCCAAGGTCATCTCATATTGCCAGTAGCTGCTGCTGGTGCGGTTGATGCGCACGGCGAGGCCGCGCCCGGAGCCGTCTCCGTGAAGATAGAGGCGCAGGAATTTGGCGCCCTTCAGGGCTGCGGGCAGGGTATAGATAAAACCTGCATAGGGTGGTTTGCCGCTGCCGATGCCATAGTCGACGCGCAGGCACTGCCCTCCCGCCATGCCCGGCCGCGACTCGAGCATCAGGGCGGCAAAAGTTCCGGTGGTCGTCTTCCAAAAGTTGCCGACCGGATTGGCCTGGTCATAGGACTCGAAATCATCGACCCACTGAAGATCGCTCATAATAATGGAAAGGGTATCGCCGACCAGACCGGGGGATGAGACCATGATCTGCGCCTCGCCGCTGCCGGCGGAATCCGACTGCACTACAACCATCGCCAGCCCCTTCTCAGCCTCGATAACGGCCGGGCTGACGAGATGCCCAAGACCGTTGAGGGCGAAGGTGAGGGCGTTGGCGGCTCCGCTGCAAAAACGTCCCTGCTCATCGAAGATCAGGCAGCGCACCTCGGCGCGGCTCTCGCCGTCGCTGTAGAGCCGGCGCGGCGCGGCCATCAGCACCAGCCGGAAGGGGAGAGTGCCGGTGGCGGCCGGACGGATGATGAAGGCGAGGTCCGGGATTGATGCGGACATCTGCGGCAGCTCATCGACGAGCTGGCCGGCGACCGCCGGGCTGACATGGCTGGCGATGACCATCCCTTTCCAGGTGTCATAATACTCCACGTTGTAGACCGAATCGCTCAGCCCGTTGATCTGCAGAGAACGCGCCGAGAGGTCCCTCCCCCACTCCTCGCGCACCCAGCCGAAGGCCATCTCTCCGTCCCCCATGGCAAAGGCATCGGCGCCGGCGACACTCACCTCGGCGGGCCGGAAAGGCCGGCGGGCATAGTCGATGCCCGGAGCCACCCGGCTGAAGGCCTTGAGCTGCTCCTGAAACCTGACATCGGACTGATGGGTATTCCACGACCACCACATCGGGGAGGCGGCCAGTCCGCTTGACCAGCTTGTCCAGAGGGCATTGTGGAACATACGGGTATACTCCGCTGAACCGGGCGCGTAGCCGCCAAAATTCTTGTTCGAGCCGCCCCCGGCTTCGCCTAAAATCGCCGGTTTGGCAAATCCCTCCCACATCCGCCGGGCGGCGTCATGGTAGGCCCAGGCGCTGCTGCGCACCGGGTTGCTGGCGAAACGGGCGGTGCCGCCATCGGTTTCGTAGAGGTGCATGTTCGGCAGATCAAAAATCCCGTAGCCGGTCGCCCAGAAATGGCCGCCGTGCTGGCTCGCCGTCACCGGCCGGTCGAAAGGATCGTGCGCCCGCAGAAAGGCGTAGGACTTGCGAGTCCACTCCTCAGCCCCGGCAGTGCGGCCGGCGGCCCAGGCGTCGGTGCCGGTGATCTCGTTGATGATCTCCCAGGGGCCCAATGCACGGCTGTACCCCCAGCGGGCGATGATATAGCGGTACTGCTTTTCCATATAGCCCCAGGCGGTCTCGTTCTCATAGATCTCGACCACATCGCAGAGCTGGTTGTAGGGATTGTCATTCCAGCGCTGCGCCCAGCCGGAGAGGCTCTTGCAGAAAAGATCATGAGGCCAGATCGAGAGTGACAGCGCCATATCGCGCTTTTCCATCCACTCGAGGATATCATCGATGCGCTTGCACTTGTTCTGATCATAGCGCCCGAGCCCGGAGCTCATCGATTCGATCAGGGTGTTGCCGGTATCATAGGTGATATTCCACAAACCCACCCAGTTGCAGCCGAGGCCCTTGAGGGTATTCAGCCCCGACTCTGCGATCCCCCAGGGCCAAAATATCGCGATGCCGTAAAAAGGAGTGCCGTCATCATAGGTCATATAATGCGGGTTTCCCGTCGCTAGATGCAGCCAGCCGTGGTGCGCAGAAGCGACCGTTTCGAAAGTGTAAACTTCACTGACGCCTCTGCCCGCCGGGGTGGTCACAGAGAGTGTGTAGCTCCAGGTGCCCGCTTCATTCGGTGCGAAACGCACCTTCCACTGATCGCGGTTTTGATAATGGTCGTAAAAGCCGTAGATGGTCCACTGCCGGCCGCCGGGCGATGTAAAGAGTGCGCGCACATCGATCTCTTCGGGATTGTAAGGATTGAGATAGGTTGCGTTGCCAGGTTCGAGCAGGGCCTCGTACTTTTCGTAGAGGCCGATCCGGTTCGCGTTTTCGCTCCGGCGTGTGATGGTGGGGGCGGTGGCTTGAGCGATGAGGACGACAGGTACGAGGAGAGCGAGGGTGAAAAGGGCGAAGCGGCGGTGCATGAGGAACTCCTTGACAGGGATAAAACAGATCCCGGGGCGGAGCGTCCGCCCCGGGATGTCAGGATTCTATTATTCCGACAGTTTATCGAGCCAGTTCTTCTTGAGGAACCAGCTGGTGACGAGGATAATGGCCAGTGTGATGAAGAAGGGTCCCTTCTTCATCAGCACGATATAGAAGGGGATGATCACCAGGGCGGTCTGCCAGATGGTGCCGACCACGACATTGACCATGTCGCGGCCAAAATCGCGGTTGCGCTCGAATGAGGGATCCGCAGCTTTGACCTTCTCATAAACCGGCTTCCAGAATCCCCACGGCCGTACCGTCCTGTAGAACGACATCAGGGTTTTTTCATCGGTAGGCCTGGTCAGCAGGCTGCCAAGATAACAGCCGGCCACCGAGATGAGCAGCAGGACCGGGAAATAGTAGAGGTCGAGCGTGCTCTTGAAAACCAGCGGGAAGATCAGGGCCGGAATCAGACCGGCGAGCATGCCCCAGAAATAGCCATAGCTGTTGAAGCGCCACCAGTACCACTTGAGCACGTTGGCGGCGACGTAGCTGCCGTAAAGCCCCGAGACGATCCACTGCAGCAGGCTGTTGACATCCTGGGCGAAAAAGCCGAGCACCATGCTGA
>DAOOPF010000194.1:0-5152 GCA_035388125.1 bacterium | reverse complement strand
GTACTGTAGGAGAATGGCTTTTCCTTTCCCCTGCCTCCGAAATCAATATAATCTACCAATTTGTTGTCCGGATTATGGGTAATTGAATCTCTTACAGAGTCCAGAATATATCTCTTGACCTCACGGGATTCGCCCTTGAAGTACTTTAGCAAATCGCGCTCGGAAAAGGAATAAGTTTCTTCCGGCAAGTTGTGGTCATGGATATATTGATCGATCCTGTCTAGATAGAGAGCGCTGCCAAGATGACGTTGAATTGACTTGTCAAAGGCGACCTGTTTTAAAAACGTGCCAGCATTCGTGTTGGCCGTCAGGAGCATGTCAATATTTGGATTAATAAACACCCTGACAGGAAGGAAACGAGCGCCCAACATAATTTGGGCAGCCGCTTTATGCTGACCATCGAATACTTTTATTAAGGTTGGAGTTTGCTTCGAGTCTATCCATGCCAATTGAACATGAAGCTGAGGCCGTTTTTGATAAAATTCCTGTATTAATTTGGCAATATTCGCACCGATCGAACGGGGATTTATTTTGTCATCGTGGTGGAGGTATTCGATCGGGAAGAATGCAAAAAAGTATTCAAATCCACTCAGGGAATCACGATAAACGGTTTCTGTTATTATCTCATTGTTGCCAAGATCCGGGAATGAGAACGTTATTTTTACACCTTCTCTTTTGAAAACCATAGAATACTTTTTGCCCTGATAGGCCAGAAGAATATCATCAAGATTTGGACCGCGATTTTCATTTTTAACTGATTCCTTGATTTGCTGAAAACGTGCCAGGATTCGTGCGACATTCAAATCAGCCGCCTGTTTGGCGCGATTGCAGCTGCTATGGGTTAACGCAAAATTGGAGGGATTGTCCGGTCCATTCATTTTAAGTGGGATCACGTGATCAATATCAAGGGCATCTTTATGCAGATCCAGATCGATCTCTTTTTCACAAATGAAACATTTTCCTGACTGCGCTTCATGCAGCCGTTTTATAAGATCGCCTCTCTCTTGTCCGTTCAACCGTGCAAGAAACAAAGATGGCATTGTTATACTCCTCTGTTTTGTGCTCTCACCAAAGTAACCATTGTATTTAGCAAAATGTTTGCATGTTCAACAACAGGGACTCAAGGGTTCTGATATGGTAAAACCGCCTATCTTACTTTCAATTTTATGGTTGCTGTTCATGATTGTATGGTTTCATTTGATCATATATGGAAACGATGTTTCTTTGCGTGCGGAATTCCCCATATTGTTGTTCGTCCTTGCGCTTGACGATGAGGAAAGTATCCAGGATGTATTCCACGGCATCGCGGGGGGAGGGGAAATAGTTAAGCAGCTCGGGGGTTGCCTTTTCGCGCCACTCTTGCTCGGTGCCGAGGTAGAGATGGAAAAAGGCGGCATCGAGCTCGCAGCGGAGCTGAAAGCGGCGCTCTTTGTCCCATTTGAAGTGGGGGCCGTCATAGCCGCAGTCGCGGGCGAAGGGAGCGAGGTCGTGGCTGGTGTAGACGAGCTCGAGGACGCGGGGGAGGAACCAGTCGCCGATCGTGGCGCCGCCGGCCGAACCCGCGCTAACCCAGGGGCAGGGGCGGGAATAGGTCCTTGGTGGTAGAATGGGCAGCTGCTGTGAGGTCCCAAATGTCATATTTGCCCCGCCAAGCTTTTGTCGAGCATTATAATCAAAAACAAAACTTGATAGAGAACTTAAAAGCAAGGCTATTGAAGCTGCATGTGGGGCTTGAAAGATCATTACGGGAGCGCTATTACCAAAAGCCGCATAGGGAACAATCGCCGAGATGTATGTACGTTCATCTGTTGATCGCGCAACCCATCGATAAGCGATCAGCCATTCCTTATCCCATCTCCCCGCCAGTGCCTCGGTGACGTGGCTCTCCTCCACCCAATACCTTGGTAGGGGGGCGAAATCGGGGCGGCGCTTTTCCGCCGGGGTGAGATCGCGGGTGTCGCCCTCCGGGGTGTAGGTGGCCCAGCGGTGGTCATAGTGGTGGATCATCTTGGCTTCGTAGAGCGGCAGGGCGCGCTCCTGCCCGCGGACGAAAACATTCCCCTGCAGTTGCCAACCCGCCTTTTCCAGTTCCTTGCGCTCGCGAAAAAGATGGGAATCATTCGACATGTCAAACATGCGTAAAAAAGTAATGCCCCAGGGATTGCCGCTCTCCCCTTGGCTCTCATCGATCAGCACCGGCACGCGGCGGTAGATGTAGCGGGTGAGCTCGGCATCCCGGCGGCCGCGGAAGATTGGACAGGTGCGGGTGTTGGGATTGAGCAGGGCAATGTCATGGGCGGTAAGGACGAAACGCCGCTCCGGATCAGAGAGGTCGGCGGTCTGATGGGCGAAAAAGATGAACTCTGCCCCGCGCTGGTTGGGCTTGCCGCTGCCGGTGAGGGTGAGCAGGCAGAATTTATAGCTGCGGTGTACCCCAATAAATATGCCATCCCGATTTTCAAAGTCGTAAAGGCTGACCAGGCTGCTGCGGGCGATGAGGTCCTGGAAAAAGAATTTGGTGGTGTCGTCGGTGGCGATGCCCGATGGGACGATGCAGCCGACGCGACCATTAGCATTGATCAGGGTGCGGTTGAGTTCGGTGAAAATGGTGTAGGTGTTGACATCGCCGCGACCGCACAGGGGATAGCGGCCGCTGTTGCGTACCAGCATGCTCTCGCCTTCGGCCTTGCGCCGGTCCTCGGCAAAGGCGCGCCAGAGCGCCGGATCGCTCTCCTGCAGGGCTTCAATCATTTTGCGGCGCTGGGCTGCATTGGCCGCTGCGGCGATATCGGGCCGGCGCTCGGCGAACCACTCCTTTTCCTGCAGCTTGATCCGCTCCCACGGTGGATTGCCGAGGATGACGTCAAAGCCGCCCGCGGTGGGGCCGGCTCCGCTGCGATCCGCCGGCTCGCCGGATGTTGAGGGTGCAGCGGCAAAGACTTCGGGGAATGCCAGATGCCAGTGAAAAAATCCGTACTGCCGCCGCAGCCGCTCCACCTCCTCGTACATCCAGGTGGGGATGTTTCCCGGTTCGCGCTCGACGGTGCGAAAAACTTCGTTGGTGACGACATATGGGAAATTGCACGTCTTTTTCCAGACAAAGGCGGCGCACCAGAGATCGGCCAGCAGGCAGCCGAAAAGAAAGGCGGGCGAATGGACGATCTCCTGGTAACGGCTCGATTTGCTGCGGTAGCCGGCCAGAGTCTCGTCGCTGACGCGGTCCATGGCAGCCATGGCCCCGGCGAAATCGCCCAGACGCTGCCAGGGCGCTGAGGCCGCATAAAAGAGATCCGCCTGGCCGGTCTCGCGCTCGCTCTTGTTGAGCCGCCTGGCCGCGTTGCAGACCGTTTTGTCATCGCCCTCGATCGGGGAAAAAGCCTCATCGGGGATGCCGGCGGCCATCAGCTCCGGCGTCGCGCCCAGCAGCGAGTTGCCGCACTGGATGTGATGATCCAAAAAGGAGAGGGGTTTGCCCGGCTCGAGCGCCTCCAGCCAGAGGCCGACCTTGCACAGCTCCACCGCCATCTCGTTGATGTCCACACCATAAATACAGTGGCCGATGACCCGGCGCAGGGCGGCGCGCAGAGCCTCGGGGGCGGGCTCGCTCTCGCCGGTGACGGCGGCGGCGAGGCGGTGGGCGATGCGGTGCGCCGCGGCGATGAGGAAATGGCCGCTGCCGCAGGCGGGATCGCAGATCTTCAAGCCGAGGATGGCGGCTTCCGGATCGGGCTGCCGGTCCGCGGCATCGAGCACCGGATCCAGGGCTGAATCGAGCAGCTCCTGAATGAGGCTGGAGGGGGTATAATAGCTGCCGGTGGATTTGCGCTCGTGGCCGCCGGCAGTATGGAGACTGAAATCGCCGCTCGCCAGTTCGAGGCGGGGGTGGAGCTCGAGCAGGGATTCATAGACGCTGCCCAATTCCTCCGAGCCGAGATTTTTGTAATCCACCTGCCGCCGTGAGCGGCCGTCGATGATGACCGCGAGGTGGCGGATGGCCTCGAGCAGATCGTGGTTGGCGATCTGGGCGGCATCGAGATCGGGTGCGGCCTGGCCGGAAAAGAGAAAAGTGCCCAGGGCCGGCAGGGCCAGCTCGGGACAGCCGCCCTCATTCCCCAATTTTTGCAGCACGACGCACAGGCCCTGATAGAGATCGGCGTGCTTGCTCCCCCGGCGGCGGGCGGCAAGGTTGCGCAGGCGCCGGGTCGAATAATAGTCATAATAGCGTCGCTTGCTCTCCGCTGGGGCATCCGGCAGGAGCAGCAGCCGGCGCTCTTCGGCGACGAAAAGAAAGATGAGGCGATAGACCAGACGCAAAAGCTGCCGGTAATAGTCCTGTTTGTCCAGTTCGCCGGAATAGAGACGCTGGCGCAGGGGTTTGTTGCCGGGATGGCGGAGAAAGCCCCGGCCCAAGGCGGTGATGGCCGATTCCACACCACTGCGCAGTTGATCGAGGGCGCGGGCGCCCTGCTCCTGCGCCGCCCGAGACCAGCGCTCGAGCATGCAGTTTTCAGGGTGGTCGGCCTCCAGCCGTGATTGATGGCAAAGCAGCCAGAGCAGGACGAAATCGGCATAGACCTCCCCCTGCATCATCGCCTCGAGGTCGAATTCAACCCAGGCCTGGCGGGTGAGGCTGACGTTGTCGCGGAGGATGCGCAGTTTGCGTCCGTTGGCGAGAAGCGCCCAGAGCAGATCCCCGGAGCGGTTGAGGAGCTCCTGCATCATGCTGTGGGGTGAGCTGCGGCTGGCCCCGGCCACCCCGGCGGTGCGCTTGTCCAGATCAACACCCCAGCCCACCAGATGGATGGGCGTGGTCTGCCAGGTGTGCGAGACGGGATAGGTTTTGTCGCCGAGTTCGATCGCTTTGGCAGGGGCGAGACGGCCATAGCCCAGCTCACGGAAGAGGTGGAGCAGCCATTTCTCGCGGGTGATGGAGGTGGCGGCGTCGTTTTCAGGCAGTCTGGCGAGATGCTCCTGAAAGGCGGTCCAGGCGCCTAGGAGGCGGTTCCAGGAGCGGCTGGTGACCTCGTTGATCTTTTCGCCTTCGATGAGATGATAGGATTCGGGCGTGAGGCCCTCCAGTGCGGGATCGCCGGCGGCGATGCGCTGGAGCAGGTCCGGCGGCAGGATGGCCCCTTCGACGTGGATGGTGGTG
>DAOOPF010000193.1:0-5163 GCA_035388125.1 bacterium | reverse complement strand
CACCACCATCCACGTCGAAGGGGCCATCCTGCCGCCGGACCTGCTCCAGCGCATCATCGCCGGCGATCCCGGACTGGAGGGCCTCACGCCCGAATCCTATCATCTCATCGAAGGTGAAAAGATCAACGAGGTCACCAGCCGCTCCTGGAACCGCCTCCTCGGCGCCTGGGCCGCCTTTCAGGAGCATCTCGCCAGACTGCCGGAAAACGACGCTGCCACCTCCATCACCCGCGAGAAATGGCTGCTCCACCTCTTCCGAGAGCTGGGCTATGGCCGTCTCGCCCCCGCTAAAGCGATCGAACTCGGTGACAAAAACTATCCCGTCTCGCACACCTGGCAGACCACGCCCATCCATCTGGTGGGCTGGGGTGTTGATCTGGACAAGCGCACCGCCGGGGTGGCCGGGGCCAGCCGCAGCTCACCCCACAGCATGATGCAGGAGCTCCTCAACCGCTCCGGGGATCTGCTCTGGGCGCTTCTCGCCAACGGACGCAAACTGCGCATCCTCCGCGACAACGTCAGCCTCACCCGCCAGGCCTGGGTTGAATTCGACCTCGAGGCGATGATGCAGGGCGAGGTCTATGCCGATTTCGTCCTGCTCTGGCTGCTCTGCCATCAATCGCGGATGGAGGCCGACCGCCCTGAAAACTGCATGCTCGAGCGCTGGTCCCGGGCGGCGCAGGAGCAGGGCGCCCGCGCCCTCGATCAGCTGCGCAGCGGCGTGGAATCGGCCATCACCGCCTTGGGCCGGGGCTTTCTCCGCCATCCCGACAACAAACCCCTGCGCCAGCGTCTCTATGCAGGCGAGCTGGACAAACAGGACTATTACCGGCAGCTTTTACGCCTGGTCTATCGCCTCATCTTTCTTTTCGTTGCCGAAGAGCGCCGGCTTCTGCTGCTGCCGGATGCACCAGCGGAGAGCAAGCGGCGCTATAATGACTATTATTCGACCCGGCGCCTGCGCAGCATAGCCGCCCGCCGCCGGGGGAGCAAGCACGCCGATCTCTATCAGGGCCTGTGCGTCGTGCTGCAAAAATTGGGGAATGAGGGCGGCTGTCCCGAGCTGGCCCTGCCGGCCCTGGGCACTTTTCTCTTTTCCGGCCAGGCCGCACCCGATCTCGATGCCGCCCAGATCGCCAACCACGATCTGCTCGAGGCCATCCGCCACCTCGCGGTCATCATCGACGGCCGCTCACGGCGGCAGGTGGATTACAAAAATCTCGGCTCGGAGGAATTGGGCAGCGTCTATGAATCCCTGCTCGAGCTCCACCCCCGCCTCGAACTGGCGAGCGGCGATTTCAGTCTCCATACTGCCGGCGGCCACGAGCGCAAATCCACCGGCAGCTATTATACCCCCTCCAGCCTCATTCAGGAGCTGCTCGATTCAGCCCTGGATCCGGTGCTCGATGCCGCGGACCGGCAGCCCGATCCGGAAGCCGCCATCCTCGGCTTGAAGATCTGCGATCCCGCCTGCGGCAGCGGCCATTTCCTCATCGCCGCGGCGCACCGCATCGCCCACCGCCTCGCCGCCGCCGTCACCGGCGAGAGCGAGCCCGCCCCCGAGGCTCTGCGCGCCGCCCTGCGCCGGGTCATCGGCCACTGTATTTATGGTGTGGACATCAACGAGATGGCGGTGGAGCTGTGCAAGGTCGGCCTCTGGCTGGAGGCGCTCGAGCCGGGCAAACCCCTCTCCTTTTTGGATCATCACATCCAGTGCGGCAACTCGCTGCTGGGCGCGACGCCGGAGCTGATGGCCGCCGGCATCCCCGATGAGGCTTTTTCCCCGATCGAGGGCGATGACAAAACGGTCTGCAACGCGGCCAGGCGGCTCAACAAGAGCGAGCGCGAGACCGGCCAGGCGGATCTCTTTTATGCGGCCTCAGCGCCCTGGCAGCGTCTGGGCGATTTCGCCGGGGCCATGGCTGCCATGGACCGCGTCAGCGACGAGACTCTGGCCGGCTACCGCAGCAAATCGAGCCGTTACCAGGAGATCGTCCATTCGCCCGCCTTTCTTTTCGGCTGCCTGCTGGCCGATCTCTGGTGCGCCGCCTTTGTCTGGAAAAAGACGTGCAATTTCCCATATGTCGTCACCAACGAAGTTTTTCGCACCGTCGAGCGCGAACCGGGAAACATCCCCACCTGGATGTACGAGGAGGTGGAGCGGCTGCGGCGGCAGTACGGATTTTTTCACTGGCATCTGGCATTCCCCGAGGTCTTTGCTGGGGCGCCCTCAGCCGCCGACTCGCCGGCGGATCGCAGCGGAGCCGGCCGCACCGCAGGCGGCTTTGATGTCATTCTCGGTAATCCGCCGTGGGAGCATGTAGAACTGAAAGAGAAAGAGTTCTTTGCTTCTTCGCGGCCGGATATCGCCGAAGCCGGTACGGGCAGCCGGCGCAAGCAAATGATCAAGGATCTGGAGCAGAACGACCCGTCGCTATATCGCACTTTTTCTGAAGAGCTTCGCAAGCACGATGGCATAGCCCACTTTATCGGCAATAGCGGTCGATACCCATTCTGTGGCCGTGGACGGATTAATACCTATGCGGTTTTCGCTGAGCTCAACCGCACCCTGATCAATTTCATCGGCCGCGTCGGCTGCATCGTCCCTTCGGGCATCGCCACCGACGACACCACCAAATTCTTCTTCCAGGACCTCATCGCCCGCAGCAGCCTGGTCAGCCTCTACGATTTCGAGAACCGCGATTGCATTTTTATTGGTGTCCACCGCAGCTACAAATTCTGTCTGCTCACACTCACCGGCAGCGGCAAGCCCAACCAGCGCGGCGCGGAATTTCTCTTTTTCGCCCACCAGACCACAGATCTCGGTGATCCGGAGAGGCGCTTTGTCCTTACCGCCGACGACATTGCCCTGCTCAATCCCAACACCCGCACCTGCCCCATCTTCCGCAGCCGCCGGGATGCCGAGCTGACCCGCTACATCTACCGCCGCGTGCAGGTGTTGATCGACGAGAGCCAAGGGGAGAGGGGCAATCCCTGGGGCATATCATTCAAGCAGGGTTTGTTCAATATGACCAGCGATTCCCATCTTTTTCGCGAGCGCAAGGAACTGGAAAAGGCGGGCTGGCAGCTGCAGGGGAATGTTTTCGTCCGCGGCCAGGAGCGTCATCTGCCCCTTTATGAAGCCAAGATGATCCACCACTATGACCACCGCTGGGCCACCTACACCCCGGAGGGCGACACCCGCGATCTCACCCTGGCCGAAAAGCGCCGCCCCGATTTCGCCCCCCTGCCGCGCTACTGGGTCGAGGCGCGCCACGTCGCCGCGGCCCTGGCGGGGAGATGGAAAAAAGAGTGGCTGCTGGGATTTCGCGATATCTGTCGAAGCACCGACGAGCGCACCGTTATCGCCGGGATTTTCCCGAGGATGGCGATCGGCAATAACCTGCCGCTCCTTCTCATGCAAATTGATGATGCCTCCTTGGCAGCCTGCAGTGCCGGATCGCTAACCAGTTTTGCATGTGACTTCGCTGCGCGTTTTAAAGTCGGCGGAACGCATCTGAACTTTTTTATCGCTCAGCAAATTCCGATCCTCCCCCCAAACACCTATTCCCTCCCCTGCCCCTGGGCCGGAGCAGGCCCGGCCGGCAGCGCCACCATCGGCGACTGGCTCCTCCCCCGCGTCCTCGAGCTCGTCTACACCGCCCATGACCTCGCCCCCTTCGCCCGCGACTGCGGCTACGACGGCCCGCCCTTCCAATGGGACGAAGAGCGCCGCTTTCAACTCCGCTGCGAGCTCGACGCCGCTTTTTTCCATCTCTACCTCGGCAGCGAACAGGAGTGGCGCGAGCAAGCCACATCCGAGCTGCTCGCTTACTTCCCCACCCCCCGCGATGCCGTGGTCTACATCCTCGATACCTTCCCCATCGTAAAACGCAAAGACGAGCAAAATTATGGGGAATTCCGCACACAAAGAAACATCGTTTTTATATATGATCAAATGAAACCATACAATCATTAATAGCAACCATAAAATTGAAAGTAAGATATGCGGTTTTAGCATGTTAGAAGATTAGTGACAGTGAGTCCCTGTTGTTGAATACGCAAACATTTTGCTAAATACAATGGTTACTTTGGTGAGAGCACAAAACAGAGGAGTATAACAATGCCATCTTTGTTTCTTGCACGGTTGAACGGACAAGAGAGAGGCGATCTTATAAAACGGCTGCATGAAGCGCAGTCAGGAAAATGTTTCATTTGTGAAAAAGAGATCGATCTGGATCTGCATAAAGATGCCCTTGATATTGATCACGTGATCCCACTTAAAATGAATGGACCGGACAATCCCTCCAATTTTGCGTTAACCCATAGCAGCTGCAATCGCGCCAAACAGGCGGCTGATTTGAATGTCGCACGAATCCTGGCACGTTTTCAGCAAATCAAGGAATCAGTTAAAAATGAAAATCGCGGTCCAAATCTTGATGATATTCTTCTGGCCTATCAGGGCAAAAAGTATTCTATGGTTTTCAAAAGAGAAGGTGTAAAAATAACGTTCTCATTCCCGGATCTTGGCAACAATGAGATAATAACAGAAACCGTTTATCGTGATTCCCTGAGTGGATTTGAATACTTTTTTGCATTCTTCCCGATCGAATACCTCCACCACGATGACAAAATAAATCCCCGTTCGATCGGTGCGAATATTGCCAAATTAATACAGGAATTTTATCAAAAACGGCCTCAGCTTCATGTTCAATTGGCATGGATAGACTCGAAGCAAACTCCAACCTTAATAAAAGTATTCGATGGTCAGCATAAAGCGGCTGCCCAAATTATGTTGGGCGCTCGTTTCCTTCCTGTCAGGGTGTTTATTAATCCAAATATTGACATGCTCCTGACGGCTAACACAAATGCCGGCACGTTTTTAAAACAGGTCGCCTTTGACAAGTCCATTCAACGTCATCTTGGCAGCGCTCTCTATCTCGACAGGATCGATCAGTATATCCATGACCACAACTTGCCGGAAGAAACTTATTCCTTTTCCGAACGCGATTTGCTAAAGTACTTCAAGGGCGAATCCCGTGAGGTCAAGAGATATATTTTGGACTCTGTAAGAGATTCAATAACCCATAATCCGGACAACAAATTGATAGATTATATTGATTTCGGAGGCAGGGGAAAGGAAAAGCCATTCTCCTACAGTAC
>DAOOPF010000192.1:0-5217 GCA_035388125.1 bacterium | reverse complement strand
TGCGGCCGGCTATACCAACATCGCCCGCGGCAAGGGGACGCGCGAGATCATCCGCGCCCTGCGTGACAACGAAGTGCTGGGCATGCTCATCGACCAGGATACCAAAGTGGAGGGGGTTTTTGTGCGATTTTTCGGCCGTCCGGCCCACACGGCTGTCGGCCCGGTGATCCTGGCGAAAAAACTGGGCTGCGCCCTGCTGCCGGCTTTCATCCACCTGAAGGATGACGGCCGCTATCTGATCGAATTCGACGATGAGATCACGCTGGCCGCCACGGGCGACGAGGCGCACGACCTCGTCCTGAACACGCAAAAGATTTCGGACGCCTATGAACGCGCGATCCGCCGCCATCCCGAACAGTGGGTCTGGATGCACGAGCGCTGGAAAAAGCAGCCGGGAGAGGGCGGCTGAGATGGGATTCATCACAGTCCATCCCTTTTTCGGCCGGCGGTTGCGGGGCGCCGGAGTGCTGCTCGCTTGTGCGCTGCTCGCCGCTGCCCCTGGCTGCCACGAGCAAAAGCCCGCTGCCCCGGTGGAGGAACAGCAGGCGGATCTTCCTGACCAGGAGGGGTGGAACTCGCGCGTCCACGCCACCAAGAAAGGCCGGCCCGAGGCGATCGTGGCTTACGGCCACATGAAACGCTTCAACAGCCGCAAAAAGGTCTTTTTCGATGAAGGGGTGGCGGTCGATTTTTACGATCTCAACGGCCGCATGCGCTCGCGCCTGGAGGCCGAAAGCGGCGAAATGAATGAGGCCACCAACGATATCATCGCCCACGGCAATGTCGTTGTGGTCTCGGACACCGGCATCACGGTTTTCACCGAAAGTCTGGGCTACCGCCAGGCCACCGGCAAGATCTACTCGGATGTGGATGTCGCCCTGATCAGCGACAAGGGGGACACCCTTTACGGCCGGGGCTTTGAGTCGGATACCCAGATGCGCAACTGGCGCATCAAGCAGCTCTCCGGCGCCAGCCATGCGCGCATCGATATCTCGGGCGAGCGCTTTAAAAGGCGGCCCGCCTTCAGGCCCGACTCGAGCGCGGTGCGGGCGGCCGACTCGACGGGGGCGAAGCAGTGAAACGGGCGGCGCTGCTGCTCGCGGCTGTCTGGCTGCTCGCAGCCGGCCGGCTCTGCGGCCAGAGCGGCGGCACACTGCAGCTGGTGCATGCCGACTCGGCGCGCGGCTTTGTGGAGAACGGCCGCATCGTGCGCGAGCTGATGGGATCCGTCGAGTTTATGCAGGATTCGAGCCGGATGTTCTGCGACCGTGCCCTGCAGTATCCCGACGAGAAGCTGGCCATATTCAGCGGCAGGGTCCGGATCGTCACCCCCCCGCGCGAGCTGCTGGCCGACCAGATCTATCATTATGAGGTGCGCCGCGAGCAGATTGCCCGCGGCAGGGCGCGTCTGATCACCCCCCGGCAGCTGCTGACCGCCGATGCCCTGCACTATTTCGAGAAAGAGGAGCGGGCTCTGGCCGAAGGACGCGCCGTGATCTCCGACTCGACGGAACGCGCCTATCTGTCGGGCGCGCGCATCGAGTACCTGCGCCTCAAGGGCTACGCCCGCGTCGACGGCGATCCCCTCTTCGTCCGCCGCGATTCGACCGGGACGGACAGCATGACCGTGCGCAGCCGGATCATGGAGATGTTTGAGGACGGCGAGCGCATCCTCGCGCGCGAGGAGGTGACCATCGCACAGGGGGAGGTTTCCGCTGACTGCGGCGAACTGCTCTTCATGCGGAATGGAGAAAAGGTGCTGCTCACGATCCAGCCGGAGGCCAGACGGGCCGGCGATTTCCTGCGCGGCTCGGAGATCGACCTCCTGCTCGACAAGCGGGTGCTGAGGGGCATCGGCATCCGCGGCAGCGCTGCGGTCGTCACCCGGGTCGATACTCTGGCCAGCCCCGACCCCAAATACGACCTCATCAGCGGCGAAGAGATCTATGTCGGGATCACAAAGAATGCCATCGACTCCCTCCACGTCCGGGGGCGGGCGACGAGCTATTATCATCTCTACGACGATAAAAAATATCAGGGCTTCAACAAGGTGCTGGGCGACGAGATCATGATGAACTTTAAGGAGCAGAAGGTGGCATGGGTTGGGGTCAAGAGCGCTCCGGCCGCCTCCAACGGCGTCTTCCATCCCGCGGGACAGGAGAGTCCGCTGCTGAAGGAGATGGAACCCTTTCTGCAGCCCTTCGGGCTCTCGCCGGAATCGCTGGAATAAAAGAGAACACGAAATGGCTGATGTACGGATATTGCGCTGCAGCGATTTGAACAAGACCTACGGCAAACGCCGGGTGGTCGATCAGGTCAGCATCGAGATCCGCAAGGGCGAGACCGTCGGCCTGCTCGGCCCCAACGGGGCGGGCAAGACCACCACTTTTTACATGATCGTCGGCATGATCCGCCCCAACTCGGGCCGCATTTTCCTCGATGATCAGGATATCACCTCCCTGCCCATGTACCGCCGCGCGCGCATGGGCATCGGCTATCTGCCGCAGGAGGCCTCGGTCTTCCGCCGCCTGACCGTCGAGGAGAACATCCTCGCCATCCTCGAGACCCTGCCTCTCAACCGCAGTCAGCGTCATGAGCGCTGCGCGCAGCTGCTCGACGACCTCGGCATCACCCGGGTGGCCAAAAGCAAGGCCTTCACGCTCTCGGGCGGAGAGCGGCGGCGGGTGGAGATCTGCCGGGCGCTGGTGACCAATCCGGGCTTTATGCTGCTCGATGAGCCCTTCGCCGGCGTCGATCCCCTTGCCGTTGAGGATATCCAGCACATCGTCGCCGATCTGAAAGAGCGCGGCATCGGGGTGCTGATCACGGACCATAATGTGCACGAGACCCTTTCCATCACCGACCGTGCCTATCTGCTTTTCGAGGGCAAGGTGCTGAAATCGGGCACCGCAGAATACCTGGCCAATGACGAAGAGGCGCGCAAACTTTACTTCGGGGATAAATTCAAGCTGGATCGGTAGTGGCATGTGTGCCGGCCGGTGGTTCGGCCGGGGAGTCAAGTTCAAGGCAAACAGCATCATCAGGCATCCTAACACCATCGCAACGCCAGGTTTTGGAGTATTAACACATGGTACAAATTTCCCAAAAATTGGTCATGCAGCTCAAGCAGTCGCCTCAACAGGTGCTGCTCTCCTCGCTGCTGCAGCTGCCGGTACTCAGTCTGGAGCAGCGCATCCGTCTTGAACTGGAAACCAATCCTCTGCTCGAACTGGAGGCGGAGGAGGAACTCACCCAGGAACAGGACGAGAACCCCGATCAGACCCTCGAGCTGGAGGATCCCGACGAGGAGATCGATCCCGCCGAGAAGAAGGATACCGCCGAAAAGGAGGAGATCAACTGGGAGGAGATCCTCAATGACGAGGAGAGCTATGAGGTCCGCATTCCGCGCGAGAAAAATGTCGATACCTATGAGCGGCCCGAGGTCTATCTTGAGAGCCTGACCGACCACCTCCTCACCCAGCTCAGTCTCTCGCCTCTTTCGGCCGAGGAACAGGTCATCGGGGAGTACATCATCTGGAACATCAATCCCGTCGGCTACCTGGGCACCCCCGTCGAGGCGATCGCCGAGAGCCTGCAGATCGACGTCGCCACCATTGAGCGCATCCTCGGAGTCATCCAGCGCTTCGATCCGGTCGGCATCGGCTCCCGCGACCTGCGGGAATGCCTGCTGGTCCAGCTGCTCGAGGAGCAGCCGCACAATGAGGCCGCCATCGAGATCATCCGCGACCATTTTGAGGATTTCAAGAACAAACGCTTCGAAAAACTCGCCAAGGACCTGGACCTCGACCTTGAGAGCATCAAGGATATCTTCAGCCACATCACCCGGCTCAATCCCAAGCCTGGAGAGGGCTACGCCTCGCTGGTGGATAATTATATCACGCCCGACCTCGAGGTGCGTGAGGAGGATGGCGAATTCAAGATCTATATGCACGACTGGAATGTGCCCCAGCTGCGCATCAATAACGAGTACCGCAGGATGATGCTCGACCGCAAGCACACCAGCAAGGAGACCCGGGACTATATCAAGAACCGCCTCGAATCAGCGCGCTGGCTGATCAACTCCATCCACCAGCGCCGCGCCACCATCCTGCGCGTCATGGAAACGATCATCGAAAAGCAGCACGACTTTTTCCTCCACGGCCCGGAAAAGCTCAAACCCCTCATCCTCAAGGACATCGCCGACGAGATCGGCATGGACATCTCCACGGTCAGCCGCGTCACCAACGGCAAGTATGTCCAGACCGAATGGGGCCTCTTTGAACTGAAATACTTTTTCAGCGAAAAGATCCACAGCGATGAGGGGGATGATGTCTCCAACAAGATCATCAAGAATCTGATCAAGGAGATTATCAGCGCCGAGCCCTCCAAAAAACCCCTCAACGACCAAAAGATCGCCGAGATGCTCAAGAAGAAGGGGTTCAATGTCGCCCGCCGCACCGTGGCCAAATACCGCGAACAGATGGGGCTCCCGGTATCGCGGCTGAGACGCAAGATATGATCCTTCCGCGGGCGCCCTCCTCCATGGCGGCGCTCACCGGCGGAACCAACATAAAGGCAGTGCAGATGTCCTATCTCCAGACCCTCCATGCCACCACCATCATCGGCCTGCGCCACAAGGGTGTGGCCGTCCTCGCCGGCGACGGCCAGGTCACCTACGGCGACATGGTGCTCAAAACCGGCGCACGCAAGGTGCGCAAACTCTATCATGATCAGGTGCTGGCCGGTTTCGCCGGCGGCGCCGCCGACGCCTTCACCCTTTTCGAGCGCTTTGAGGCCAAGCTCGATGAATTCAACGGCAACCTCCCGCGCTCGGTCGTGGAACTGGCCAAGGATTGGCGCATGGATCGCTATCTGCGCCGCCTCGACGCCCAGCTGGTCGTCCTCAACAAGGAGAAGGTCTTTCTGCTCTCCGGCACGGGTGACCTTATCGAACCCGATGACACCGTCATCGCCATCGGTTCGGGCGGCCCTTTCGCCCTGGCCGCCGCGCGGGCCCTCATCGCCCATACCAGGCTCTCGGCCGTCGATATCGCCAAAGAGGCGATGGAGATCGCTGCGGGCATCTGCATCTTTACCAACAACAAACTGACCATCGAGACCCTGGAATAATCATGGAAATGACCCCGCAGCAGATCGTCCGCGAACTGGACAAGTACATCATCGGCCAGGATGAGGCCAAACGGGCCGTCGCCATCG
>DAOOPF010000191.1:0-5241 GCA_035388125.1 bacterium | reverse complement strand
CCCTGATGAATCCGGTGATGATCGTCTGCTTTCAGCTCCTGATCACCCGTTTTTCTAAAGGGTGGTCGCCGCTCAAGTCGATCATGGCCGGTGTGGGCGTTACTGTGGTGGGCATGCTGCTCAACATCATCCCCAGCCTCGTCAACGGCGGCGCTCTGCAGAATATCTCCTTCGGCGCCTTCGCCATGCCTCTGGCCGGCATCTTTATCCTCGTTTCGATCGCCTCGATGGCGATCGGCGAAATGTTCGCCTCACCGCGCATCTATCAGTATATCGGCGCCATCGCGCCCAAAGGGCAGGAGGGGCTCTATCTCGGCTACGCCAATCTGCCGATGGCCCTGGGCACTATCGTCGGCGCTCCCATCGGCGGCATCATGTTCGAGACGCTGATTAAAAATCCCACCGCCCAGGGGCTCCCCACGCGCGCGCCCCTGATGTGGATCCTGGTCGCCGCTATGGGGGTGCTCTCGATGACAGGACTCTGGCTCTATGACCGCTTTCTTGTCAAAAAATAAATCTCGAGGATGATCATGAAAAAGTGCATGCTCCTTATTCTTTTCCTGGCCGTCACTCTGCCGGCCCTGCTCACGGCGGCTGAGCCTCTCGCCCTCATGCCGGTGCCGGAAAAAATGACCATGGCCGAGGGGCAATACCGCCTCGACGCCTCCTTCACCGTGGCGGTCAACGGCCAGGCCGATCCGCGCCTTTATGCCGCAGTGACCCGCATGCTGCGCCGCCTCAGCGGCCGCACCGGGCTCTTCATGACCCAGGATGTCATTACTCCCGGCAAAACCATCGAAAATCCCGCCATGCTGATCTCCTGCCAGCGGGCCGGTGTGGTCGCCCTCGGCGAGGACGAATCCTACGAGCTGACGGTCAGCCCGGCCGGAATCGAACTGCGCTGCGTCACCGATATCGGCGGTCTGCGCGGCCTCGAGACCCTTCTTCAGCTGCTGCAGGCCGATGAGAAGGGCTTTTATTTCCCCGCCCTCTCCATCCAGGACAAGCCGCGCTTCCCCTGGCGAGGGCTGATGATCGATGTCTGCCGCCACTGGATGCCGATGAAGGTGATCAAGCGCAACCTCGATGGCATGGCCGCCGTCAAGATGAACGTCCTCCATCTCCACCTCTCCGAGGACCAGGGCTTCCGCATTGAAAGCAAGCTCTACCCCAAACTCCATCAGATGGGCTCCGACGGCTTTTATTTCACCCAGACGGAGATCAAAACGATCATCGCTTATGCCAATGCCCGCGGCATCCGCGTCATCCCCGAGTTCGACATGCCCGGCCATACCACCTCCTGGTTCGTCGGCCATCCCGAACTGGCCAGCGCCCCCGGGCCCTACACCATCGAACGGCGCTGGGGGGTTATGGACCCGACCATGGATCCGACCCGGGAGAGCACCTACCAGCTGCTGGACGGATTTCTCGGCGAGATGGCCGCTCTTTTCCCGGATCCCTACCTGCACATCGGCGGGGATGAGAATAACGGCAAGCAGTGGAACGCCAATCCCGCTATCCAGGCCTGGATGAAGAAGAAAGGGATCAAGGACAATCATGCCCTGCAGGCCTATTTCAACAGCCGGCTGCTCAAAATCCTGACCAAACATGGCAAGCGGATGATCGGCTGGGATGAGATTTTGCATCCTTCCATGCCTAAAGACATCGTCATTCATTCCTGGCGAGGGCCTGATTCACTTGTTCAGGCTGCCCGGCGTGGCTATATGGGCATTCTTTCCAACGGCTACTATATCGATCTCATCCAACCCGCCTCCTATCACTATCTCGTCGATCCGGTGCGAGCGGACGCGCAGCTGACGCCCGAAGAACAGGCGCGCATCCTCGGTGGCGAGGCCACCAGCTGGGCGGAGCTGGTCACTCCCGAGACCATCGATTCGCGCATCTGGCCGCGCACGGCCGTGATCGCCGAGCGGCTCTGGTCGCCTGTTTCCGTGCGCGACGTGGACGATATGTACCGGCGCATGGAGGTGATCAGCCGCCAACTCGAGGAACTAGACCTTAACCATATCAAAAACTATGAGATGATGCTGCGCCGGCTGGCCAACCAGCAGGAGACCACAGCCCTGCGCGTGCTCGCCGATGTGGTCGAACCGCTCAAGATCTACAAACGTCACAGCCAGGGGGTGACCTATTACTCCTATTCGCCCTACACCCGCGTCGTCGATGCGGCACGGCCGGAGTCGATGACCGCGCGCAGCTTCGCCCGCAAGGTCGAGGCCTTTCTTGAGTCGCGCTCCGGCCAGGAGGGCGGCGAAATCATGAATCAGCTCGCCCTCTGGCAGGAAAATCACGCTCGCCTGCTGCAGACCATGGCCAAGGCCCCGGCCATCCGCGAGATGGAGTCGCTTTCGCAGGATCTGGCCGATCTGGCCGCGGCCGGGTTGCAGGCTGCCGAGGCCATCCAGGAGGGGAGAAAGCTTGGCAGTGACTGGGGAGCGCTGCAAAAGGAGCATATCGAACGGGCGAAAAAACCGCGCGGCCAGACCGAGTTGGTGGTGGTGGACCCCATCGCCCGGCTGATTCAGGCCGCCCAGTAAAATAGTTGTCTCATCTCGACAGGAGTGACTATGGCTATCGACTTTTCGCGTCTTGAAAAAATCAACGAGGGCAAGACCAAGGTCATCTATGCCCATCCCGATGACCCCAGATGCGTCTATATGCTCTTCAAGGATGACATCACTGCCGGCGACGGCGTCAAACATGACATCATCGCGGGCAAGGCTTTCACCGACTGGCAGACCAACCGCGACATCTTTGAGTACCTCAACCGCTGCGGCGTGCGCACCCACTATATTGCCACCCCGGCCGAAAAGGTGGCCCTGGTCAGGAAACTCGACTTTAAGATCAATCTCGAGGTGGTGAGCCGCCGCGTCGCCGCCGGCTCGATCGTCCACTGGGGCAAGATCCCGGAGGGAACCCGCTTCGATCCGGTCGTCACCCAGTTCCACTACAAGGATGACCCCCTCCATGACCCCATGCTCGACCAGGGCTACATCGACTATATCATCAACACCAAGGGGGCCACGGAGTACCGGCAGATGCAGGAGATCAATGCCGAGGTTTTCGCCCATCTCGAGCGCGCTTTCGCCCATTTCAAAATCCAGCTCGTCGATTTCAAACTCGAATATGGATTGATCGACGGCGTGGTCCACCTCATCGACGAGATCACCGGCGGCTCATTCCGTCTCTGGCCTTACGCCAAAGAAAATCCCGATCTCGGCCGCGACAACCTCCTCTCCGAACTCGACCCGGCGGGCCGGCTGGACAAGGACACTTACCGCATGGGCGGATCCACCGACAAGGTCCTGGCCAAATTCCAGCAAATTGCCGCCGTCACCGCCCATTTCAGGGAAATATAACTATGAAAAGATCCGGATCATTGTATTTGCTGTCTTTAATCTTTTTAATTCTCTTTGCGACGCTGACGGCCGGGGCTGCTTCCAGCCCGGATTCCCAACAGCAGGGGTTCTCCGGCGCAAAGGCCCTCGCCTACGTCGAGGAGTTGTGTAAACCCGAATACGCAGGCCGCTTCACCGGCCATCCCGGCGCCACCCTGGCGGCCGAGTGGATCGGCGGGCGCTTTGAAAGCTGGGGGCTGACCCCGGCGGGCGACGACCGCGGCTGGCTGCAGGTCTATCCGATGATCGTGAGCGAACAACTGGAGCGGGCTAAGCTGACGCTGAAGAATGGCGCTTTCGGCCCGGTCGAGTACCAGGAGGGCAACGATTTCACCGTCTACATGAACTCGGGCTCGGGCAAGGTGACAGCTGAGGTTCTCTTCGCCGGCTTTGGCATCAGTGAACCAGCCATGGGCCGGGATGATTACGCCGGCGTCGACGCCGCCGGCAAGATCGTTCTCATCTATCGCGGAGTGCCGGCCGGCGATCAGGATTGGGAGTTTGCCAACGAGCGCGATTACAAGATGCGCACGGCCGCCGCCCACGGCGCTGCGGGGCTGCTGATGCTCGACCGCGGCGATTGGCCTGTGCGCGGCGGCACCATCCATGAGGAGGGGTACCATCCTGCACTGCCGGCCTTGAACGTCTCGAAAAAAATGGTGCGGGACCTCTTTCACGGCACCTTCCAGGATCTCGATCTCATCCTGCGCGATCTGCCCCATAAAACCGGATCTGTGCTTCTTGCCCGCACGCTCCAGCTGCAGGTGCGGATGCGGCGGATCGAACCGGGGCGGGGCGAGAATGTGGTCGCCCTGCTCCCCGGCTCGGATCCCCTGCTGCGCGAGGAGTATCTGGTCATCGGCGGCCATATGGACCACAACGGCCTCGGCAAGGATGGTCACCTCTATCCCGGTGCGGATGACAACGCTTCGGGCACGGCGGTGGTCATGGAACTGGCGCGCCATTTCGCCGCCCTGCCGGAGCGGCCGAAGCGTTCGCTTCTCTTTGTCACTTTCGGCGGAGAGGAACAGGGGCTGCGCGGTTCGAAGCATTTTGCCCATCACCCGCCGGTCCCGGCCGAACGAATCGCCGCGATGTTCAATTTTGATATGGAGGGGACCGGCGACGGCGGTGCGCGTCTGGGCGGACGGAACTATTTCCCGGAGGTGGTGCGCACGCTGGTCGCCTCCTGGAGCGATTCTGTGCTCGCCAAAACCAGCTTCGGCCGCGGCTGGGGCGGCTCCGGCTCCGACCATTTCCATTTCATCGAGCAGGGGATCCCCGCCTTCTATTTCAGCTCCACCGGCGGCCATCCCTTCTACCATCAGATCGAGGATCAGCCGCACACTCTGAATGTTGCTTCGCTGCAAAGCGTCGGCGACCGCGCGGCGGTGCTGATCCGGGCCCTTGCAGACCACGCTGAACCTCTCACCTTCGACGATGCCGGCCAGGGCCGCTTTTTCGTCCGCCACGGCGATCAGCTCGATCTCTGCGGCAGTGCCGTTGCGCTGCAGGGCGATCTGGCGATGGCTGTCGCCGCCGCCCACGATGTCGGCATCAATTTCACCGCTCTGCCTCTAAACGCGCAAACGGAACAGCCCGCGCAGCTCTTCAGCCGCCTCGACAGCCTCGAGCAGTGGATCGCCGCCCATCCCGTGCACCTCACCCGCTACGAAAACAGCGGCTCTGTCGACCGGGCCGCCGGCCAGGGAAAACTGACCGCAGCTGTCTTTCTCCGGGGCACCCATCTCCTGCATGGCGAGGCTTCAGTCGCACGCCAGCTCGGCCGGCTCGGTCTCAATATTCTGGCCATCGACTCGCC
>DAOOPF010000190.1:0-5309 GCA_035388125.1 bacterium | reverse complement strand
TGGTATGAATAAAGCGCTCGTAATGGCCGAGGTCGAGATCGGTCTCGGCGCCGTCATCGGTCACATAGACCTCGCCGTGCTGAAAAGGCGAGAGAGTGCCGGGGTCGACGTTGAGATAGGGGTCGAGCTTGATAATGGTGACGCTGTACCCGCGCGCCTTGAGCAGACGTCCGATCGAGGCCGCGGAGATACCCTTGCCGAGGCTGGAGACCACCCCGCCGGTGAAAAAGATGTATTTGGTATGTCCTTTACTGAGCATGGGATAGCTCCCTGATTCGGCGTTCGACCGCAGCAATGTGTTCGGGAAGATCGACGCAGACCGGCCTGAAATCGCAGAGTCCGACCTTGATGATATGCCCGTTTTCAAGGGCGCGCAGCTGTTCCAGTTTCTCCGCCTGCTCCAGCTGCGAGGGGGGCAGCGACCCGTAGCCGAGCAAAAAGGGCTTGCGGTAGGCGTAGATGCCGATCTGGTCGTAGAAAGGGTAGAACCCGGGCCACGCGCGCACCTCGCTCACATCGCGGACGAAGGGGATGGCCGCACGGCTGAAATAGAGGGCGCGCCGGCTGCTGTCGATGATGACGCGGGCGGTATCGTGGCCGAGGAGTTCCTCGCCATCGCTCACCCTGCGCGCCAGGGTGGCCATGACGGCCTCGCCGTCGGAGAGCAGGGTCTCCGCAACCAGCTCGAGCGCCGCGGGTTCGATGAGGGGCTCGTCGCCCTGCAGGTTGACCACCACCTCGACATCGAGGTCGCGGGCGACCCAGGCGACACGGTCCGTGCCGGAGGCGAGGTCGGCGGGGGTCATGACCGCGCGGCCGCCGAAAGCGGTGACGGTGTTAAAGATGCGCTCGTCGTCGGTGGCCACGATCAGGTGGTCGAATCCCTTCGCCCCGGCCGCCCGCTCGTAAACCCGCTGGATCATCGGCTTGCCTGCGATCAGAGCCAGGGGCTTGCCCGGGAACCGGGAAGAGGCGTAGCGCGCCGGGATGATGACGGCTTTGGCGCTGCCCATCATCCCTCCTCTCCGCCGATCACCTTGGGAACGCTGAAAAAGCCGTCGTGACCGGCCGGAGCGTTGCACAGGGCCTCCTCGCGGCTCAGCGAGGGCGTAACGACATCCTCACGCAGGGGCGCACCCGACTGCAGGGGATGGGTCGCGGGCTCAACGCCGGTCAGATCGAGTTCGTCAAGCTTGCTGACATAGTCAAGCATCTGATTGAACTCGGCGGCGAACTGCTCCTTCTCCGCCTGCGCAAAGCTCAATTTGGCCAGTGCGGCGATGCGCTCGACCTCGGCGACGGTTACCTTCATAAGAAATCCTTCTCCGCCTTCAAAAAAATGCCCTTTCGTAGCGCCCCCGCAGTGAAACCGTCAACAGGGTGGACTGGAGCGCCGAAAGGGATTTAAAATTTATGCCGCCTCCTCACCCGGAGGGTGGACCGGCCTGCAGCCGCCGGAGGCCCCGGGCAGCTGCACTCCCGCGGGCGTGCCGCCGGTTGCCCATGCGCCCACCCGTATTGCAATTAATATAGGGCAATTGGCCTAAAGAGTCAAGTCCTATTTCGAATGAATGGCATACTTTTTGTAGTAATACAGGGGCCTGCGGCCCTTCCGCCCTGCCCGGACCGCACCGCCCCCGGGGATGGCCGCGCGGGCGCTCAAAACGCGCCGCAGGGCTTTGAGGCCGCCTTTTATTTGGCCAGCACCATCTTTCTCACCTGCCGGAAGGAACCCGCCTCCAGACTGTAGAAATAGACCCCGTTGGCGAGATGCGCGGCATCGAACGTGACGCTGTGCTGACCCGGCGCCAGCCGCTGATGGAGCAGAGTGGCGATTTCCGCCCCGCGCAGGTCGAAGACTCTGAGGGTGACCAGCTCCGGCCGGTCGACGTGAAAGGGGATGGTTGTCACCGGGTTGAAGGGATTGGGATAGTTCTGCGCCAGCGCAAAACGGACGGGCTCGCCGGCGCTCTTCTCTCCGGCCGAAACCACTGCCGGCGTAAAGATGGCGATCAACCGGCCGGGGGCATTCAGCGTGATGCGAACGGTATCCGCGCCCGAGCTGGAGAGGCCATGCCAGCCGGCAAAGCGGTAGCCCGGCGCCGGCCGCGCCACGCAGGTGAGCGGTATCTCTTTGAAATAGAGCAGGGTCAGGCTGTCGGGCATCGCCACCCCCTCCAGCTCCACCCTGCCCCAGGCGGGCTCGTTGGAACTCAGCGTCAGCGCCGCGGTGCCGCTGAGAGCGAAGCGGCCGGCGAGATGAGCCATCATATGCTCCGGCCGCTTGCGCGCGAAAATGCGCATCGTCTCCACCTGCCCCTCCCAGGTCGGCCCGAAGGAGAGCGCATCCGGCCAGCGCACTCTGTGCCGCGGGATCTCGGGCGCGATCAGGGCCTGCAGGCTGTCGATCTTGCCGATCACCCTCTCCGGCGCAAAAGTGGTCTGGATATGGCCGGCGAAACGCTGGATGAAGCTGTTCTTAAAGCTCTCGTTTTCGAGCAGCTTGCGTATCAGCAGCGTGGACCAGAGCGGATTGGCATAGTAGGTCTGCTCCGCGACGGTGACATTGGCCAGGGTGTTGCTGTCATATTTGCCCTGGCTGTGGGCCCCGAAGCCCAGGTCGGTGTCGAAAAGGATCCAGCGCCAGCGGCTGCTGTCGCCCCAGGCGCGCCAGTATTTGATGTTCCCGGCCGGCCAGTCGATGTTGGCATAATAGATCTCGGCGATGAGGTAGTTGAGATACTCGTTGACATCGATCTGGCTCCGTACGTAGTTATAATTCTCCTTGACCGCGAGATTCCGGGAGCCGATCCACTGGATGAACGCCTTGTAGAGCGTGGCCGAGCCCTCATGGACCGAGGCGTTATCCGAGAGGATGTCGACCCGGTCGGGATCGATGCCGTAATTGGCCTCCAGATAGTGCTCGTTGTGCTTTTCGCGCAGGGAGTGGATGCCCCAGTATTCGCCGTTGATGAAAAGGAGCGCCGGTTTGTAGGCGACCCAGTCGATATCCATACGGTCATAAACGAGGTTCTGCATCAGGCCGTCGCGGAAGAAAGTGCGCCACCAGTCCTGACCGCCGTTCGAGAGCACGAGATTGTTATAGACCTCGGCGCTTTTTTCGGGGAAGAGCGGGTAATTGATCTTACTGCTGCCATAGATGCTGCGCGCATAGATGGCGAGGGGCTTTTGGGGATACTTGCGCGTACAGCCGCCGCCGATCTTGATGCCGGCATCGAGGCGGAACTGTATTGCGCCCGACTCATCAAAGTACTCCAGGGTGACGGGGCGCTCCCAGTCCTGATTCCAGTTGCAGGGGGTGTCACTGCAGTAGCCGGTGATGCCGTTGGTCCCGACCACATAGATGCCGGTCCGGTCATCCCAAAAGTTTTCCGGATTGCTCGAGAGGGAGACCACCGGCAGGGTGGCGGTTTCGCCGATGAAACAGGTGCTGGTGATCACCCGGCTGGGCAGGCTGCCGGCGCGGAAGGCCCGGGCGCGGAGGACGGTGGTCCTGTCGATGACGATGGGCTGAAGATAGGGAGCGGAGTTCTCGGTGGGCACAGAGCCGTCGGTAGTGTAATGGATGGAGGCGGCGGCGCCCTCCAGGGTGATTGCGATCGTCTGCGCCGTATTGTAGAAACCGCCCGGCGGGGAGAAGAGCGGGTCGGAGACCACGCCTTCGAAGGGCTGGTTGCTGTTGGAGGCGCCGGGGGTGGGAGTGCTGAAATAGCGCCACTCGCCGCCGCCGTCGGGGTAGCGGCCGCAGGAGACGTTGGTTGTTTGGGAACCGAAGCGGATGGTATCGACGGGTTTGAGGGCATAATCGAAGAGGCCGATCTCCTCGCCGTCGGCGGAGAGCTTGTAGTTGGCGTGCAGGCCGGTATTGCGGTCGTCAGCCCAGATGAGCAACCACGATTTGGGCTTGATGGAGATGTCGGCGGTGATCTTCCACTTGTCCGGCCGGGAGAGATTGTCGGTCAGGTACCAGCCGATCAGGTGGATGGCGGTATCGCCGCCATTGTAGAGTTCGATCCAGTCGCCGAATTCATGGAAATCGGGGTCGGCATTGAGTTTGGAATTGGAGGCGAGATACTCGTTGATACAGAGGCCGGACGTCTGCGACCGGGCGGGAGCGTGGCAGGCCAGTACGAAGAAGACGAGTGCCGTCAAGAGACCCCTGCGCAGAACCATTTTCATCATCTACCTCGCTTTTCAGTAAAGCCGTTCCCCCTCCATCATACTGTACGAAAAAAAAAGCGCGATTTTCATCGCGCTCAAATTGTACTCCCCGCTCAGGCTAGAGGATGATATTGACTCTCTTTTTGCTCTTGCCGTGCGTGGTGAATTTCACCTTGCCGGTTTTGAGGGCGAAGAGAGTGTCATCGGAACCGATGCCCACGTTCAAGCCGGGATGGATGCGGGTGCCGCGCTGGCGCACGAGAATGCTTCCAGCCGGAACGACCTGGCCATCATACCGCTTGACGCCGAGCATTTGCGGGTTGCTGTCGCGGCCGTTGCGCGAGGAGCCCACGCCTTTTTTATGCGCCATGAGAAAATCCTCCAGAAAAAGAACGGGCGGAGGCCCGCTCACTAACCGATAATTGCATCAATTTTCAATGTCGTGTGCTGCTGACGGTGGCCCTTGAAAAGGGTATAGCCTTCGCGCTTGATCTTTTTGAAAATGATGACCTTTTTATCCTGACCGTGGCCGACGATGGTCGCCTGAACCTTGGCGCCTTCCACATAGGGTTTGCCCACCTTGACGTCGCCGTTCTCGCCGGTCAACAGGACTATCTTTTCGAATTCGACGGTGGAACCAGCCTCGCCGGGCAGCTTGGGGGCGTTGATCTTATCGTTCTGCTCTACCTTGAACTGAGCGCCGGCAATATCGACAATCGCGTACATGAAAAATTCTCCGTGCTGTTTAAGTACTGCAATTCTGCAATGGCATTAAATATAGGCATAATTCTTAAAAATGTCAAGATGATAATGCAAAAACGGCCGCCAAATCGCCCCGTTTCCGGGCGGCCGTTCGTGTCATCACAGCACCGGCAGGGGTGCGCAGAGCGCTCGCGGCCACCCCACCGGCATTGGAGCGGGATCAGCTGAAATACTTGCTGGTGAAATCCTCCTCACCATCCTTGCTCAGGAAGCGGAACTCATCCATGGCCACATTCTCATCCGCGACCAGCTTGATGCGCGTCCAGTATTTCCAGGAGAGGCGCAGGATCTGGCTCCGGTAGCCGGAGGCGAGATAGTTGGCCAGCTCGGGATTGACCACCAGCTGCAGGCTGTGCTCGCCCTTC
>DAOOPF010000189.1:0-5309 GCA_035388125.1 bacterium | reverse complement strand
GTCTGGTCGGTGGCCATACGCCCGACCGCATCGACGATGACCACTTTGTAACCGACCTGACCCCGCAGATCCCGGTCATAGTAGGCCTCAAACCCCTTCTTGCCCACCAGATCGCCAGGCAGCATGTCCTCCTCCTGGCGCCGCTGCAGTTCGCTTTTGGAAATCTCCCCGATATAGCCGAAAAGATGGGGCGATTTCAGCCCGGCCGGATAGATGCGCCGCGATTCGATCTCGTAGGTCACGCCGGGATGCTCCAGCTTGTGCTCCTCGAGGCGGACCAGCATCCCGTAGTCGATATCGCGCTGAAGCTTGAAGGGCAGAAAGGGATTGTCCGCCCGCTCCAGCCGGCGCCGGACCTCGGCGGGGGTCTCCTGCATCAGATCAGCGAGGAAAGCGAGAGATTTTTCGTTGTTGCGCACCTCGATGGGGATGACGCTCAGGACGTAACTGGGCCGGTTCTCCACCAGAGGGCTGCCATGGCGGTCATAAATAATGCCGCGCGGCGGCTCCATACGCAGACGGCGGGAACGGTTCTTCTCCGATTGCGTCAGATACTTTTCCCGCTGGAGGATCTGCAGGTTGAAGAGCTGCCCGGCCAGCACGATAAAGGCACCGGCGATGATGAACTGGATGATGCGGGTGGTGCGGTCATGGGAGTGCATGGCTTGGCATTGGACCGGTTAAAACAAGGGTGAAGGCTCGGTTTTGTAGATCTTTTCCCAGATGGATTCAGGCACGACCGCGAAGATGATCAGCGCCCAGAAGAGGGTATAGACCGCGGGCAGAAAAACGGCCATCAGCAGGCCCGTAAACCAGCCCGCAGCGCCGTGCACATTGAGCAAATAGATCAGCAGGTTGTGGACGAGCGCGAGCAGGCCGACGATGAGCCCCGCGTTGAGACTGTAGGCGCTCTGCAGCGAGCGGTAGCTCATCACCGAGCCGGCGATGAAGGCGACCAGGCTGAGGACGAAGGCGTGGCTGCCGAGCAGGCCGCCGGTCAGCGAATCCTCGATAAAGCCGACCGCTGCTCCCCAGATGGTCCCCTGCCCGCGCCCGGCGTAGAGGGCGATAGCGCAGACGGCGATGAGGAGGAAATCGGGGGTGACGCCCTGGATCGCGACCAGGTCGCTGACGCCGTGCTGAAGCCCCAGCGCCACCGCCGCCATGATCATATAGTAGATCAGATTCATCGCAGCATCTCCCCGGCCGAATCCCGGATGATGTAAACCTCCCGCAGCCGGGTGATATCCACTTTGGGTTCAACGAAAATCCTGCGATACATCCCCGACTCCGCGTCGTCGATGAGGGAGACCACGCCCAGCTTCAGCCCCGGCACATAGATGGAATTGGTGCCCGAGGTTACAATAACATCCCCCTTGCGCACATCTCCGCTTAAAAAGATCCCGGTCAGGAGGCCGCGATTGTAGCCCTCCCATTTGAACATCCCCTCCAGGCGGTTGCGCTGGACGAGCGCCGCGCAGCTGAAAGCGCGGTCATCGAAGCGCTGGACGATCGAACGGGTGGGGGAGACCGAAAGGATCCGGCCGACCAGTCCGTCGGCGGCGACCACAGTCATGTTGGCGCGCACCCCCTGCGCGGCCCCGGCGTCGAGGATGAGCGGCTCCATGCCCGGCTGTTTCTGGCGGCCGACGACAGTGGCCGCGATCAGATCGTAGGGGGCGGTCATCCTGAACCCCAGCAGCTGGCGCAAACGGCTGTTCTCGTACCAGGCCTCCGCCATCTGGGCGTTCTTGAGCTGAAGGACCGCATTGAGTTCGCGCAGCTTGCGGTTCTCACCGGCGAGCCCGAAATAGCCGCGGATCCTGGCGATAGGGGCGGTCATGCGGCCGACGATCTCGAGATTGAGCGTATGCAGCCCGCCCAGTGTGCGTGCCTCATTGGCAAAAAAGAGAGCAGCCAGGGAGAGGGTCAGCGCCCCGAACAGGATCAGCCAGTCCCACCAGTAAGAGTTTTTTTTCTTGCTCTTTTCCACTAATCGTCCATCACGCTTGATCGTCCGGGACCGGCTGCGGGCTGATAGGGATGCCCCGCCTGCCCATCCCACTGCCAGAGGGAGGGTACACCGGCTTCGATCCGCGCATAGGTGAAGGTGTCCATCCAGGCGCCGGCGTTGACGTACCAGCCGCCGCCGTGTGCAAGCAGGGCCGGTACATGAGAGTGGCCGAGCACGACCAGATCATGGCCGGCATCGATCTGGCCGCAGGCGTAGGCGCGGTAATCGGTGTCATCGTGGTGCTTGTCCCGCGCCGAGGCGCGGCTCAAATGCGAACAGAAGAGGGCGAAGGGGATGCCCAGATCGGGGTGGAGCAGCCGGTAGCCGGCGATGGACGCCGGATGGCGCAGCACCCGTTTCATCAGACGGTAGAGATGATCCCTGGCCATCAAACCATCGCCGTGGCGGAGGAGAATCCGCCGGCCGGCCTGCTCCAGGCTGAGGGCGTCGTCGTGAAGGGTCACCCCCGCCTCCTCGCGGAGAAAGGAGCCCAGCCAAAAGTCATGGTTGCCGGCGAGGTAATCGACCGGGACCCCTGAATTGACCAGGCCGGCGAGCTCGACGAGGATGCGGAAATGGCTGCGGGCGATGACGTGGCGGTACTCGAACCAGAAATCGAAAAGATCACCGCAGAGGACGAGCTGGCAGTCGTTCCGGCCGTGCAGCGAGCGCCAGAATGAGATCAGCCGTTCCTGTTTTGCCTCCTCTCGCGCCGGCCTTTGGCCGCCGAGATGGGCATCGCCGAGCAGGTAGAGCGTCGGGCGCGCAGCGCGCACCGGGTCTTGCGTCTCCAGGGTTACCCTCTCCTTTAATAGATCGAAATTTAAGGATATAGACGCTGAAATGCAAGCAGGAAGTTCCACCCCGCGCGACCCTGACGAAAAAAAGTTGACAAAGATAAAAAAGTTGCCTAATATTAATGTTCCTGAAAAATAATCCCGTCGGACGGTCACCCAAAGCGCGCGTGCTCTTATGTATTCACCCCTGCGCCATTATTCTGCTTATGCCAAGATCAACCTCGGGCTGCGCATCCTCGGACGCCGCGAGGACGGCTACCATGAGCTGGAGACCATCTTCCAGGAGATCAGCGTCCGCGACGTGCTCACCATCGCCGTGCAGCAGAGCGGCATCACCATCGGCTGCTCCGATCCGGCCATTCCCGTCGATGAGCGCAATCTCGCCTGGCGGGCCGCCGCCCTGCTGCAAAAGAGCGCCGGGGTCGAGCTCGGCTGCAACATCCAGATCAAGAAGAACATCCCCACCGGGGCGGGTCTGGGCGGCGGCAGCAGCGATGCCGCCGCGACCCTCAAGGCCCTCAACCGGGAGTGGGAGCTTGACTGGCCCCTCGAGCGCCTGCAGCCGCTGGCGGCCGAGTTGGGCTCGGATGTGCCCTTTTTCCTGCGCGGGGGCTGCGCCCTTGGCCGTGGCCGCGGCGAACTCCTCCAGCCCCTCACCCTGCCCCAGGGCTGGTGGGGGGTGCTGGTCTGGCCCAATCTGATGATTTCCACCCGTTGGGTCTATGAAAACACGAATTTTGACTTGACAAAATCGTTAAAAAACAGTAAATTTTACAGCTTGACCAGTTTTGCCGATTCTCTTTCCGACTGGGATCTCTACCTGGTAAACGATCTCGAACCTGTTGTTTTCAATACATATCCGCATTTGAAAAAACTGGTGGAGGGGTTCAAGCGGGCCGGGGCATTTTATGCTCATATGTCCGGCAGCGGTTCGGCTGTTTTCGGCCTATTCCTGGACAAAAGCGACGCCTTGAGCGCCCTGGCGGGAACAGAGAGCTCCTACACCACTTTTCTGTTCCATCCGGTCGCGGGTTCTGCCTTTTAAGGCGTAGCCACGCTGGCAACACTCTCTTGGGGCGTCGTCAAGCGGTAAGACACGGGATTTTGGATCCCGCATGCGGAGGTTCGAATCCTCCCGCCCCAGCCCTGTGAAAAGGGAAGGAATGGCGAAAGTCTGCCTGGATTTTCGTCCTTTTTTTATTTCCTCCCTTCTGACAAAACAAGATCGATACAGGTCCCAATGGCGCAAGATCGCGAGATGAAGATTTTCTCCGGCCGGGCGAACCAGCCCCTCGCCCAAAAGATAGCCGGAGCCCTGAAAAAGAACCTCGGGCAGATTTCACTGAAAAATTTCTCCGACGGCGAGATCTGGGCAAAATATGAGGAGAACATCCGCGGCACCGATCTCTTCCTCATCCAGCCCACCCACGCCCCGGCGGAGAATCTGCTCGAACTGCTGATCATGATCGATGCCGCACGCCGCGCCTCGGCCAAACGCATCACCGCGGTCATCCCCTATTTCGGCTATGCCCGCCAGGACCGCAAGGATCAGCCGCGCGTGGCCATCTCCGCCAAACTGGTGGCCAATCTCATCACCAACGCCGGCGCGGACCGCATCCTCACCATGGACCTGCATGCGCCGCAGATCCAGGGCTTTTTCGACATCCCCCTGGACCATCTCTACGCCGCAGCCGTCTTTATCGAGCATTTCAGAAAAATGAAATCGCCCGAGCTGGTGGTCGCTTCACCCGATATCGGCGGCATCTATCTCGCCCGCGCCTATGCCCGCCGCCTCGGCACCGATATGGTGCTGCTCGAAAAAAGGCGCCCTAAACACAACATCGTCGAGGTCAGCCGCCTCATCGGCGATGTGCAGGACAAGGATGTCCTCCTGGTCGATGATCTGGTCGACACCGCCGGCACGCTCATCGCCGGCGTCCAGGTGCTCAAGGAACGGGGCGCCCGCAATATCTATGTCGCCTGCACCCACGGCATCCTCTCCGGCGAGGCCGTGCAGAGAATCGCCCATTCGGAGATTAAAAGCTTCTTCATCTCCGATTCGGTCAACATCGATGCAGAGAAGAAAATCGACAAGATCATCACCCTCAGCGTCGCCGAACTGCTCGCCGACGCCATCCGCCGCATCCACGAAGACCGTTCCATTTCCGATCTCTTTCCGGAAAAGGGACCAAAACAGTAAGCAAATCGTTAGCCTTGGTATAGAGCCAAAGACTGGAGAACCATAATGTCTGCACATGTTCTTGAACTGACCATCCGCGAAAAGCACGGCACCCAGCAAGCCAAAAAGGTTCGCCGCGCCGGCGAGGTGCCCGGTATATTTTACTTTCACGGCAAGGAATCCATCCCCTTCACGGTGAACGGCAAAGCCCTGCAGGGCACCCTCGCCAAAGAGGCCGCCCTGCTCGACGTGCATTTCAACACCGGCGACAACCGCAAATGCATCGTCCGCGACATCCAGTACCATCCCATCAACCATG
>DAOOPF010000188.1:0-5448 GCA_035388125.1 bacterium | reverse complement strand
CGGAAAGGCAACCACTATGGGGCATATTCAGCGTCATCATCTCTCTGATGCTAAAATTGCCATACCAGCTAAGTCGGTTTTAAACGAAGTCAACACATATCTTTCATCATCGTTTGAAATGTTTTGGAAGCGTGAAATTGAATCCCGCACCCTCGCCTCCCTGCGTGACACCCTGCTCCCCAAACTAATCAGCGGACAGATCCGGATTAAAGATGCGGAACGATTTCTTAAGGAAAGAGGTCTATGAACAATGCCAAGGGTTTTTCGGTTCGTATATTTATCCCATCGGGCGAACCGGATGAACTGCGTATCATCGAAAAGTCAAACTGGACGGGACAGGGACTGGTCTTTCCCCGTTCACTCTATTCAGAGGCGCGCAAACGCCCTGAATTGAAACGGACAGGCATTTACATCCTCTGGGGACCGGCTGAATCCGGCAAGTTGCCCCGTGTGTATGTTGGTGAGGGAGACCAGGTTCTGTCGCGGCTCGATCAGCATGCCAAAAGCAAGGATTTCTGGACCCACGCTTGCGTCTTTATCAGCAAGGACCAAAACCTTAACAAGGCACATGTTCAGCATCTTGAATCCCGGCTGGTTAGCCTCGCTTCCGGAGCCAAACGCAGTGAGCTGGACAATGGCAACGCACCGCAAAAGCCATCTCTCTCTGAAGCCGACGCCATGGATGCGGAAGCCTACCTCGATGACCTGCTTCTTTGCCTGCCGATTCTGGGAGTGAACTTTTTCGAGAAACCTCGCCCCGGCGGCGGTGGGCGCCACAAGCTCTGGCTCAAAGGTCGCGGCGTCGAAGCCTGCGGGTTTGATAGTCCGGAGGGTTTTGTGGTACTCGAGGGTTCGATGGCTGCCCGGGAGGAGGTGGCCTCCATACATCAATATCTCTCCATTTTGCGCGCGGCACTGCTGCAAAATGGGGTACTGACCGATGACGGCACGACCTACAGAGTGACACAGGACTATACATTCAGCTCGCCATCCACTGCAGGCGGCGTGATTCTCGGCCGCTCAACAAATGGCCGGACCGAATGGAAGGATAAAAGCGGCCACTCTCTCAAGGACCTCCAGGAGGGGACACTCACAGAATGAGCAGCTGTTTCTCCGAATCCCTCATCGAACAGGCCGCACTCGACTGGCTGAAAGAATTGGGCTGGGAGGCCCTCTTCGGTCCCGACATCGCCCCGGAAATGCCCGCCGCCGAGCGCGAGAACTATCACCAGGTGGTTCTCGAAGACCGGCTGCAGCGGGCACTGGAAAACCTCAATCCGCAGGTAAACGCGCTCGCCCTGGTCGAGGCCTACCGCAAACTGCTCCGTCCCGAGTTTCCCTCACTGGTCCACAACAATCACGCCCTGCACCGCATGCTGGTGGAGGGCATCTCCGTCGAGATCCGGCGCCGTGACGGCTCTTACGGCCATGAGCCGGTCCACGTCATCGATTTCGAGAATCCCGCAAACAACGAATTCCTGGCGGTCAACCAGTTCACGGTCATCGAAGGACAGATCGAGCGGCGGCCCGACCTGGTGCTTTTTGTCAACGGCCTGCCGCTGGCGGTGATCGAGCTCAAGAACGCCGCCGACGAGAACGCCACCATCTGGACCGCCTTCCAGCAGCTGCAAACCTACAAGATGCAGATCCCGTCGCTCTTTACTTTTAATGAGGCGATGATGATCTCCGACGGGGTGGAGGCGCGCATCGGCACCCTCACCGCCGGCCGCGAATGGTTCCTGCCCTGGCGCACCATCGAGGGCGAGGCCCTGGCCGATGCCAGATTACCCCAGCTCCAGGTGATGCTCTCCGGCGTATTCGCCAGGCATCGATTCCTCGATCTGATCCGTTACTTCATCGTCTTTGAGGACAACGGCGGCGGCGTGCTGGCCAAAAAGATGGCCGGCTATCATCAGTACCATGCGGTGAATGTGGCGGTCGCCGAGACCGTTCGTGCCTCAGCCGCGGTCGCCTCCGACCGGGGCCGCGAAGCCAGGGGGATCTATCGCTCCTCCGCGCAAACAGAGGGTCTGCCCGGCGACCAGCGCGCCGGCGTGGTCTGGCATACGCAGGGATCCGGCAAGAGCCTGACCATGGCCTTTTACGCCGGCCGGGTGATCCTCCATCCCGCCATGGAGAATCCCACCCTGGTGGTCATCACCGACCGCAACGACCTCGACGACCAGCTTTTCTCCACCTTCGCCAGCTGCCACGAGCTGCTGCGCCAGCAGCCGCAGCAGGCCGCCAGCCGGGCGCACCTGCGCGAACTGCTGCGCACCGGCTCCGGCGGCGTGGTCTTTACCACCGTGCAAAAATTCTTCCCCTTCGGCGAGGAGAGCCGGCATCCCCTGCTCTCGGAGCGCCGCAACATCGTCGTCATCGCCGACGAGGCCCACCGCAGCCAGTACGATTTCATCGACGGCTTTGCGCGCCACATGCGCGAGGCCCTCCCCAACGCCTCCTTCATCGGCTTTACCGGCACGCCCGTCGAGCTCTCCGACAAAAACACCCGTGCGGTGTTTGGCGATTATATCAGCATCTACGATATCGAGCGGGCGGTGAAGGACGGCGCGACCGTGCCCATCTATTACGAGAGCCGCCTGGCCAGGCTGGAGTTGAAGGAGGAGGAGCGCCCAAGGCTTGACGCCGAATTCGAGGAGGTCACTGAAGGGGAGGAGGTGGAGCACCGGGAGCGCCTCAAGAGCAAATGGGCGCAGCTGGAATCACTCGCCGGCACGGAGAAGCGACTCAAACTGATCGCCGAAGACCTGGTGCGCCATTTCGAGGAGCGCCTCGCGGTCATGGAGGGCAAGGCGATGATCGTCTGCATGAGCCGCCGTATCTGTGTCGATCTCTACAGGGCGATTACCGCCATTCACCCCGAGTGGCATGATGAGGAGGACGGCCGCGGCGTCCTCAAGATCGTCATGACCGGCTCGGCCACAGATCCCCTCGACTGGCAGGCGCACATCCGCAGCAAGCCGCGCCGCGAGGAACTGGCCCGGCGTTTCAAGGATCCCGCGGACCCCTTCCGCATCGTCATCGTCCGCGACATGTGGCTGACCGGCTTCGATGTGCCCTGCCTGCACACGATGTACGTGGACAAGCCCATGCGCGGCCACGGCCTGATGCAGGCGATCGCGCGCGTCAACCGCGTCTTCAGGGACAAGCCCGGCGGACTGGTGGTGGATTATCTCGGCCTGGCCGACCAGCTTCGGCAGGCCCTCGCCGCCTATACCGAGAGCGGCGGCACCGGCAAGACCGCCGTCGATCAGGAGGAGGCGGTGGCCGTGATGCTCGAGCGCTATGAGGTCTGCTGCGGCCTCTTCCATGGTTTCGACCGCGGTGCCTGGACGAGCGGCGGACCGCAGGAAAGGCTCTCGCTGCTGCCGGCGGCGCAGGAGCACATCCTCGCCCAGGAGGAGGGCAAGGAGCGGCTGACCCGGGCGGTGGCCGAGCTCTCCAAAGCCTTCGCCCTGGCGGTGCCGCACCCAGATGCGCTGGGCATCCGCGACGATGTCGCCTTTTTCCAGGCGGTCAAGTCGGTCCTGACCAAGAGTACGGCTGATGGCGGACGCAGCAGGGAGGAGATCGAATTCGCCATCCGCCAGATCGTCTCCCGTGCGGTCTCCTCCGATGAGGTCATCGATATCTTTGCCGCCGCCGGGCTCAAAAAGCCGGACATCTCGATCCTCTCCGACGAGTTTCTTGCCGAGGTGCGCGGCCTGCCGCAGCGCAACCTGGCAGTGGAGATGCTGCGCAAGCTCCTGGCTGGCGAGATCAGCGCGCGCGGCCGCAAGAACATCGTCCAGGCGCGCGCCTTTTCCGAACTGCTCGAGCAGGCCATCCGCAAATACCAGAACCGCGCCATCGAGACCGCGCAGGTGATCGAGGAGCTGATCGCCCTGGCCAAGGAGATGCGCGAGGCCGGCCGCCGCGGCGAAGAACTGGGCCTGAGCGAGGACGAGATCGCCTTTTACGACGCCCTCGAGACCAACGACAGCGCGGTGGCGGTTCTGGGCGACGAGACCCTCAAGCTGATCGCCCGGGAGCTGGTCACGGCCGTGCGCGGCAGCGTCACCATCGACTGGACCGTACGCGAGAATGTCCGCGCCGGCATGCGGGTGATCATCAAACGCATCCTGCGCAAGTACGGCTATCCGCCGGACAAGCAGGCCCGCGCCACCGAGCTGGTCCTCGAGCAGGCGGAGGTGCTGTGCGAGGGGTGGGTGGGGGAGTGAAAAGGTAAGCAGTGCAATATTGGCCGGCTGGCCGGTAAATTTGCACAAGCCAACAACCCTCTCAACAATAATGCGGTGAACAGTTTCATGATGTAATGGGGGAGAGCTAAAAGCAATTAATTCTTGAAAGTGCAAACATTTAATGCTATCTTTAATCATAAGCTCTATCTGCAGGCAAATTGTAAGTCTTTGCCTCACGATGAAATTATTAAATACCGGACTACAAGTAATATCGCATGGAGTTCAGAATGGAAAAGTTTACACGCATAATCCTGAATCCGGAGGTGATGGGGGGAAAGCCTTGCATAAGAGGACTCCGGGTCACTGTTGGCATGGTTGTTGGACTCGTCGCTTCCGGATATACCACCAAAGCTATCCTGGCGGCGTATCCATATTTGGAAAAAGAGGATATAGCTGAAGCGCTGGCCTACGCAGCCTGGCGTGTTGAAGAAGTGGAAGTGCCCTTGGTGACTGAATGAAAATTCTAATAGATATGAATCTGAGTCCTGCCTGGGCTGAAATACTATCTGCAGAAGGTTGGACTGCAAAACATTGGTCAACGGTTGGAGAGCATATTGCCACTGATAGAACCATTCTTGATTGGGCACGAAAGAATGGTTTTATCATACTAACACATGATCTTGATTTTGGGATTCTATTGGCGCTCACTCGGGGAAAGGGTCCAAGTGTTGTGCAGATCAGGGCGCAAAATGTTATGCCTGAATTCATGGCAGACAGTCTGGTACCCATCCTCAAACGCTATACTGCTGAACTCGAGAGGGGAATTCTCATGACCATAGATCCAGGAAAAGTCAGAATCAGAATCTTGCCAATCAAAGCATGATTGTTTGTCTTTGAAACGGGTAGCCAAAATGAATTTTCATATCTGCATCTTCCCCGATTTGTCGTACCCGCTACCGGCTAAATAGGCGTCAATGTTGCCAACTATTCAAGAGATGAATAAATCGGTACAACGCTCTCAAGTAATCCCTGCTTTTTGTTGCAAAATGGCAAGATATTTTTCATCTTCCGGGGAAATAAATAATCCGGATTTTTTCATAGAGTAGAGCTTATCATAGGCCTTGCGCCACCAACTCGAAGCTAAACCATCTTTTGCCTCTTCCGACATCAGGGCCATTCTCCAATATGAGACCCAAAGGTCGCGCTGCCAGGAACTGTTGGAGGGGTCTGAGGCCGCCAGTTTTTC
>DAOOPF010000187.1:0-5483 GCA_035388125.1 bacterium | reverse complement strand
CGCCCGGAGAGAATCCCGGGCGCTTTTGTTTGAGGCGGGTCTGGTGCGTTAAAAGGTATAGTTCAACCTGGCCGTCTGTGACCGCAGGGCCTTGCTCATCGCCTTGTCGAGGGTATTGACCTCGCCGCTCTGCGCCGCCTTGTTCTGCTCCTCCGCGATAAAGGCGGCCCGTTTCACCCGCAGCGCGTCCATCTTTTCCTGGATCGCTTTTCTCTCGGTGGATTTTTGCACGAGCAGCGCTTTTCGCCCGGCCACGGAGAGACCCCGCATCTCTTCGGGCAGCTCCTCCTCTTTCATTTCCTCCAGCTTGACCTCTTTCTGCTGCACCGCATCAACCAGATCCCAGCCCGAGTTTTTATAGATCGCCGTCGACTTGGTGATCGCCCGCTGCACCATCGAGGCGGGGGAGGCCTTGGCGGCGTTCAGGTCCTGGCGCTCCTGATTGGCCAGACCGGAGGCGCCGGCCTGTCCATAGGCGACATAGGTCTTGTTCAGTTCGGCGCCCAGATCGGCGAGCTCCTGATCGAAGGGCGTGGGCGGCTCGATGATCCTTGAATTCTGATCGATGTTGAAATAGCTGCCGTCAGCGAGGTCCGCCCCCTCTTTCCAGCGGGTCTCGACGCCCTCCTGATGGTCGCCGCAAAAGATGGTATTGACGAGGATGCCGTTGGCGATCGCCTTTTTGCAGCTGCCGCGGAAATCGACCCTGCCCTGGGTGAAAGGCTCGTTGCCGGCGATGAAGATGGCGCGATAGTCGGCTTTGCCCTTGCCCCACTCCAGTTCCTCCACCGCCGCGCCGATGACGGTGCCGCAGTACTCGTCGCCGCCATGGGTGGTGAGGCCGAAGAGCAGATCGGAGACCTGGTCGAGGTCGGTGGTGAGGGGCGTCAGCTGCCGGACATAACCGGTGCGCTCACCCAGCGAGGGGGTACCGTAGTGATAGAGGGCGACCGCGATTTCCGGCCGCTGGCCGTCGACGCGGGCTGTGATGAACTCGTTGACGATCTTCCAGAGCTGGCTTTTGGCCTGGTCGATCAGGCCGTCCATCGAGTTGCTGGTGTCGAGCAGCAGGGCGAGCTGAACCTGCGGCTTGTCCGCCGATATGGCCTTGCGCGGGCAGAGCACGATGAAGGCCAGGATCACCAGAAAGAGGAGCAGCAGAACACGCGCGTATTTCATAATCCCCATCCTTTCAAGTAGAGGCATACTTTAACGCCGGGAGAGATTTAACATCCGGCCTTTGCCATGCGCGGCGGTATCCTGAAAAATAGCCGCTTTTTACGCCGGGAGAAGAACCGGCCTCCAGCCTTGCGCCGGGATCATTCATAGATCTCGTACAGTTTCCCCGCCACAACCAGCCGCATGTTCCTGCCGGCCGAGAGCCACTGCGGTGCGAGGGGATCCAGTTTCAGCAGCTCGAACCAGGCCTCGGTGTTGAAGCGGACGCGGACCGCCTCCCGATCCGGCAGCCTCTGGGCCTCGGTATCGATCCACTGCGCGCCGTTCTGGTAAAAGGTGCGGTTGGCGATGGTGCGAACCGTCTGGCTGGCGAGGGCCTGCTGCACGGGGCCATCGGCCGGGGCCGCAGCGCTGCGTTGCCCGCGCTCGAAGTGGCGGTTGGCTTTGGCCAGTGCGCTGCCGCCGGTGGCGTTTTTCAGGGCATCCAGGGACTGGGCCGTGCCGACGGCGGCCTCCCCGCTCTTCTCCTCATACACCTGCCGCAGCATTTCCCTGGAGTTCTGCATCCAGGCTTCATCTCCGGCTGACTGCACCGTACGCCGGGCCCGCGGCACGTTGCGCCGCTCCTCATCCTCGAGGATTAGAAATGCGGTGTAGGGGGTGACGATGCCATAGCGCCGGGCGAGCTCGACGACTTCATCCCGGAGCTCCTTCTCCTCACCGTTGAGGCGGATCTGGTCGAGCAGGTAGCCGATGCGGCGCGAGGCCCAGAGGCGCGGGATAAAGTCATGCTCCTCCGCCTCCTCCGGAAAAGTGACCCGGTAGACCCAGTTCTCGGCGCGCCCGTTGACGCTGCCGCGCAGGGTGATATCGGAGCGGCCGCTGCCCTCGTAGCGGCCGAGGATCAGGAGCTGTTCGCCCTTGAAGAGATCGGGCAGCGCGGCGGGGGCCATCTTGCCGAGGCGGACCTGCCCGCCGGCGGAGAGCCGCGGCGAGACCAGCACCGGCAGGGAGATTTTTTCGAAAAAGGAGGAGACCTTGACTTCGATGTCCTCTTCGGGGAGGACGTACTGGCTGGCGGCGCGGGTCTCGGCGGTCAGCCGGTCGAGAAGATGGGTGTTGATGTCGCTGCCAACGCCGAAGCTGAAGATACGGACGGTTTCATCCCCTGCCGCTTTTTTCACCTGCCTGAGAATGGCTTCCTCGCCGGTTTCGCCCACGGTGGGCTTGCCGTCGGTGATGAGCACGACCATGCAGGGGCGCCCGGATGCAGCGCGGCCGTGAAGGGGACGCAGGGCCAGATCGAGCGCCTCGGCGAGGGCGGTGCCGCCGATCGGTTTGAGGCCCTCGACGAATTCATCCGCGCGGCGGATGTTGGCTGCCGTGGCCGGCCTCAGCGCGCTGAAGAGCGCCTCCGCCTCGGTTGAGAAGCGGACGATCTCGAAGCGGTCGCCGTCCTCGAGGTTGGCCAGGCAGAAATGGAGGGCCTTTTTCGCCTGTGCCATTTTTGCTCTCTCGGCCATGGAGCCGGAGGTGTCGAGGACGAAAACCAGATCCTTGGGGAGGACGCGTCCGGCTGCGACGTCGGCCCGCGGTGAGAGCATGAGGAGGAAAAAGCCCTCCTCGCGGCCGTCGTTGAAGGCGAGCAGGCGGCCGTTGATCGACTCGCCGCCGGCCGGGCCGAAGAAGAGCTGGAAATCGGTATCCGGCCGGACCGACTTGTCCTCGTAGCCGATCACGGCATGGCGGGCATCGCGGCGGCGGATCTCCACCTCGTGACTTGGGGAATAGAGCGGTCCGAGGGGTTCCGTCGAGGTGATCTCCACCTTGACCGATACGCTGTTGAGCGGCGCGGCGGAGAACTTTTCGGTGTTGAGGGGATAGAGATATTCAACCAGACCGTTGTCGCTGGTCAGAAGCTGGGTATAGCGCAGGCGGATGCGTTTCTCGCTGCGCGGCGGGATGGGAAAAATGCGCAGGCGATAGAGTCCCCGGCCGGAGTACTCGAGCAGCGCCGGGTCGCGCTGTTCGCGGACGATCTCTTCATAGAGGCGGCGCGCCTTGGCGGCGTCGAGCAGTTCGGCCTCGGCGGTGCGGCCGTCGATATCCATGGAAAACCGGTCGAGCTGGCCGCCGCGCGGGATCGGGAAGAGATAGGTGCCCTCGAGCTGGAGCGGGTGGGGATTGTAGAAAACCTGATCAACCTCGGTCACGGCCACCTGGTCTTCGATCCGCACCGAGACGTGGTGATAGCGCACTTCAAGCGGGGCCATGGCCGGCGGGAAATGGGGCGGAAAAGGAGGGCGCGGCGGCCTGGGGATGATGATCATGCCGTCGGCAAAGAGGGCGGCCGGACCGCCGAGGGCCAGTGCGAAGAGGAATACTGTAACAAGTCGCCGCATCTCCGGCTCCTTTCGTGAAAAGAGATACTACCTATGCAACTACAAAAGCGGCGAAAAGTTCAGCCGTATTTTGAATTGGCGCGGGCACAGATAAAATTTTTCACCATTTCGTCAAATTTGCTTTTACGTAACGGATAGAATCAATATCTTGATTTATGAGGGTATCGGAGGCTTTTGCAGTGCATCCAACCGGTGAGGTGTGTGATGAAAGGGAAAGGCTTTTGCATTGTGCTGGTGGTGGGTCTGCTCTGCGGTCTGTTCCAGCCGGCGCCGGCTGCGGATACCAGAACCCTGGCCCGGGAGGCCGCTGCCGCCATCCGGGCGGTCGAGAACATGCATGACAGCGCCGCCGCGGCGGCAAAACTGAAGGAAATCAGGGCCAAGCTGGACCAGATTCGCGCGGCGGACCCCAATTTCGCCGAGCTGCGCATTCTGGAGAGCAAGTACAAGCGGCTGACCGGATTGTTCGGCGCGCCGCCTGCCGCGCCCTCAGCGCCGGCGGCTAAAACCGGTGCCCCGGCTGCCGCAGTCGGGGGAACAGGCGCGGGTTCAGCTCCAGCGGCGGGCAAGGAGGAGGCACTCAAGGATTGGGAGGCGATTGTCGCCCTCAAGGAGGATTTTGTGCCCCGCCTCGGCGAGGTTATCCCGACCTATGTCAAGAACATCATCTACGACGGCGAGCACGCCGATGAGGCCCTGGCCAGAATCGCTGCACTGCAAAAGGAAGCCCCGGCGGTCAAGGCCAAGGTCGTTGCCTTTAGCGCCAAATACGGCAGGACCGCGGACGAAATCGACAGCAAAATTTATGGTCTGACGCCCAAGGATGCCTCGATCAGCCTGTATGATCCCAAAAACCAGCGCCCCGACGAGTCGCCCGGCCAGGCGTGGCAAAAGCTCACCGACGGCCTGACCAATCTGGAAGAGGCGCCGAAGATCGAGGCGAAGAATATTCTCACCCGGGTGCTGCAGAACCTCGACCTGATCGAATCCTTCATCATGGATACCGAGCGGGACAAGCGTTACGCCGCCGTCGAGGAAAAGCTGCTGATGGCCGCGCGTTTCAGTCCGCAGGATGCCGAGGTCAGGGAGTGGCAGAGCAAGATCAAGGCGATGCGCCTCAAATCGAAAGCGGACATCGAGAAGGCGCTGGATGCGGCGCGTTTTCCTGCGGCCTTTAGCGGTTTTGCCGGGCCGGGCAGTGCGGCCGATCTGGCGGCTTCGGCCCTGCGCTATTTCACCCAGGAGGGCGGCTGGGAGCCGAACGAGACCGTAGTCAAGGTGGTGGTGGCGGGCAACTGGGTGGTGGCGGCGACCAACATTTTCGGCGAGCCGATCCAGTGGGGGCTGCCGATCTGGGCGGCCGCTTACCGCAACGACAGCAGGGATATCGCGCGGGTCTTCCGGCTGACGATTTTGACGCAGGAGGGTCTCGGCGTGGCCAAGCGTCCGCCCTGGACCGGCGTCTGGACGGGCGATTCTTTCCGCATGCGGACGGCGAATGTGCGGTGACGGGGCTCATGTACTATAATAGATGGCAATAGTGCCGGATCTACTCAAGGCAAAGGGGAGCATTATTGCAAAAGAGCAAAAGAAACCTGAAACCGGTTCATCCTGGTGGACTTGCCATGCCAGTGCTGTTCTATCGCTCCAGCATGGTCCTCCTGACCAACCTGATTCCGCTCTATGGAGTCTGGCGGCTGGGCTGGAGCAGTTTCATCCTGATCCTGCTCTTCATCATTGAGGGGGCGATCGTCTTTATCATGGATCTGGTCAAGCGCCGCTGGGTGACAACCAAAGAGAAAGAGAAGGTTCTCTTTTTCGAATTCGTCTTCATCACCTTTTTTGGATTTTTCGCCATCCTGATTTTTGGACGCGATGAAGCAGCCATGGATCTGATCGAGA
>DAOOPF010000186.1:0-5544 GCA_035388125.1 bacterium | reverse complement strand
CCATCAGCCCCATTTTTTGCAGGAGCTTTTTGCCCACCTCTTCGGTGACCTTCTGATAGTTGAAAAACTGCATCGTAAAGATCGCCCGTCCCTGCGAGGTGTTGCGCAGGGCGGTGGCGTAGCCGAACATCTCCGCCAGGGGGGCCTGCGCGTTGATCACCTGGGCGTCGCGGCGTTTGTGATGGTTGGCGATCCGGGCACGCCGCGCGGCCAGATCGCTCAGGATTGAACCAAAGTACTCTTCCGGGGTGACCACTTCCAGATCCATCACCGGCTCCATCAGGATCGACTTGCCGCGCCGTGCGGCGTCCTGGAGGGCCATTGAGGCGGCGATCTTGAAGGCCAGCTCGGTGGAATCGACATCGTGGAAGGAGCCGCTTACCAGGGTCGCCCTGATGTCGATGATCGGATACCCGGCGATCGCCCCGCTCGCCATCGCTTCCCGGAGCCCCTGTTCCACCGGCCGTACGAACTGGGTCGGGACCTGGAGGGGGCTGGCGAGGTTGGTGAAGGAAAATATCTTGCCCTGCTCGCCCGGTTCAAACTCGATCACCACATGCGCGTACTGACCTTTGCCGCCGCTCTGCTTGACAAAGTGGATCTCGCTGGTCACCGGCTCGGTGATGGTCTCGCGATAGGCGACCTGCTGCTTGCCGATGTTGGCCTGCACCTTGAATTCGCGCAGCAGCCGTTCAACCAGAATCTCGAGGTGAAGCTCGCCCATCCCCGAGATGATCATCTGCCCGGTCTCGCCGTCGACGCTGTACTGAAAGGTCGGATCCTCATCCGCCAGAGCGGTCAGCGCAGTGCTCATGCGCTCCTGGTCGGCCTTGGATTTGGGCTCGATCGCGATCGAGATGACCGGGATCGGAAAGTTCATGCTCTCCAGCATCAGGGGATGCTTCAGGTCGCAGAGCGTGTCGCCGGTGCGCGTGTTGCGCAGTCCCACCGCCGCGGCGATATCGCCGGCGGAGACACTCTGAACATCCTCGCGCTTGTTGGAGGACATCAGCAGGATTCTGCTCAGCCGCTCCTTCTTCTCGGTGCCGGTGTTGAGGGCGGTCTCTCCTGCCGATATCCGGCCGGAGTAGACCCGGAAGTAGGTGAGCTTGCCGACAAAGGGGTCGGTCATGATCTTGAAGGCCAGCGCCGTGAAGGGCTCGTCGGGATCCGCGGAGCGCTTTTCGATCCGTTCGGTATAGGGGTTGACCCCTTCGACCGGCGGAATATCGAGCGGGCTGGGCAGATAGCTGACCACTGCATCGAGCAGGTGCTGGACGCCGCGGTTCTTGACCGAGGCCCCGCACAGGACCGGGACGATGGCATCCCTGAGGGTGCCGGCGCGCAGGGCGCGATGGATCTCGGCGGAGGTGATCTCCTCGTTGCCGAGGTACTTTTCCATGACCTCGTCGTCAAAGTCGGCGACGGCCTCGATCAGTTCGCGGCGCATCGAGCGCGCCTGTTCATCGAGGGCGGCGGGAATCTCGCGCTCCTCCCAGGTGACTCCGAGGGTGGCTTCGTCGTAATGGACCGCCTTCATCGTGATCAGATCGATAAGGCCGGTGAAGCGATCCTCGGCGCCGAGAGGAAGCTGGATCGGTACCGGCCGGGTGTGAAGCCGTTCGCGCATCGAATCCAGGACCATACCAAAGTCGGCGCCAATGCGGTCCATCTTGTTGACGTAGGCGATGCGGGGGATGTGGTATTTGTCCGCCTGCCGCCAGACCGTCTCCGACTGGGGCTCGACGCCGCCGGCGGCATCGAAGATGGCGACTGCGCCATCGAGTACTCTCAAAGAACGTTCGACTTCGGCCGTGAAATCGACATGGCCGGGTGTGTCGATGATATTGATGCGGTGGTTCTTCCAGCTGCAGGTGATGGCGGCCGAGGTGATGGTGATTCCTCTTTCGCGTTCCTGCTCCATCCAGTCCATGGTGGCGGCGCCGTCGTCAACCTCGCCCATCCGGTGCACCTTGCCGGTGTAGTAGAGAATCCGCTCGGTGGTGGTGGTCTTACCGGCATCGATATGAGCCATGATGCCGATATTACGGGTCTTGTCCAGAGAGGGAGGGGTTGACATAAAAAAGCCACTTACCTTAAAAGAGGCGCCTCCAGGACTAAAATTCGAAGCGCAAGGTGCGTGGGCATCAGAAAGTTGGCGCGCCACGCATCCTCTTCAAGGTCAAGTGGATATGAAGAGTGTGCAGTATCTGCGACGCCAAGTTCTGGCACCCACTTTCCGGACCGGCTCTTTTTGAGCCACATCAGCCCGGAGTTAGAATGCAGAACTGGCCAAAATCAGGACCAATTACCAGCGGAAATGAGCGAAAGCCTTGTTGGCCTCGGCCATTTTGTGCGTATCTTCGCGTTTCTTGATCGAATTGCCTTCGTTCTTCGCGGCGGCCATCAATTCGAACGCCAGCTTCTCGGACATGGTCTTCTCGGAGCGGTTCTTCGAATAGTTGATGATCCAGCGGATGGCCAGCGCCTGCTGGCGGTCGCCGCGGATATCGACCGGCACCTGATAGGTGGCGCCGCCGACACGGCGGGAACGCACCTCAAGCTGCGGTTTGACGTTGTGCATCGCTTTTTCAAAGACGGGCAGCCCTTCCGAGCTGGTCTTGGCGGCGATGATATCGAGGGCATCGTAAAAAATGGTCTCCGCCACGCTGCGTTTGCCGCCGCGGAGCAGGCCGTTGATGAACTTGGTGACCAGTACGCTGTTGTACTTGGGATCAGGCAGTACGGTACGTTTCGGCGGTGATTTTCTTCTTGACATGAAAGGCTCTCAATATAATGGGATGATCGGGACGGCGGCTTACTTGCCGCGCTTGGCGCCGTATTTGGAACGGCCCTGCTTGCGGTCCTGAACACCACTGGTATCCAAAACGCCGCGGACGATATGATAGCGGACGCCCGGCAAATCCTTGACGCGGCCGCCGCGGATCATGACAATCGAATGCTCCTGGAGATTATGGCCCTCTCCGGGTATATAGGCAGTGACCTCGATCTGGTTGCTGAGGCGCACGCGCGCCACCTTGCGCAACGCAGAGTTGGGCTTCTTGGGTGTCGTGGTATAGACGCGGGTACAGACGCCGCGACGTTGCGGTGATTTGTTGAGCGCCGGCGCTTTTTCACGCTTGGTAAGGGTCTCGCGGCCGGTGCGCACCAGTTGATTGATGGTTGGCACTATACCTCCAATTTTTGTCAAAGCCTTTTAATATAAGGTATTATTTATCAAATTTCAAGAAATTTATTTAATATCTGCCGAAATCTATTCATTTTCCAGTTCATCGATCTCGAGCAGGGCGTCGTCGTCCTCCTCACGCGGCAGCGGCGCGGGCCGCTCCGGCGGTGTCGGCAGATCGATCTCCGGCCCTTCGACCTTGAGCTCCTTGTAGCGGCCGATACCGGTTCCGGCCGGGATCAGGTGGCCCATGACCACATTCTCCTTGAGGCCGAGCAGCTCGTCGACCTTGCCTTCGACCGAGGCGTCGGTCAGAACGCGCGTGGTCTCCTGGAAGGAGGCGGCCGAGATGAAGCTCTCGGTGGTCAGCGAGGCCTTGGTGATGCCCAGCAGCAGAGGCTGGAAGGTGGCCGGTTGTCCCGAGCGCGCCTGTGGCAGCGTCTTTTCGGCGGCCTCCAGTTTGGCCACCACCTTGCGGAATTCGTCGGCCTCGACCATCTCCTCGAACTGGAATTTGGCGTCGCCGCGCTCGGTGACGATCACCATGTTGCGGATGCGCTCGTTCTCGGCGAGGAAGCTGAGGCGGTCGACCTGGTCGCCTTCGAGGTAGAAGGTATCGCCCGGATCCTCGATCTTGACCTTTTGCAGCATCTGGCGCACGATCACCTCGATGTGCTTGTCGTTGATGCGCACACCCTGCAGCCGGTAGACCTCCTGGATCTCGTTGACCAGGTACTCCTGCACCTTGTTGGCGCCCATGATGGCGAGGATGTCGTGCGGCACGACCGAGCCTTCGGAGAGCTTTTCGCCGGCATGCACGAAATCGCCGGCATGGACCAGCACGTGCTTGCCGTAGCCGATCATGTAGACCTTTTCCTCATGACCGTCCTCGGAGCGGACGATGATCTTGCGCACGCCGCGCTTCATCTCGCCGAATTCGACAATGCCGTCGATTTCGCTGACCACGGCCGGCTCCTTGGGCCGCCGGGCCTCGAAGAGCTCGGCGACGCGGGGCAGACCACCGGTGATGTCGCGGGTCTTGGCGATCTCGCGCGGGATCTTGACCAGGGCGTTGCCGGCATTGATCATGTCGCCGTCGCGCACCACCAGGTTGGCCCGGGTCGGGATGACATAGGCGCTGGTGACCTTGCCCTTTTCATCCAGGATGTTGATGGTGGGGCTGAGGTTGCGGGTGCGGGTCTCGATGACCACCCGCTGACGCATGCCCGTGGTCTCGTCCATCTCCTCGCGGAAGGTGATATTCTCGAGCAGGTCGCGGAACTCGACCTTGCCGGTGGTGGTGCTGAGAATGCTGGCGGTGTAGGGGTCCCATTTGAAAATGATCTTGCCCTTTTCCACCCGGTCGCCGGGATGGACGATGATGGTCGCGCCGTAGGGAACGGTGAGCCGCTCCATATTGCGGTTGTCGTCGTCCTGGACGTTGATGCGGCCGTTGCGGCCGATGCAGACGGTCTCGCCGTCTTCGCGGTCGACGGTCTTGAGATTGTCCCAGGCGATGATGCCCTCGTGCTTGACCGCGACCTGCGACTGGGCGGCGATGCGCGAGGCGGTACCGCCGATGTGGAAGGTACGCAGGGTGAGCTGGGTGCCCGGCTCGCCGATCGACTGGGCCGCCATGACACCCACGGCCTCGCCGATGCAGACCATCTTGCCGGTGGCCAGGTTGCGTCCGTAACACTGGGCGCAGACCCCGCGCGGGGCTTCGCAGGTGAGGACCGAGCGGATCATCACCGACTCGGGGCCGGCATCGCTGATCTTTTTGGCGGTCTCTTCATTGATGAGGGATCCGGCCTCGGCGATGACGTCGCCCGATTCAGGATCGAAAATATCTTCGGCCGCGACGCGCCCGATGATGCGGTCCTGCATCGACTCGATCACCTCTTCACCCTCCTTGATGTCGGCCACGCGCAGTCCGAGGATGGTGCCGCAGTCGGGCTGGGTGATGATGACATCCTGGGCGACATCGACCAGACGGCGGGTGAGATAGCCGGCGTCGGCGGTCTTCAAGGCGGTATCGGCCAGACCCTTGCGGGCGCCGTGGGTGGAGATAAAGTACTCGAGCACCGACAGGCCTTCGCGGAAGTTGGCGGTGATCGGGTTCTCGATGATTTCGCCCATCGAGCCGGTCATCTTTTTCTGCGGTTTGGCCATCAGGCCGCGCATGCCGGCGAGCTGGCGGATCTGCTCTTTGGAACCGCGCGCGCCCGAATCGGCCATCATGAAGATGGGATTGAAGCCCTGACGGTCCTGACGCAGCCGCTCGAACATCTTTTCGGCCACCGCGCTGGTGGTGTGGGTCCAGATGTCGATGATCTGGTTGTAGCGCTCGCCGTCGG
>DAOOPF010000185.1:0-5566 GCA_035388125.1 bacterium | reverse complement strand
GGATGGTAGATCTGCTGCGCCGAGAGCAGGATCGCCACTGCGGCCAGGACCAGGATCACCAGCTTGTTGATGCGGATCTCGCTGCGGGCGCGGCGCTCTTCATCGGCGGGCAGAAATCTGCCGAAGAGCGGGCGGATGATATCGGCGGTGATGGTGGTCGAAACCGACTGGATCAGCCCCTCGATGGTCGAGATGCCGGCGGAGATCAGTCCCATCACCACCAGCAGGCCGACGAAGACCGGGAACTCTTTCACCACATAGGCGGACATGACCTGATCGACCTTGAGGGGGGCGCCGTTGACTGCCAGGTCAGGAAACGCCAGGCGGGCGTAGAGGCCGGCAAAGACCACAAAGAAAAAAATCAGCTCAGTGATCACCCCGAAGGTCAGGTAGCGGTTGACATCCCGGTCATTCTTGAGCAGCAGTGACTTGGTGATGATGTGGGGCTGGCAGACGATGGCGATGCCGACGATGATCTGGGCGATATAGATCTCGAAAAAGTCGCGGAAGAGAAAACTGGCGGGATTGGTCCCCTGCGCGAGTTTGGGATCGATGGCGGCGAGTTTGTCGAGAAAGCCGTGCACCCCGCGGCTGAAATGCTCGTAGCCCGACCCGAGCAGGATAAAGGCGACCACCAGCATGAGCAGGGCCTGGACGGTGTTGGTGTAGACCATTGAATTGGCGCCGCCGAAAGCCATATAGCCGAAGACGAAGAGCACCACCGCGATCAGTATGGCGAGTTCGGAAAGATTGAGGGCTTTGGAAAGAACCTGCACCAGACCGACCAGAATGAGGACGATGAAGGTGATCAACAGCAGGGAGAGAAAGGCGAAAAAGAGGGCGAAGCCTTTGCTCTGGTAGCGGGTCCCCATCCACTGCGCCATGGTCAGGGCCTTCACCGACTGGCCGTGCTTGCGGAAGCCCTTGGTGAGGACGACCAGTGAGATCATCGCCGCCGCCGGCAGGACCAGGGCGTAGGAGATGACGGCGCTGATGCCGTAATAGGCGATGAGACCGGGATTGATGATGAATGTTGCAGCGCTGGTCATCGAGGCGGCCAGGGCCAGGCCGACGGCCGCCGGCGAAAAGACAAAGCTGCCGACCGCATAATCCGAAATGGTCCTGGTTTTTCTGGCGCCGCGGATGACGAAATAGAGGGTCACTGCCATATAAAGCAGGATTACAACCCAGGCCGCGATCACCAGCTGGGGAGAGGCCAGTCCGTCCAAATTAACCTCCGTCTGAAAGTACTGTCAAAGATGCGACAGGAGCCCATGCAAGCCGGCTCCACAAGGGCGCTCAACGATGCGGTTCGCACCCGCCGGGTGTGGCGCAGCCGGCCGCCCGAGAGCCTACCAGCGAAAGGCCGCGGTTGCAAAGGCGAGCCCGCCGCCCGATCCCATGAAAAGAATCAAATCATCCTTTTTCACCTTGCCCAGTTCGACCGCCTCCGCCAGTGCCATGGGGATACAGGCGGAGCCGGTGTAGCCGTAACGGTCCATCACCACATGCGTGCGCGCCATGGAGAGGCCGAGATTATCCAGGGTCTCGCGGATGCTGTTGATGTTGATCTGCGTGAAAAAGATCATGTCGATGTCGTCGATCTTGTGGCCGATCCTCTCCGTCAGCTCTTTGATCATCCGGGTCCAGGTGAGGGGATTGAGTTCCTTTGGAAATTTCCGGACAAACTTGAGGAGATGATCGTTGTTTTCGAGTACAGCGCTTGTGATCGGCATGTGCGTGCCGCCGGCGTAGATGCCCATCCAGTCGTGGTACTGGCCCTCGGTGTGCAGCAGCGAGCCGAGAAAGCCCCGTTCCTCTTCTGTGGCCTGGAGCACAGCAGCGCCCGCGCCGTCGGCGAAGAGGGTGACCGTTTTTTTGTCCTTGAGGTTGAGAAACTTCGACATCGCATAGGCGCCGATGACCAGCACGTTCTCATAGCGGTCATCGGACTGGATGTACTTGGCGCCGATATCGAGCACGGTGACAAAGCCGGCGCAGGCGGTATTGACGTCGAAGGTGCCCGCCTTGATCGCGCCGAGGCGGTGCTGGACGACCGCGGCGGTGCTCGGCGAGACATATTCCGGGGTATCGGTGGAGATGATGATCAAATCGAGATCGGCCGCGGCGATCCCCGCCCGCTGCAGCGCTTTCTCAGCGGCGTGCACCGCCAGGTCGGCTGTGCTCTCATCCTCAGCGCACCAGCGCCGCTCGCGGATGGTGAGGTTCTCGCGCAGCCAGGTATCGACATCCTCACCGAGGAGATCATTGAAGAACTGGTTCGGCACCACCTTGGCCGGGGCGTAGGATGCGATGGCGGCGATCTTGGCGTTTCGTTTCATGGGCAGATTGAATTCCTTCAAGGATGATTAGAGTACGAGGCCGCCGTCGACCTGGATGAGGGCGCCGTTGATATAGGAAGACTCCTCCGAGGCGAGGAAGAGATAGACATTGGCGATCTCTTCGGGCTCGCCGAGCCGGCCCAGCGGGGTCTTTTCCTTCAGCGTGTTGAGGATGTTTTCCGGCACGGTCAGAACCATCTCGGTGGCGATAAAGCCCGGCGCGACGGCATTGACGCGCACGCCCTTGCGGCCGAGCTCGCGCGCCCAGACTTTGGTCATGCCGATGATGCCCGATTTGGCCGCCACATAGTTGGTTTGCCCAAAGTTGCCATAGACCGCCACCACCGAGCTGGTGTTGATGATCGCGCCCGATTTCTGCTGGGCCATGACCGCCCCGGCCGCCTTGGCGCAGTTAAAGACCCCCTTGAGATTGACATCGATGACCTGGTCGAACTGAGCCTCCTCCATCTTCATCAGGGTGGCGTCGCGCGTAATGCCGGCGTTGTTGACGAGAATGTCGAGGTGGCCATATTTTTCAGCGATGGCGGCCACGGTGCGGGTGACCTCGCCGAGATCGGCGACGTTGACCTTGCGGAATTCCGCGCTATGGCCGGCTGCGGCCAGTTCCGCGACCAGAGCGTTACCCTTCTCTTCGTTGACATCCCAGATCGAGACCAGGGCCCCTTCGGCCGCGAATTTGAGCACGGTGGCCTTGCCGATGCCGGCCGCTCCGCCGGTGACGATGGCGACTTTATTTTCCAGGCGTTTCATTTATCCTCCCTATAATAATTAAAATTGAATTCCCTGCTCTTTCACGGCTCAGAATAAAGATCAACTCGCGCGGAGACGCAAAGAACGCAGAGGGGAAATGATACTAAGGAAACATGGGACTTTGATTGTCTCTCTGCCTCTCCGCGTCCCTGCGCGATCTTCGTTTTCTCTGAAATCCAATTTTCCCTTTACATCGCCTCGACGATCAGGGCGGTGGCTTCGCCGCCGCCGATGCAGAGCGAGGCCAGACCGCGTCTCGCTTTCCGCTCCTTCATCACGTTGAGCAGGGTTGCGAGGATACGGGCGCCGCTGGCGCCGAGCGGATGGCCGAGGGCGACCGCCCCGCCGTTGAGATTGACCTTGTCCGGCGTCAGGCCGAGGATCTGATTGTTGGCGAGCGAGACCGCCGCAAAGGCCTCGTTGATTTCATAGGCATCGATATCAGCGGTGGTCAGCCCTGCTTTGGCAAGCACCTTTTTGATCGCATCGGCCGGGGCGGTGGTGAACCAGGCGGGCGACTTGGAGGCGGAGGCCTGGGCGACAATGCGGGCCATCGGTTTCAGACCCAGCTCTGCGGCTTTGGCGGCGGACATCACCAGTACGGCCGCCGCGCCGTCGTTGATCGAGGAGGCGTTGGCGGCCGTGACCGTGCCCTCCTTGACGAAGACCGGGCGCAGAGTCTTGAGCTTGTCAAAGTTGACTTTGGCCGGCTCCTCGTCGGCGTCGATGAGGAGCGGATCGCCCTTTCTCTGGGGGATCTCGACGGGCACGATCTCGTTGCGGAAAGCCCCGTTCTTCTGCGCCTCCTGGGCGCGCTGGTAGCTCATGATCGCAAATTCGTCCTGGGCCTCGCGTGTAAGCTTGTACTCGGCGGCGCAGAGCTCGGCCAAATTGCCCATATGGGTATCATCGTAGACGTCCCACAGCCCGTCGCGCAGCATGCTGTCGATGAGGGTGCTGTGGCCCATCTTGAGGCCGGTGCGCAGTCCCTGCAGGTAAAAGGGGGCCCGGCTCATGTTCTCCATGCCGCCGGCGATGACCACTTCTGCATCGCCGCACTGGATCGCCTGGGCGGCCAGCATCACCGATTTCAGGCCGGAGCCGCAGACCTTGTTGATGGTCATGCACTCGACCGACTCGGGCAGGCCGGCACCGAGGGCCGCCTGGCGCGCCGGCGCCATGCCGGTGTCGGCGGGCAGAACACAGCCCATGATCACCTCATCGATCTGATCCGGGGCGATCCCGGTACGCTGCAGCAGGGCCTTGATGGCGATGCTGCCGAGTTTGGGGGCGGGGATTTCGGCGAGGGCGCCGCCAAAGCTGCCGATCGGGGTGCGGACGGCATCGATAATGACCACTTGCTTGAGCTCAGACATGGGATGTCCTTTGATTGAGTTCGCTTTTCAGCCGCGGGTGTCGGCGGCGTCAGATTGCAGAGAGACCGGCGCCGTCAGGGCTCCTTTTTGTATCATCCAGTCCTGGTAAAAAGCCAGGTAGCGTTCGATCATCAGTTCATAAAAGCCCACCATTTCGTCCAGGTTTTTTCTGAAAGCCGCGCTCTCTTCCGTGCCGCTCTCCATCATGGCGGCCTGGAATTTCCTGCCCAGCTCCAGGTTCTTGCGCTGCAGGCTGAGGTGGTTCATGAAAGCATTGCCGAAAATATTGGGATGGGCCTGGTAATAGTCCTTGCGGCTGCCCGGTTTCCAGACGCGCTGGATGAGATTGTGATCGAGGAGTCTTCGGCAGATTTGGGAGGCCGGGCCTTTGCTGACCCCGAGTTCTTTGGTGATATCGGTGAGGGAGACGGGTTTGCCGTGGTAGAGGAGGAGGCCGACGATGCGGCCCATGAGGGCGGGATGGCCGAACATCTGGTAGCCTGCGCCGAAATCCTGGATGAACTGTTGTTTCAGCATGCCGCACCCTTTGTTTTAATCGTTTGAAAGATTTCAAACGATTAAAATTAATTAATCCTGAAGGGAAAAGCAAGTAATTTTTTTCAAGATACCAAATTTTAACGCCGGTGCGGAAAGGCAGTGCAGCGCATCCGCCCGTGGCGATAAAAGCGCTTGTTTCTCGTGCTCCTGATAGCTAATTTATTATAGTCTGCACTCGCCCGCATCAGTGGCGAAACTTTCACCCCGGCGTCCGGCGTATTAAAGGTGCACCCTCTCGGAAGAGATCCATGCATCATCCACTGCCCAAATATAACTTCAGCCTCAGGCTCAAGATCACTCTCCTTTTTCTGATGCTGGTCATTGTCATGATGGCAACCATCGGCTACATCTTCACCGTGCGGGAGCTGGACCTGAGCAAGGAGCAGATGAAAGTGAGCATGGAGCGGCTGGCGAACAACATCGCCGCGATTCGCTCCGTCGAGACCGAGGACTGGGATGTCTATCAGACCTACATCGACAACCAGATCAAGGTCAATCCCGACATAATCTATGTCGCCA
>DAOOPF010000184.1:0-5639 GCA_035388125.1 bacterium | reverse complement strand
TCTCCGAGTCGGCCGGCATGGGCTCGGTCTACCGCGAAAAGGCCAACGCCCCCTCGTGGGATGAATTCGTGCGCAAGGGGTATCTGACCGAACCCAAACTGGTGGAGGTCAAGGCCGAGAGCGAGAGCGATTCCCTGGATGTCCGCGAGACGATTTCGCCGGATGAGCACCGGATCGCCCTGCAGTTCAACGATCCCTATCACAAACCCCATCTCGAGAATTTCTTCGGCGCAGTGCGCGGCAGCGGCAAGCTGAACTGCCCGGCTGAGGTGGGCTATGAGAGCGCCGTCGCCGTTCTCAAGGTCAACGAGGCGATCGAAGCGAGGAAAACCCTGGACTTTCGCCCGGAGGAGTTTAAAATAATATGAAGGAAACCCGATTGTCCACTTTCCAGTGGATCACCCTCGTGACGCTGCGCATGCTCATCGGCTGGCATTTCCTCTATGAGGGGCTGGCCAAGCTGCTCAAGGGCAACTGGTCGGCTTATGGATTCCTCATGGAGTCAAAATGGATCTTTGCCGATTATTTTCATGCCCTGGCCGGGAACGCAAACGTGCTTGCCGTCGTTAATACCTTGAACATCTGGGGGCTCATTCTGATCGGCCTCGGACTGATCATGGGCCTCTTCACCCGCGTCGCGGCCGGGGGCGGAATTCTCCTGATCCTGCTCTACTATTTGTGTAATCCCCCTTTCGTCGGGCTCTTCTATTCGATCCCGATGGAGGGGCACTATATCTTCGTCAACAAGAACCTGGTCGAACTCGGGGCGCTGCTGGTCCTGATCGCCATTCCGAGCCAGCAGTATGCCGGGCTGGACCGGATCTTGTACAAACTGGTAAAAAAATAGTCCGCTTACATGGAGATCCTTTCGATGGCCACTTTGAAAAAGGTGCTGATGCCGGTCTTTCTGATCACTCTCGGCCTCCTGGTCTTTTCTCTCTCCGCCCAGGGGCTCAAACCGATCACCATCAAGCTGCCGAAGCCGATGTTCGTCGGCACTCCGCAGAATGTCAAGGTGCCAAACCTCGAAAAGCCCCTCGGCAAGCCGCGTGACCCCTTCCTCGCACCCGCGGGGACGGTCAACGTCGCCCTCAACAAACCGGTCACATCCAGCGACATGCAGCCGGTCATCGGCGAACTCGCTCTGGTCACCGACGGGGACAAGGAGGCCGAGGACGGCAGCTATGTCGAACTGGGTCCCTTCGTCCAGCATGTCACCATCGACCTCAAGAGCAGGCACTCCATCTACGCTGTTGTCATCTGGCACTACCACCAGCAGCCGGTCGTCTATTTCGATGTCATCGTCCAGGTCTCCGACGATCCCGCTTTCAAGAATGGCGTCCAGACCATCTTCAACAATGACCACGACAATTCAGCCCGGATGGGGGCAGGCAAAGAGAAAAATTTCATCGAGACCGCCGAAGGCAAGCTCATCGATGCCAAGGGAGTGCAGGGGCGCTACGTCCGCTGCCTCAGCAACGGCAACAGCGGCAATGACCTCAATCATTATATCGAGGTGGAGGTCTACGGCCAGCCAGTCAAATAGGCGCGCGCCTGATCCGGAACATGACCACGCCGGACCGCCACACCAGGCAAGCTGTATGTAAAAAAATGCCCCTCCAGCCGCTGGCGGGGCATTTACATTGGAGCGCCATGCGGAACCAGCGACTCTCTCTCATTTTGTGGACCCTGCTCCTGCTTCTCGGCGCCCTCCTCCGTCTGCCGAGGCTGGAGCAGCGGCCGATGCACACCGACGAGGCTGTGCACGCGGTCAAATTTGCCGGCCTCCTGCAGGAGGGAAGCTACATCTACGACGCCGGCGAGTACCACGGCCCTACCCTCTACTATTTCACTCTCATCCCGGCCTGGGTGCGCGGACAGCGCACCTTCGCCGAGCTGGATGAGACCACTCTGCGCATTGTGCCGCTCCTCTTCGGCCTCGGGCTCATCCTGCTGCCCATGCTTTTCACCCCATTTATCGGCAAGCGGGCGGCGCTAGCCGCCGGGCTGTGGATTGCCCTCTCGCCCATGCAGGTTTTTTTCAGCCGGTACTATATCCAGGAGACCCTCTTCGTTTTTTTCGGCTTCCTGACCTTGATGCTGGGGGCGCGCTATTGCAGCCGCCGCCATTGGGCCTGGGCGGCAGGCGCCGGTGCCTCTCTCGGCATGCTCCACGCCACCAAGGAGACCGACATCCTCCTCATCGGCGCGGCCCTGCTGGCTGGAGGGCTGCTCCTGCTGCGGCAAAAAGGCAGGATGGCCATCCGGACATCCCACCTGCTGCTCTTCCTGGCTGCGGCGCTCCTGGTCTCATCCCTCTTTCTCACCACTGGCTTCACCCACCCGCGCGCGCTGATCGACAGCTTGAGCGCATACGCCGGCTATCTGCAGCGGGGCGCCGGCGAGAGCCTGCATTTGCAGCCCTGGTACTACTATCTGCGTCTGCTCTTCTTTTTTCAGGAGCCGGGCAGGCCCTTCTGGAGCGAAGCCTGGATCCTGCCCTTTGCTTTGACTGGATTCCACATGATCGTGCGCACCAAGCCGGGGAAGAGCAGTGCAGCCCGTTCCCCGCTGCTGCTTTTCACCACCCTCTTCGTGCTGATTTTATGGCTGATTTACGCTGTGATCCCCTACAAAACGCCCTGGAACGGACTCGCCGCTCACTACGGCCTGCTGCTCATCGCCGGGATCGGCACGGCCGGACTTTTCACTCGCCTGAAGAACCGGATAACGGGGATCGCCCTGATCTCCTGCTGCGCAATGCCGCTGGGACTGCAGGCCTCGCTGCTCAGTACGGCCTATGACAGCGATCCCGGCAATCCCTGGGTCTATGCCCACCCGGGTCGCGATATGCAGCGCATCCCGGACCTGGTGGAGGGCGCGGCCGGAGCCGCTCCCGACAGTATGCTGACGCCGGTGGAGATCATCGTCCCCGGCGATCAATACTGGCCGCTGCCCTGGAGCCTGCGCCGGCTGCTGAATATCGGCTGGTACAGCCGGGTGGATACCACCCTGCCCGCAGCACCGATCATCCTCTGCACCCCGGATCAGGAGCAGCTCCTGCTGCGCAAGCTCTATGAACTCCCCCTGCCGGGCGAACGCTACCTCTATCTGCCGCTCTGGAGAGAGTATGCCGAACTGCGTCCGGGCCTGGAGATCCGCGGTTACATTCGCAAGGATTTCATGGATGCCTTTGGCGGCGCCAGCGCCTGTGGACCGGCGCGATGAGGGAACAATGAACCCCCTGGCCGGAAACCTGCTCTCGGATCCCCGCATCCACCGCTTCAACCACAAGGCGATGGCGACTGAATTCGCCGTCTGGATCAACCATGCTGACGCCACTTATGCCGGTCAGGCGGCCTGGGCCTGCTTTCTTCTGCTCCAAGGCCTTGAAGCGGAGCTGAGCCGTTTCGATCCCAACAGCGACATCGCCCGTCTCAATCTCCTCCCGCCCGGAGAAATTCTGCCGATTGGAAAAGAGACCTTCCGCTGCCTGCAGCTGGCCTGCACGATCAGCGCGGCCACTTCGGGGGCTTTTGACGTCACCGCCGGCGCTCTCAAGGACCATTTTATGCGTCATTCCTCCCTGCCGGGACGGATTTGCACCCGGCTGCGGGCCTTCACGCAGCCGGTCGGCATTAAGCATTTGCATCTGGAGAGTGAGAGTATGACGGTCTGGCGGGATGTCGGGGTGATAATCGATCTGGGCGCGATCGGCAAGGGCTATGCCGTCGACCGGATGGTGGAGCTGCTGCTGGAGTGGGGGCTGACCGACTTTCTGGTCCATGGCGGAGCCAGTTCCGTGGCGGCGCGCGGCCATGCCCCGGGCCATTCCGGCTGGCCGGTCACATTACGCCATCCCCGCGCTACGGCGAGGGTATTGGAGCAGTTCGCCCTCACCGATCAGGCGCTCGGGGCTTCGGGTGTCGACAAGGGGATGCATATCATCGATCCGCGCCGGCGCCGGCCGGCGGTCACCCCCCTGGCGGTCTGGGTGGCCGCCGATACAGCGGCGGAGGCCGATGGCTGGTCGACCGCTTTTATGATCATGCCCGATGCGGCCATACGACGTTCTGCCGGTGAAAACCGGGTGGCGCGGGCGCTCATCCTCGGCCGGGACGACAGCGTGACCGCCTGGCCCTGAGCGGCGCACCCGGCCGGGAAGCCTTGCCGCCCGGACCGGACCGACAATTCTACGGCAGAACCACCTCAATCCCGGCCTTGATCCCCGGCTCATGGTAGCCCCGTTCGACGATCTGGTCGTCGCGGAAGAGGGCCCATTGGGGAAAGCGCGGCAGGGATTTGGTCATCTGATAGAGCTGAAGGGCGCTGTTGGCGACGATCAGGGTGACCATCCGCTCCGGATTGTACGGATTGGGCAGAACGACCGCCAGCCCTTCGTTCGCCGCGGCGTAGCCCTTTTCCTGCCACCGGAAGAGGCCATTGCCCAGATCCAGCTTGTACAGCGGCGCGATATCCCGCACCCAGCGGTTGTCGGCCGGCCCGCCCAGCAGGATGAGATCGTGCTCCCTGAAATCAGCGAGATCAAATTCACAGTCCTTGCGCACCGGCGGAAGGGTCTCGGTGATGCGGTCGGCTGCCGCCTTGGCAAAGCGCAGGGCGAGAGTATGGTTGGCTTCGATCTGGCGGGTTGAACCATAGACGACGAGAGTGCGGCTCCAGTCCTCATAGAAATTGGTAAAAGTGTAATAGCGCTCATTCCGCACCGGAAAATCGTTCCCGGGATTGAAGACGATCTCGAGCGGTTTTTCGCTCACCTCCCAGTTCCACTCCTGCTGCGCCTCCTCAAGTTCGATTTTTTTCCAGATGCAGCGGCCGGCGGTCCTGATCCGCACCGAACTGATCAAATGGAAGGGTTCGCCCTTTTGTTCGACCTTGAAACGCACCTTCCAGAGACTGTCGGCGCCGGTGATCTGGCACTCCGGTTGGCAGTCGGGCAGATCGTCGCGCTCGATCCACTCCTGGATCAAGCGGCTGCTCTCCTTGCCGCCGGCCTCTTCGGCCATCTGGATGAAGCGGGCGCTGGTGACCTCTTTGCCGGCATATTCATCGTGGAGGCGGTTCATCAGCTGTGAAAAAGCGGCGTTGCCGAGACGCAATCGGAGCTGATGGAGCAGAAAAGTGCCCCTGTTTCTCGGGATATAGTACTGTTTCATTTGATGATAGATCTGCTGCGCCTGTGCAGGGACCAGCGGGCCCTCCCGGGCCTCGGTGTGGAGCAGTCGGCAGTTGAGTTCGGTCAGGTCGTTGATCAGCTGGCCGCGCGCCTTCACACCCTCCCCGGGCAGGGCATGGAGCATCTGCCAGTAGGCCGCTGTGGCGCTGATCAGCCAGTTCTCGGCCGTGGAGGCGGGAAAAACCGTGTTGGCCCAGAGCAGCTCCGCGGGGAAACGGTAGAGGGAGTCGACCTCCGCTGATTCGATCCCGGGCTCGGCCTTTTTGGCGGGGGCGGACGGCCGTTCCACCTGGCCGATCATTGCGTCGAGGGTGAGAGGCGAAAAGGCAGTGTAGCCGAGGCTGAGGCGCGGGATGGCCAGGGGCAGATCGGGGATGCGGTTGTTTTCGTTGATGAACTGTTCGCGGTAGGTCACCTTGCCGTAATGGGCCATGAACATCAT
>DAOOPF010000183.1:0-5645 GCA_035388125.1 bacterium | reverse complement strand
AGCGGCAAAAGAGCGGTTGACTCGGGCGCCTAAATTAGCTACATTATTCCATAATCCACAGCAGCATCTCATCCTGTCGAAGGAAAGCATCATGCGCCGAACCCTGCTCCTTATCGCCCTGTTTTTCTCCGTTTCACTCCACGCTCAGAAATTTGACGGCCTGGCCCTGACTCCGCCGATGGGCTGGAACAGCTGGAACAAGATCGGCTGCGAGGTCAACGAAGAGGTCATCCGCGCGGCTGCCGATGCCATGGTGGCCAGCGGCATGCAGGCGGCCGGATACCGCTACATCGTCATCGACGACTGCTGGCATGGCCAGCGCGATGGTGACGGCTTTATCCAGGCCGATCCCGTCCATTTTCCTTCCGGCATGAAGGCCCTTGCCGACTATGTCCATGCCAGGGGACTCAAATTCGGCATCTACTCGGATGCGGGCTGGACGACCTGCGCCGGGCGGCCCGGCAGCCGCGGTTACGAATACCAGGATGCGCTCCAGTACAGCCGCTGGGGTGTGGACTATCTCAAATACGACTGGTGCGCCACCGGCGATCTCAACGCCAGGGAGGCCTATACGACCATGCGGGAGGCTCTCCGTAAGGCGGGCCGGCCAGTCGTCTTCAGCCTCTGCGAATGGGGCAACCATCAGCCCTGGCTGTGGGCCAAGGAGGTCGGCCACCTCTGGCGCACCACCGGCGATATCGCGGTCATCTTTGACGGGGTCGTCGACCACGGCAGCTGGAAATCGTGGGGAGTGATGCAGATTCTCGATATGCAGGAAGGGCTGCGCGTCCATGCCGGTCCGGACCACTGGAACGACCCCGACATGATGGAGGTGGGTAACGGCATGTCGGTCGCGGAGGACCGCGCCCATTTCTCGATGTGGTGCATGCTCGCCGCGCCCCTGATGGCCGGCAACGACCTCGGCGCCATGACTCCCGAGACGCGCGAGATCCTGACCAATGCGGAAGCCATTGCGGTTGACCAGGATGCTCTCGGCATTCAGGGGCTCAAGTATCTGGCCCTTGACAGTCTTGAGGTCTGGTTCAAGCCACTCGTCGACGGGGAGTGGGCGGTCTGTTTTCTCAACCGCAGCAAGCTGCCGAAAAAAGTCGCGTTTGACTGGAAGAGCCACCAGGTCCGCGATGATTTTTCAGGGCGCGCCATCGATTTCAGCGCATCGCAGTGGAAGATACGCGATCTCTGGGCCCACCGGGAGATCGGCACAACGCGCAAGCCCTTCACAGCGGTCATCCCGTCTCATGATGTGCGGATGCTGAGGCTGCTCCCGGTGAAAAAGTAGTCAGTTTACAGGGCGGCTCCACTTTTCGCGCCACCGGGGATACTCCTTCTCGAGCAGCTCCTGCGGCCAGTAGCCGAGCCAGCCATAGTCGTTGCGGCGCTCGGCGGAGATTTCCGCCAGATCGTAGTAAATTTTGCCGTCGCGGTCGCTGAAAAAAGGCCGGTTCGAACCGATCAGATAGAAACGGGCCCACATCGGCGGCGCAGCGGGATCAGGCACCACCACCTTGTTGAATCCCCCGGGCAGAGAGGCATCAGCGGCGTAATCGACGCGGATGCCTTTTATTTTGACCTTTTCCAGCCAATCGGCCGCGCCCTGCACTGCGGCGATAATCTCCGGCGATGGCTTCTGCAGGCGCATCAGAAAGCGGACAATGCCGACGCTCTCATCGCCGCTGAGCGAGACCAGTTCGTAGCTTCGCGCCGGGGCCGGTTCCAGACTCTTTTCATCATACTGGGCGCACCAGGCCGTCCGCTTCTCCCCCTCTTTCAGCTGAGTTGCCAGAATGCAGCGGATCCCGCTTTCGACCGCAGCGGCGGATTTCTCCCGCCTCCCGTCATCGACAAAGCGGGTGTGCGCCTCTCCCGTCGCGATCTCGTGCAGCAGAGTGAGCACCCCGGTCATGGCGTCGTCGTTGAAGGTGATGTGAGAAAAATAACCCGGGTGGAGGGGAAAGAACTGCGGCCAGCCGCCGTTGCTATACTGCGCGGCGAAGAGATAGTCGAGACCGCGGTTGAAGGCCTGAATGAAGCGCGGCTCGGGACGGGCGGAAATTACGCGGGCGAGGAAGGCGAGCTGGGTCCAGGTGGCGCCATTGTCGATGGTGGCCTCGGAGTCGGGCGGAGGCGTGGTGAGCCGCTCTTTCTCAGCAGGCGTCAAGGTCCGGGCCATATCGATATTCTTGGGCCAGCCGCCGATGGCGCACTGGTAGAGGAGCACATTTTCAGCGGCTGCGGCCGCCTCGGACGTGCCGAACCAGGCGGAATCGTGATGCATCAGCGACCGCCAGATCGCGGAGGGATAAGCGGCGCTCGTTTCCATATAGCCCGCGCCATCGATGGAGATGCCGCGGCAGCGTTTGAACTCAAAGAGCCCACCCCGCTCCGGCTTGACCACTACCCGTTCGAGGGCAAGATCGCGGACATCCTGCAGCTGCACGCCGGTGCCGGCGGTGATGTGAGCGTCGCGGATGCGGATATTCTGAATCGGCATCTCCGGCAGGCCGGTCATGACGATGGCCTGGGCGGCGCCGGCGCAGTAGAGACTGTCAATGGTGATATCGCGGAAAACGGGGGTTTCGCGGGTGACCGGCCTGGGCAGGGAGTCGGGCTGACCGCTCTCGTAAAAAGTGTCGAAACTGATCGCCTCGCCGACGATATCCTTCATGCGGATGTTGCGGATGCGGATATTTTCAACGACCCCGCCGCGGCCGCGCGCGCTCTTGAAGCGCAGGCCGACATCGGTGCCGATGAAGGTGCAGTTCTCGACGCGGATATTGCGCATGCCGCCGTCGGTATTGCTGCCGACGACAAAACCGCCATGGCCGTGGTAGACGATGCAGTCGCGGATGAGGACGTTCTCCAGAGCGGGACCCGTTCGTCCCGAACGGTCGCTGGACTTCATGCAAATGCCGTCATCTCCGGCAGTTACGGTACACCTCTCAACCAGCACGTTGCGGCAGGCGCTGATATCGATGCCGTCCCCGTTTTGCGCCCACCATTCATTATTCACTTTAACGTCTCTGATGATCAGCTGATCGCACCAGGCGGGACAGAGAGCGAACTTGGGCGAATTCTTGATGGTCACGCCCTCGAAAAGCACCCGCTTGCAATCGATGAACGAGATCATGTAGGGCCGCAGGTAATCGCGCGCCGGAAGATGATCTTCGGCGGTGATCTCCTTTTTGGGTTTGCTTTTCTTAAGCTTTTCAAGATAGTCTTCCCCCTCCATCGCTTCACGGGAGGGCCACCACATCTCCCCCTTTTTGTCAACGACTCCGCCGGAGTTGATCAGCGCTTTCCACTGCCGGGAGGTGGTTTTGAATTTCTTCACCGGCCGCCAGCTCTCCCCCGCCCCGTCAATGATCCCAATGCCCGTAATGGCGACATCCTCGAGACCATAGCCGTAGAGGGGTGAAGCGACCAGCCACCCTTTGGTCGGGGCCTGGATGACCGGATAGAGACGATGATCGCCGGAGAAGAGGAGCAGGGCGCCGCTTTCGAGGTGCAGTTCGATCCGGCTCTCGAGGCGGACCGGGCCGGTGAGCCAGATCCCGGAGGGAATGACCACCCTGCCGCCGCCCGCGGCCGCGCAGGCGGAGATAGCCTGCTGGATGGCTGCAGTGCAGAGGGTATGGCCGTCGCCTGCCGCGCCGAAATCGCGGATCGAGACCGTCCGGTCCGGAATGACGGGCGGCTGGAGAGCCTCCGGGAAAGTTCCGGCGCCGGCAGCGGGAGAAGAGGGTTGGGGGAGGCTCATGGCCAGCAGGAAGCCCCATGCGGTGAGGCGTAAAAACCTGATCACAGCGGTACTCCTTATCGGTTGAACGGGCGGCGGCCGAGCTGCTCATCGAGCCAGGCGAAGGCGGCCTCCTGCATTTCAAGGGAAAACTGGTGGCCGCCGGGCCAGAAGCGGGTCTCCAGCCTGTCGCCGGCGCCCTGCTCCTCCCAGATCCGCCTCATCTTGTCAAAGGCGGCCCGGGCGGCGAGCCGGGGAAAAAGATGGTCATCTTCACCGTTGTAAAAGAGCAGCGCCCGCGGGCAGGCGAGGCTGGCGACATCGGGATAGTCGAGCAGCCGGGTCAGGCCGGGGTGCAGGGTGGTGTAGGAGGATTGGCCTTTGGTGAGGTTGTTGCCCGGCACCATCAGCTCCATGCGCCCGGCCATCCAGCAGATACAGACCGCCGCCCTGATCTTCTCCGAAAGGGCGGCCAGCTGCCAGGCGCGGTAGGAGCCGAAGGAATGGCCGATCGCGGCGATGCGGGTCGTATCCGCTTCAGGCAGGGAGGAGAGAAAACGCAGGGCGGCGAGGTCCTCCCAGGCGACCAGGCCGGCCAGGGAGATGCCAAGATTGAAGAGGTTGGAGGCGAGGGCCTGCTGTCCCTCCTTGCCGGCGCCGCCGCGGTCGCCCCAGTTGAGGGCGTCGACGGCCAGGCAGAGGTAGCCGCGCCGGGCCAGTTCATCGCCGACGAAGCGCCCGCCGTAGCCGCCCCGGACCCACTCTTCCGCAGCCTGCAGCCTGGCCGGATCGACCTGGAGAGGGCGAACCATCTTTTCCTTGCCGATGTCGAATCTCGCGCCGTGGTCATGGAGGAGCAGCACGGCCGGGAAGGGCCCCTCTCCTTTGGGCACCAGCAGATAGCCAAGGACCCGGCTCCAGCCATTGAGATTGAAAACGACCTTGCGGGCGGTGTAGCTGCCCCGGTCCTCTTCGGCGATGGTTACCGGCTGGAAGGATGCCCGCGGCGGTTCGGTGAGCAGATGGTCGAACACCAGCTGCCGGGTCTGGCTGCGCCAGCCTGTAAAATCGCTATAAGCGCCGGAGAGCCAGGAACAGGGAAAATTGAGTCCGCGCTTGATCTCGGCGTAAAAGACCGGCAGATCGGCGGTTACGCCAATACGCTGAAAACTGGTGTCCGGGAGGATAACCGGCTGGGCGAGCGCCGCTCCGGCGATCAGGATGGCGCCCGACAGGATCATGGCATATTTTGGTATCATAAAGTAATCCGGGTGCAGCCGTGCAAATCACGCTGCACCCGGCTTTTTGGGGTTGAGTACGTCAGTCTGCCCTGGTTACTTGAGGAGCAGCATTTTCTTGGTCTGATGGAAATCGGCGGCATCGATGCGGTAGAAATAGGTGCCGCTGCCGAGATTGAGACCGTCGAAGCGGACGGTGTAGCGTCCGGCGGCCTGCTGCCGATCGACCAGGGTTGCGACCTGCGATCCGAGGATATTATAGATGGTGATCCGCACCTTGCCAGGTTTGGGCAGGGCGTAGTTGATGGTAGTGACCGGATTGAAGGGATTGGGATAGTTCTGCGAGAGTTCATAGACCGTCGGCAGGGTCTCCGGTCCCTTGCTCCATTCAACATCCGTAAAGATCGGCTTTTCCGGCATCCAGTCAAAGCCCAGATTGGGGTTGCTGGTTTTGGCAAAAATATTGGCGAGGGTATACTCAGCCGCTTCCGCCTCACTCAGCTGAATGCCGCCGTTGATGCGGCCGAAGAAATTCGATCCTGCGCCGAAGCAGTGGAATTCAGCGAAGAGGGGATTGAGGCCGTTTGTCATCACCGTCCAGCCTTCGGGACTGAGGGTGGCGGGCTCTTCGCAGCGGAGATAGACGCACT
>DAOOPF010000182.1:0-5696 GCA_035388125.1 bacterium | reverse complement strand
GACAGCTCCAAATTATGAGCTGCGGCCCGAGAACATCGAGTCGGCCTGGTACCTCTACCACTTCACCGGTGATGAAAAGTATCTTGCCATGGGCAGGGACTATTTCGCCTCCCTGCGCGCCCGCTGCCGAACGGAGACCGGCTATGCCGCCCTCGCCAGCGTCATCACCGGCGAGAAGAAGGATGCGCAGGAGAGTTTTTTCCTCGCCGAGACCCTGAAATATCTCTACTTGCTGTTCGCGCCGGTGGAGATCGACCTGGACAAGACCGTTTTCACCACCGAGGCCCATCCTCTCAAAAGGACGTGGCCTCCTGATCCCGTCTATTGAGAGCGTAAATCATAAAATAACAAACCTCAGATAAGGAACCGTACCATGGCCAAACAGCTGACGGCCGTTCTCCTCTGCTTGCTTCTCTCCGCCGGGGCTTTGCTCGGCCAGACCACCGGCAAGATCGCCGGCAAGGTCACCGATCTCAACACCGGCGAAACCCTCACCGGCGCCAATATCCTGCTGGAGGGGACAAGCCGGGGTGCGACGGCGGACATCAACGGCGAGTTTTTCATCATCAACCTCGAACCCGGCACCTATACGGTGCGCATTTCGATGGTCGGCTATGAGAGCATGCGCATGCAGAATGTACGCGTCTCGGTCAACCGCACCTTCGAGCTCACCGCCCGGCTCAAGAGCACCGTCCTCAGCGGCCAGGAGGTCACGGTCGTCGCCGATCGCGTCGCGATCAAGAAAGACCAGACCAGCTCGGTGCGCAACGTCTCCTCCACCCAGATGGATATTCTGCCCAATGAATCGGTGAGCGCGGTGGTCGCCATGCAGCCGGGCGTTGTGCTCGGCCACTTTCGCGGCGGCCGCAGCGATGAGGTCACCTATCTCATCGACGGCATGCAGGTGGATGAGTCTTACGGCCGCGGCGGCCGCACCGTCAACGTCGAGAAGGATGTGGTCGAGGACCTCGAGGTCATCACCGGTATTTTCAGCGCCAAGTATGGCAATGCCATGAGCGGTGTGGTCAATGCCGTCACCAAGGACGGCGGCCGCAAATTCCACGGTTCCGCCTCCCTCGGCCTCGGCAACTATCTCACCCCCCACAAGGATATTTTCATCGGCCTCAAGGACAGCGATTTCGCGCGCCGTCAGGACTATCAGTTCGCCCTCAATGGTCCGGTCATTGGCGACCGCTTCACCTTCGCCACCAACGTCCGTTACCAGAACAACAAGGGTCATCTCAACGGCATCCGCCGCTTCATGCCCGATAATTACAGCGATTTCACCTCCTCGGATTCGAGCCAGTGGTATTCCGAACACACCGGCGATAACGCCTATGTGGCGATGAATACCGGCAAGAACCTGAATGTATGGGGCAAGCTCACCCTGCGGCCGACCTCAAAAATCAAGACCGCTGTGCAGTACATCCTCAACGATGAAGAGGGCCAGGGCTACAGCCACAGCATGAAATACAATCCCGACGGCCGCGGCACCGGCTATCACACCTCCCATCTGGGTTCCATTCAGTGGAACCACATGCTCTCGGAGAAGGCCTTTTACGAGCTCAAGGGCTCGTACGTTTCCGACTATAACGCCAGCTATATGTTCAAGAATCCCTATGACAGCCGTTACATCCACGATCTCTATTCCCGCAGCGAGGGTCCGGGCTTTTCGACCGGCGGCCAGAGCAAGGGCTACAGCGAGCGCACTCTCGAGGACTATACCGCCAAGGGCGACTTTGTCTGGCAGCTGCACACCCAGCACAGCATCGAGGGCGGCGCGCAGTACTCGCAAAAGGTGCTGGAGAACGAGTCCTTCTCCATACGCAACAAGTATTACGGCACCGCTTTTGAGACCCTCTGGGATGTCGATCCCGAGACCGGCCGCCGGCGCTATCTTTTCTACGAGCCGATGGTCATGCCCGATTCAACCCTTTATCACTCCTATTACCGGGTGAAACCGGTTGAGTTCAGCGCCTATCTCCAGGACAAGATGGAGTTCGACGAGATGGTGATCAACCTCGGGCTGCGTCTTGATTACTTTGACCCCAGGATCACCTATCCCTCGCAGTGGCGCAATCCCTCCAACCAGCTCAGTTTCCCGGAAAATCCGGAAAAGATGAGCCGGCAGATCGAGGCCGATCCCAAATACCAGGTCAGTCCGCGTCTGGGCATCTCCTACCAGCTTGGCAAGACCGCCCTGCTGCGCTTCGGCTACGGCCATTTCATGCAGATGCCCCCGCTCTATGCGATGTATGACAACTATGCGCGGCTGGTTCCGCCCGGGGACTATTCGACCACCATGGGCAATCCGCAGGTACAGGCGCAAAAGACCATCCAGTACGAGGTGGGGCTCTGGCAGGAGCTGATGCCCGACATGAGCCTCGAGGTGGCGCTCTTTTACCGCGATATCTATGATCTGCTCAGCGCCAGGGTCATCACGACCTACAACCAGATCCGCTACGGCCTCTACAGTAACAAGGACTATGCCAATGCGCGCGGGCTGGAGCTCAAGTATGAGTACATCGCCGGCCGCTTGTCGGTTATGGCCAACTATACCCTGCAGTTCAGCCGCGGCAATGCCGACACCCCGACCAGCACCTTCAGCCGCGCCGGCTCCCAGCGTGACCCGGTCAACAAGCTCATTCCGATGAGCTGGGACCAGCGCCACACCGCCAATGTGACCGTCGGTTATGCGCTGCCGAAATACGGCGCCACCATGACGGTCTATTACAATTCGGGCAGCCCCTACACCTGGAGCCCGCTTGCGGACAGCCCGCTCTCCCGGGTCAATCTCTTCCCGAACAACGAGCACATCCCCAGCAGCCTCAGCGCCGATCTCAGCGGCTATGCCGATCTTCTCCGTTTCGCCGGCATGAAGATGCGCGCCACCCTGCTGGTTTATAACCTCTTCGATCAGCTCAATGACAGCTGGGTCAACAGCAACACCGGCCGGGCCTACACTGCCATCATCCGCGAGACCGATCTGGCCAGCCATCGCAGCGATTTCAATACCTATGAAGACCGTATTCACGATCCGACCATGTACAGTACGCCCCGTCTGGTCAAACTGGGTCTGGAGATGGTTTTCTAGGGTATTTCCATGGACATAAATAGAGGAAAATTTTTCATGAAGCGTTCATATGGCATTCTTTTTCTCCTGGGCATTCTTTTACTGCCGGCCGTGACATTAGCGCAGGGGCACAAATACGACGGGCCCGACGATCCGGCCGGCGATATCGCTGCCATCCGCGAAGGCTGGATGAATGGCAACCGGGTGCTGCTCTATTTCAAGAATACCACCGAGCTGGCCAACTGGCCCAACTTTGACCAGTCGAAATGGCCCAACGATTATACCGGCACCGGCATGCACGACGGCATCGCCCTCTACATCGTCGCCAAAGTACACATCGCCAACGATTCCATTCCGGTGACCGATCCGGCCGAGATCGCCTCGCGTTCCGATCTGCAGGAGCTTTATTTCTGTCAGACCAGCTACCGCATGGGCATGGATCACTCCAGGGACGGCCTCATCCGCTGGGGCCTCTATCCGGTCTTTGGCTATTTCAACGAGAACAACGAGTACCCGGCGATGAGCAACCGCGAGGACTCCTGGCCTGTGGCGGGCTGGCCGTCCGCGGGCTCAACCCTCAAATGGCCGGGCGAATGGGACGGCCGTTTCGGCCGCGGGGTCAAGTATGCCGACCTTGAGACCTATTTCGTCGCCAACGACGCTCAGGACCTCGAGTATGTCCAGCCCGAAGCTCCGCTCAAGTATTACCCCCGCCCGGGTGTCAGGATCGGCGAGAACGATCCTGAGGTGACGATTCAAAAGGGGGAGCACTGGGGCGGCCTCGGCATCCGCGTCAAGGTGCGCAGTTATCAGTGGAACAATCCACAGACCCGTGACGCCATTTTCTGGGAGTATGATATCGCCAATATCTCCGATCATGATCTCGCCGACGTCGCCTTCGGCTACCTCCTCGATGCCGGTATCGGCCACCGCGGCAACTCGGGTGAGTCGGATGACATCGGCTTTTTTGACCAGTACGAAGACATCGCCTACTCCTGGGATTACGACGGCATCGGCATCGGCGGCCTCCGCACCGGCATTCTCGGCATGGCCTTTCTCGAAAGCCCCGGCCGCTGGAACGACGGCATCGATGGTGATGATGACGGCCTCATCGACGAGCGGCGCGACAACGTCGCCATGCGCCTGGTAGGGCCGACTGAAGGGATCAGTGATATGGCCAAGTTCCTCGCCTGGTACGGACTGGCCGAAGACCAGCTCCGGACTCACTGGGATGCGGATGAGGACCAGGACTGGCAGGATGGCAACGATGCCAACAACAACGGCATTTATGACCTCGGTGAGGATTTCGGCAATGATGTCGGCACCGACGGCGTCGCCCCTACTGACCTCAACTACACCGGCCCGGATGCGGACGGCAGTGAGTGCAACCACAAGCCCGACTTTGTTGAGGGCCTCGGCTGTGAACCCAACTTCGCCCTCACGGACATCTCCGAATCCGACATGATCGGTCTGACCGGCTTCCAGATGCTCCATCATCCCCAGGAGAACGAACCTCCCTTCTCGTCTTACGACCGCGATGCCTACAATCAGATCGCCGCTCCCCGCCTGGAGGAGTATTTCGGCGAACTGGCCAACCTGATCATGACCTTCGGCTCCGGCACATTCCGCCTGCCTCGCGGTCTGACCGAGCGCATCTCCATGGCCGAGCTGCACTCCTACGAGGAGCTCTCCGGCCTCAACTCCCCGGGCCATCTCGCCCCCTCGCTTTTTGAGAAAAAGCGCATTGTCCAGTTCATCTATGAGAGCGACTACCGTTTCGCCCAGCCGCCGATCATGCCCACCCTCAAAGCCGCGGCCGGCGACGGCAAGGTGATTCTGACCTGGGACAACTTTTCCGACCGCTATACCCGCGAGCCCATGCTCAAGGGCCTTAACGACTTTGAGGGCTACAAACTCTACAAGGCGACCGACAAGTACTTTTCCGACGCCGAAAAACTGACCGACATGTACGGCAATCCCATCGGCAAGCTGCCGATGTTCCAGTGTGATCTTATTGACGGCATCAAGGGCGCGGCCGAATTCGCCAACATCAACGGCGAGCTTTTTTATCTCGGCAAGGACAGTGGCGTCCAACACTATTATGTGGATACTGAGGTCCAGAACGGCCGCACCTACTACTATGGCCTCTCCGCCTACGATTACGGTATCAGCGGCCTCGAGGTCGCGATCATGCCGGCCGAGAACAATATCGTCATCGATCTCGACGAGGCCGAGGAGATCCGCTTCACCGGTCCGAATGTCTGCATCGTCGTCCCCGAGGCCCAGGCCGCCGGCTATCAGGCGCCGCAGATCGATGCCGGGGGAATGACCCAGATCGAAGGCTGCGGAACAGCCGCCGTCGATATCCTCGACCAGCACAGCATCATGCCGGATCACACCTACAAGATCAGGTTCCTCGCCGATACCCTCGGCTTCGCCCGCCGCAACAAGGGCATGCGCCACTACCTCGACGCCGTGATCGTCAACTCCGGCCTGGAGGTTTACGATCTCACCTCGGACTCCCTGGTCTATCGCGAAAGCCTCGATGACTATCCCGGCGACCATTTCCTCCACAACGGCAAGACCTACGTCAACGACGGCCAGGAGCTGCGGGAATTCAGCT
>DAOOPF010000181.1:0-5754 GCA_035388125.1 bacterium | reverse complement strand
TATAGTTCTGGCCGACGATCACCTTGCCCACTTCGGCGGTGATCTTTTCGACAAAAGCGCTTTCGCGCTCGATTTTTGCCTGGATGGCCTGAATATCGATGTTCATTACTCCTCCCGAAATGTTAATCTATTTTAAAAATTATCCCAGCAGCCTCTCAAGTATCGTATAGGCGCGCTCGAGTTCGCTGCGCATCTGCGCGGCGCCCGAAAACTTGGCGATATCCGCACTCTCCAGGACGGCCAGGGTGTCGGCGATCACCCGCTCATCGGCACCGGCTTCGGCCATCAATCCGCGCACTTCGGAGGTGGTTGCGCTGATCAGGGGCAGGCTGTATTTTGCGGCCAGATAACGGCGCAGCACGCCCGCGAGACGGCCGAAAGCGGCATTGACATCGAGATCGGGCTGACGGAGATCTACCTCTTCCCTCAGCCGTTCACCATATTTTTGTTCAAGGCTCACCTCACTGGCCGCCTGTATGCGGGCGAGACGTTCAGCCTCGGCGCGCCTGGCACGGATCCGCCGCACCAGAAAGACAGCGATCAGAGAGGAGAGCAGCATGGAGAGCAGAATGACCAGCCAGAGGTAAGAAGCCGGCTCAGGCAAAGGATCAATCACCTTGAGCTCCAGCCGGCTGCTGGCGAGGCGGTACTCCTTGCCGGTCTCGCGGTCGGCGTAGCGGATGATGATGCCGTCGACGTAGGCCATGCCGAGGCCGTCGGGCTTGACGGTGTACTGATACTCCTGCCGGGCGACCTGCATGCCGCCGACGACCTGAACCTGGTTGGCACTGGCGGTTTCGATAATGTTGAGGTTCTCGACCAGAGGATTGTCAAAGCGGGTGATTTCATAGCGGTCGAGATCACCTGCCCACTCCAGGCGGATGGTGACAACCGCCGTGCGGTTCAGGGGCACCTCATTGGGTTGGGCCGAAGCGGAGACCCGAATGCCCTCATCCTCCCCCTGCGCCTGCAGGGAGCTGATCCCGAGCGAAGAAAAGAAAATGGCTATGGCCGCGGCGATACGGAATATGCGCATTCAATTCCTCCAGGCAATAAAAAACCGATAAAAGGGCTTAAGAGGTAGTGTGGCCATTCGATCGGCGAATTTCTCTGTGCCGCGGTCTGCGGCACAGAGAGAAATATCGGCATGCATTATTTTTGTTCAGCAGCATCCGGGGCGGGATTGCCAAGCTGAAGCTCGAGCTCGCTGATGTCCTTGCCCAGATGGTCCAGTTCCCATTGCACCGAAGAGGCCAGTTCATGTGCAGGCCATTTTTTCAAAAACTCCTGATAATACTTTTTGGCGTTATCAAAGTCCTTGATGTCATTGGCATAGCGGTAGCCGATCATGAAACTGGATTGGATGACAAAATTGCTCTTGGGGTATTTGCTGATCAGCTGTTTGTAGGCTTGCACGGATTTCTGATAATCCTTGAGGTTGTTCGCATAGAGCACGCCGAGCCGGTAAAGGGTTTCATCGGCACGTTTTGACCTGGGGTAGGCCTTGACCAGGCGGGCATACATATCGGCTGCCTCTTTCCATTGTTCGCGGCTCTCAAAATCCGAGGCATTGGCGCGCAGCTGATCTTCAGTCATTTTCTCGCCGCAGCCGGTCATCATAACAGCAACGAGCAAAACGGCCAATAGTCCAAACCAGTGTTTCATCGCATCTCCTCCGCTGGAATTCATTCGTGAATGTGTGGTAAACGTGCCTTGTAAAGGTAAAGTTCCACAATTTTCCAACTTACACACTTTTGCGCTTAAAATCAAGTTTTTTATCCTTTACAACCACCTGCACCGTGCTTCCTGCCGGAAACTCACCCTCGAGTAGACGGATGGCCAGCGCGTCGGTCATCTCGCGCTGGATCAGCCGTTTCAAAGGCCGAGCACCGAACGCCGGATCGTAGCCGTGCTCCGCCAGATACTCCTCCACCTCCGGCGTCACCTCAAGTGAAAGATCCTGGCGCTCCAGCAGCCTCTTCAGGTGCTTAAGCTGCAAGCGGGCGATCAGCTTGATCTCCTCGCGCCGCAATGCATGGAAGACGATGATGTCGTCAATACGGTTAAGGAATTCCGGGCGCAGCGTGGTTTTGAGCAAAGCCAGAACCTCCGTGCGGATCTCCTCGTGGACTTTTTTGCGGTTCTTCTCATTGATCTCCTGCGAACGCTCCATGATCTGCTGCGCCCCGAGATTGGAGGTCATGATGACAATGGTATTCTTGAAATTGACCGTCCGGCCCTGGTTGTCGGTGAGACGCCCTTCATCGAGCACCTGGAGCAGGACGTTAAAGACTTCAGGATGGGCTTTCTCGATCTCGTCGAGCAGCACCACCGCATAAGGCCGCCGCCGCACCGCCTCGGTGAGCTGCCCTCCTTCGTCATAACCGACATAGCCGGGGGGCGCGCCGATCAGCCGCGAGACCGCATGACGTTCCATGTACTCGGACATATCGACGCGCACCATGGCACGCTCGTCGTCGAAGAGAAACTCGGCCAGCGCCCGCGCCAGTTCGGTCTTGCCGACGCCGGTCGAGCCAAGAAAGATAAAGGAGCCGATGGGCCGATTCTCGTCCTGCAGTCCCGCGCGGCTGCGGCGGATGGCATCGGAGACCGCTTCCACTGCTTCATCCTGGCCGATGACCCGTTCATGCAGGCGCTCCTCCATATGCAGCAGCTTTTGCTTTTCGCTCTCGAGCATGCGCACGACCGGGATACCGGTCCATTTGGAGACCACCTCGGCGATGTCCTCCTCATCGACCTCCTCCTTGAGCATCCGGAGGTCTTTCTGCAGGTCGATCAGCCTCGCATTGGCCGCCTCGAGCTGTTTCTGCAGATCGATCAGGCGGCCGTATTTCAGCTCGGCTGCCTTTTCGAGCAGGCCGTCGCGTTCAGCGGCAGCAGCGTCGGTTTTGGCCTGTTCGATCTGCCCCTTGATGGTGCGGATCTCGGCAATCTGGCTCTTTTCCATCTCCCAGTGCGCCCGCAAAGTAGTGCGCTGGGTGGAGAGTTCAGCCAGCTCCCTGTCGACCTCCTCAAGCCGTTTGTGCGAGGCGGGATCCTCCTCCTTTTTCAAAGCCTGGCGTTCGATCTCCAGCTGCTTGCTGCGGCGCTCGACCTCGTCGAGCTCGGCCGGCATGCTGTCGATTTCGATGCGCAGCTTGGAGGCGGCTTCATCCATCAGGTCGATCGCCTTGTCCGGCAGGAAACGGTCGCTGATATAGCGGTCAGAGAGAGTGGCCGCCGCCACCAGGGCGTTGTCCTGTATGCGGACGCCGTGATGCACCTCGTATTTCTCCTTGAGGCCGCGCAGGATGGAGATGGTCTCCTCCGTCGAGGGCGGATTGACCAGAATGGGCTGGAAGCGCCGCTCCAGAGCGGCGTCCTTTTCAATGTGCTGGCGGTACTCATCGAGCGTGGTGGCGCCGACGCAGCGCAGCTCGCCGCGGGCGAGGGCCGGCTTGAGCATATTGGAGGCATCCATGGCACCCTCGGCGGCACCTGCGCCGACCAGGGTGTGAAGTTCGTCGATGAAGAGGATGTACTCGCCTTCGGACTCGCTGATCTCCTTGAGAACGGCCTTGAAGCGCTCCTCGAATTCACCGCGGTATTTGGCCCCGGCGATGAGGGCGCCGAGATCGAGGGCCACCAGCCGCTTGGTCTTGAGGTTTTCAGGGACATCACCTTCAATGATGCGCCGCGCGATGCCTTCAGCGATGGCGGTCTTGCCAACACCCGGCTCGCCGATCAGCACCGGATTGTTTTTGGTACGCCGGCTCAGCACCTGCAGCACCCGGCGCGTCTCTTCATCGCGGCCGATGACCGGATCGAGTTTGCCCTGGCGGGCGAGTTCGTTGAGATCGCGCGCGTAGCGTTTGAGAGCCTGGTACTTGTCCTCCGGAGTCTGGTCGGTCACCCGCCGTGAACCGCGCACCTGCCTGAGCACCTCAAGCAGGCTTTCGCGTGAAATTCCGCTGTCACGCAGCAGCCCGCCCGCCTCACTTTTATCCGCGGCAAGGGCGAGCAGCAGATGTTCGATGCTGATGAACTCGTCACGAAGCTGGCCCGCCTCCCGGCTTGCCGCCTCGAGGAGATCGCCGGTGGCACGGCTGTAGAAGAGCTGCCCGGCGCCGCTGACCTTGGGAAGCCGGGCCAGGGACTCTTGCGCCCGTCCTGCGAGCAGATCCGCGTCGGCGCCTATTTTCCTGAGCAGGGTGCGGCCGAGACCCTCGGGCTCGTCGAGGAGCGCAAGCAGAAGGTGGACCGGCTCGATCTGCTGGTGACCGTTATCGCCGGCCAGCTTTTGGCTGCGCCCCAGGGCCTCCTGGGCCTTGATCGTCAGTTTGTCCATGGATATCATTAAAGTACCCCTCGTTTCAAATTACCGGGTTCGCGCCGAGGCGCGGAGAGCCCGGAAAGAATAAAATCTCATCCGGCTGCGGCGAATAGCCTGATCCTGCATCTGCTGGTCCGGTCTGCCAGCCTCTTTGAAAGAGGCTGGTTTTACGCTCAGGTTCCTGGCAGAAAAAGGGCGGAAAGAATCCGCCCCTGTTGTATGCATCGATTCTCCCGCCGGCCGCAGCCGGGGGGAGAATCGCCGGTTTTGCCATTATGCTGTACGGGCGGATTACTTTTTGTCGTCAACCACCTCATAGTCCGCATCTTCGGCCTCGGGCGGCTTTTCGCCCTGAGGCTCGGCCGGGCCCTGCTGCTCGGCGCCGCCGGCGCTCTGCTGCTGGGCGTTGGCCGCTTCGTACATCTTGGAGGCGGCCTGGTTCCAGATCTGGTTGAGGGCCTCGAGAGCGGACTTGAGCTCGTCGATGCTCTCGCCCTTGATGGCCGTTTCCAGTCGCCCGACGCCAGCTTCGAGCTGGTTTTTGGTGCCCGGATCGAACTTGTCCTCGTTCTCCTTGATGTTCTTCCGGGTTTGATAGACCAGCTGGTCGGCCTGGTTGCGGGTATCGATCAGCTCGCGCCGCTTCTTGTCCTCGGCGGCATGCGCCTTGGCGTCGGTGACCATCTTGTCCACCTCTTCCTTGCTCAGACCGGTCGAGGCTTCGATGCGGATGGTCTGCTCCTTGTTGGTCGCCTTGTCCTTGGCGGCGACGTTGAGGATGCCATTGGCATCGATGTCGAAAGAGACCTCGATCTGCGGAATGCCGCGCGGTGCAGGCGGAAGGCCATCCAGATGGAAACGGCCGAGGGTGCGGTTGTCAACGGCCATCTCGCGCTCGCCCTGGAGAATATGGATCTCCACCGAGGTCTGGCTGTCGGCAGCGGTCGAAAAAACCTGCGACTGGCGGGTAGGAATGGTGGTGTTCTTCTCGATGATCCGGGTCAGCACGCCGCCCAGAGTCTCGATGCCGAGGGAGAGAGGTGTGACGTCGAGGAGGAGGACATCCTTGACCTCGCCGCCGAGCACGCCGCCCTGAATGGCCGCGCCGACAGCGACCACTTCGTCAGGATTGACGCCGCGATGCGGCTCCTTGCCGAAGAGTTCGCGCACCAGCTCCTGCACTTTGGGCATGCGGGTTGAGCCGCCAACCAGCACGACTTCATCGATCTCGGCGGTAGTCAGGCCGGCATCCTTGAGGGCGGTGCGGCAGGGCCCGAGCGTGCGCTGAAAAAGATCATCACAGAGCTGCTCGAACTTGGCCCGGGTCAGAGTCATGCTCAGATGCTTGGGGCCGCTGTCGGTCGCCGTGATGAAGGGCAGGTTGATCTCGGTCTGGGCCGTGCTCGAGAGTTCGCACTTGC
>DAOOPF010000180.1:0-5834 GCA_035388125.1 bacterium | reverse complement strand
ACACCGGATAGTAAAACTCAGAGATATTGCTCAGATTAATGATTATTAGCAGTTTAGAATCATCTGCTCAAAATTACTTCACTGTAAACCACCCCGGATAGTAAATCGCTCGCTTGCCAATGCCTCTTTTTAAATTTGCACAAGATGTCCAGGCAAAAAAAAACGCCTCTGGCTCACTGCACGAGCTCAAATGCGCTTCTTCATAATCGAACCCTTCCCCATCAGCATCCCTATTTTTTTTGATGTTACAAAAAATGACCGAAAAACGCAAGCGAAATGTTAAAAATGTTACTTTCCAGGTCTGGATGTGGCTGATACGCCATGGAAAAACAGGCAAAAGCATCGGCGCCCTTCAAACAGAAGGGCAGGGGACTTGCTGCTCCCCGCGAAACTGGCACAGATTTATCCTCGAGACGATTTTTTTCTTGGTTTTCGTCGCCCGATTGGCTACTTTCGGTAGGGGGGCCTGGTTGCAACCCCGGCACGGACCAGGAGGCGGGGAGGCCGGCATCCAGCCATCATGGATGAGGACTTGCCACCAACAAAGGAACCCCGCCATGATCAGCAGAAGAAATTTCCTCAAGAGCGGCAGCGCCGCGGCGCTGCTCACCGGCGCCGGCGTCCCGGCCGTACGCGCGGCCATGCCGCCGCACCTCTGGAACGGCAGCGATCTGGGCACCGGACCCTTCGTCAAGGACCGGCTCGACCAGGGCCCCTTTACGATCGAGCAGGATCAGGGCTGGCGGAACATCGGCAGCACCACCGCCTCGGACAAACCGGTCCGCAACTTCGGACTCGGCCTGACCGCCTACACCTGGGAGGAGGGCGGCCCCGCCATCCCCGTCCGCCAGGGAAAAATCCCGCTGGAAAAAGCGGTGGAGACGCTGGCCAGCCTGCCCTTTGTCGATGTGCTCTACATCCGCTGCGACTGGCGCGACGTCCAGAGCGCCCCGGGCCGGCTCAACCTCAATCCGGTGTGGAAACTGACCTTCGAGGCGGCCAAACAGTACAACCTGCGCGTCGGTTTCCGGGTGCAGCTCTCCAGCCCGAATTTTCAGCCCCGGCAGCTCGCCCTGCCCGATTTCCTCCTCGACAAGGTCCCGCTCGTCAAGATCGGCAAGCGAAGAGGGGAGACGAACGAAACCAAAACCGGGGATTGGGATTATGTCGAACCCCGGTATGACCATCCCGCCTTTAAAAGCGCCTTCCGCGAGCTGAACGACCTGCTGGCGGCCGAATACAATGACCATCCCCTGGTCGAATTCATGGATATGATGATGTATGGCTTTTGGGGAGAAGGTCATACCAATAACCTGCCCAATCCCTTCCCCGATTACCTCACCGCTGAAAAAACGATGCTCGAGATGACCCGCTACCAGATCGACACCTGGACCCGGGTCCCTCTGGCCATCAACACCCAGCCCGACATCAGCAGCACCGGCAATTATGCCTGCCTGGATATGGCGGTCAGGGCCGGCTGCTGGCTGCGTTCGGACAGCATCCTCTTCATCGAGGAGCCGATCCAGATCGAGCATCTCTCCAGCCGTCCGCCCTGGCTCGCCGCCGTGATGGAGCAGGGACGCTTTCGCGAATATGATATCAATGACATTCCCCTCGACGAGGCCGGCATCAACCTCAAGGAAAAATCCATGCTGCACTGCGTGGACATGGGGGCCAATTACTGGGCTCTCTGGACCGAGGGGGAGAACCTCCGCACCTATTATGAAAAGTACCCGGCGGGATTCGACACCCTGCAGCGCCGGCTCGGCTATCGCGTCCGGCCGTCGTGGATCTGGCAGCGGAAGCGGTATGGCACCTCCGAGGTCATCCTGGCCATCGCCAACGACGGCGTGGCCGGCGTGCCCGGCATTCTGCGCGTCTATATCGAGAGCGAGGACGGCCGCTTCAGCATGGGCGGCGGCCTCGATGCCGGCCATCCCCACGGCGGGCGGCTGCGGCAGTGCAATTTCATCCTGCCCCCGGGCATGGAAGGCAAAAAGATGAAACTGCGCGCCGAGATCGAAACCAAGGGCGTGCGCAGACCGGTCCAGTGGGCCTGTGCCCAGCCGCTCAATCCGGACGGCTCGTTCCCGATCCAGCTTAATACCTTTGACGATCCCGGCTGGCGGAAGGGCATCTGAATCCCGCGTTGACGTTCAAAAACAGGGAGAGTATAAAGTCATGAAACGATTGTCAGGAGTCCCCCGGGGATTTGCCGCGCTTACCGTGGCGCTGCTGGCGGCGCTCCCGGCTGCCGTCCAGCCGGAGACGCCGAAAGCCGGCAAAGCGCTGGGGCCGTGGGACTGGGGCCACATCCGCATCGTCCGCTCCAACGACAATATCGAATTCCTCAACCGGCTGCATGCGACGGTCAACCAGAACGGCGGTCCGATCCTCTTCCCCAAAGAGAGGGAGAGCGGCCAGTACATCACCGATCTGAAAGAATTTGACAAGCTCGTCGCAGCAGCGCGCGCAAAGGTCGACCGCTTTCACCAGGAGGGCCTGCACGTGATCGCCTATACGACCATGGCCCTGGCGGGCGAGAGTCCGACCTATGACGACGTGCCCAGGCCGGAAGAGCTGGCGCTGAATGAGGCCTTCAATACGCCCGGACTTTGGGAAAGCTATGCCGCCTGGTTGGGCGCCAAACCGGCCGAGGGGCCCGACAAATGGGCGCGGCGGTCTCATGACGGGAAATACTCTTTTTATCGCTTCAGACATCCGAATGCGCCCAAAACCGGCGGCCGCTTTGAAATGTTCGGCTGCCAGGACAATCCCTCCTACGTGCACTATTTCAAGGGCGTGATGCGGCTGGTCGCGCTGGGCGGGTATGACGGGGCCTACGTCGACTGGACCAAGGTCCACGAAGGCACCTGTTATTGCGAGCACTCGCGCGCGGCCTTCAGAAAGTACCTGCAGGAAAAGATCCCCGCCGGCTATCTGCAGAAACGCTACGGGATCACGGATCTTGCCCAGGCAGAGCCGCCCCTGGATAATACCCAGGCGCTCTGGCGCGAATGGCTCCTCTTCCGCAGCGCCTCGCTGAGCGAATTTCAGCGTGAGATCCGCGCCGCGGCCAGGGAAATCAATCCCGATTTCCTCCTCTCCGGCAATATCAACGGCGGCGATTACGGCAACATGGCCTACATCAACGGCGACGATATGGAGAGGATGGGCGAGGTCGAGGACTTTTTCTATTCGGAAATCCAGTCCGGCCTGCGCTCCGTCCCGCGCGCGGACGGCGAGGTCAAGGTCTCCAACTCCGGTCCGCTGAAATTCCTGGCGGCCGCGGCCATGCAAAAGCCGGTGTGGATGTACTGCATCCAGCCCTCGACACCCAAACCGATCCCGAACGAGAAGGCGCTTTTCAATCTGATCAAGCTGAGCATCGCCGAGGCCTTTGCCAACCACAATACCTTCAGCGTGGTGCGCGAGACCTTCGGCGAGCCGATCTCGCCGATGGTTCATAACGGCGCTGAACAGATCTATGCTTTCTTCAAGGAGAATGAGGAGAACCTCGTCGGGGCGAAGCTGGCCGCCAACACGGCCATCCTCTGCTCGATCAACCAGTTCTACAGCGATGAGTTCAGCTATTTCAATCCGGCCTCGCGGGTGCTCGCCGATGCCGGCATCGCCCATGTCATGACCGTCGAACGGGACCTCAATGCCGCGGAGCTGGCCCGCTGCAAGACGCTGATCCTGCCCTATGTTCCCTTGATGAGCGATGAGCAGGTGAAGATTATCAGCGCCTTCGTGGAGCAGGGCGGAGGTCTGGTAGTGATGGGGCTTTCCTCGTCGAAGGATGAAAACGGACTGGCGCGGCGGAACCTGGGCCTGTCGGAGCTGCTGGGCTTTAGTCTGCAGGATTCCCCGGTGGCCGTCACCCGCCGGGAAGTCGGCAAGGGCCGGGTTGTCTTCATCCCCTTGCATCCGATCCCGGTCGGCCGCGGTGATACCGATACCTCGCCGCTACCGGACGACCAGATGATGTACGGCCGGGGGATTTTTCCGGACCGGATCAAGGAGGCCTTTGCCGCCCTGCCGGAGGCCGCTGCCTGGGCCGGGGCCGGTCAGTTTTCCGGAAAACTGGAGGCCGAAGGCATGGTGGAGATGACCACCATGGAGCAGCGGGAGAAGAACCTGCAGCTCGTTCATCTGGTCAACTATCAGGTCACTCTCGACGGCGTGGTCACCCCCGCGGCCGGCGCCAGGGTGCAGCTGCGGATCCCGGAGCAGAAAAAAGTGACGCGGATTACCATCGGCTCGCCGATCAGCAAGACAGTCGAGGTGGCCTTTAAAAAGAGTGGCGATACGATCGAATTCGTCTTTCCCCCATTCGAGATCTACAGCCTGGCCACCGTGTACCTGAAGTAAAGCGGCGGCTTGCAGGATGTGGATTTGCACTATCAGGAGGTTCACAACAATGCGGCGTCTATTTTTATTGATTACGGTCGTGCTTGCCCTCGCAGCCTGGCCCGGGTTTTCCCAGGTGGAGCCGTTCATCCAGATCATCACCGCCGATGGAGTGCCCAACCTGACCGTGGTCACGCCGGTCGAGTCGGATGCGGTGCTGGCCAATCCGGGCATGGGATTCACGACCCAGTCCTCGCTCGACCGGGAGGTGCCGGGGTATCCCAAAAGCACGATCGCCTACTATCGCTGGTATTGGGATGAACTCGAGCCGAAGGAAGGCCAGTTCAACTGGGCCATGGTCGACTCGGTGCTGGCGGCGGCCAGGGCGCGCGGACAGCGCCTCGCGACCCGGATCATGCCCGCCAACGGCAAGCCCCGGGTGCCCGACTGGTACCGCAAAACCGGCGCGCGCGGCTGGGACTTTGTCGCCGAGAGCACCCAGAACGCCGGCAAAACCGATCCCAGCTGGATGCCGGATCATGAGGACCCCCTCTTCGCCAAATATATGGGCCGGCTGGTGCGGGAGTTCGCCAAACGCTATGACGGCCACCCCGATATCGATCACATCGACATCGGCTCCTACGGCCACTGGGGCGAATGGCATCTCAGCTTTGTGCGGGAAAAGCAGACCTACGGCTTTGACCTGAAAAAGATGATCATCGACTGGTACCTCGAGGGGTTTAAAAAGACGCCGATGGTCATTCCGGAGGATGCGGAAGAGGGGCTGATCTACGCAACCCAGCATGGCGTCGGCTGGCGCGCCGACTGCATGGGCGACTATGGCCCGCCGAACAACTGGAACCTGATGACCCGCTATCTCGAGCTGCCGCGCGTCTATCCCTCGGTCGGCGAGGCGTGGAAAAAGAGCCCGGTCGCCTTTGAGTCGTGCGGCACGATGGAGAGCTGGCTCGCCGCCGGGCGCGACATCGAGTTCATCTACAGCACCTGCCTCGAACTGCACACCTCCATCTATAACAACAAGTCCAGCGCCATCCCGCCGGAATGGTGGCCGGCGACCGAGCGCTTCCTCAAGCGGATGGGCTACCGGTTGGTCGTGCGCTCCTTCCGCCACGAAAAATGGCTGCAACCCGGGGGGACGCTGAATCTGGAGATGACCCTCGACAATATCGGGGTGGCGCCGCCCTACCGGGCCTATATTCCTGTATTCGAGATCCGCAAGGCCGGACGGAACCAAAACGGACCGGTAGTGCGGCAAGAGACGGAGTGGCAGGTGCGTGAGTGGCTCCCCGGGCGCCATGTGCAGTCGGCGCAAATGCCGCTGGCGGAGTCGCTGCCGCCCGGGCGCTACCTGGTCTATTTCGCGCTGCTCGATCCCTTCACCAAAGTGCCTGCCGTCCAACTCGCCGTCGATGGCCTCGACGCCCAGGGCTGGTATTCCTGGACCAGCTTTGAGGTCGTCG
>DAOOPF010000179.1:1786-5930 GCA_035388125.1 bacterium | reverse complement strand
CGTCGGCCGCGACGACCAGCATGGCGAGATCGATGGTGCTCACCCCGGCGACCATGTTTTTGATGAATTTTTCGTGGCCGGGCACATCGATAAGAGCGATCTCGGGGCTGAGAAAGGCGAAACCCAGGTCGATGGTCATGCCGCGCTCGTGCTCCTCAGCGAGGCGGTCGGGGTCGGTTCCGGTCAGGGCCTTGACGAGGGCGGATTTGCCATGGTCGATATGACCGGCGGTGCCGATGATGATGGGCATGGTCGGACGCTTCCCTCTCCCTCTAGTCCAGACCCAGGCAGTCGACCATTTCGGCGTAAACCCCGGCGGTCAGCGCGAGCAGGGGACTGTTTTCGATGCCGTCGGGATGGCGGACGGAGCGGTCGGCGGCATTGTACCAGGACCAGAGCTCGCCGGTGGCGGTGTAATTCTCCTGGACCATGGTGAGCCAGTTGGTGCCGATATCGGCGGCATCCTCCATAAAGTCATAATCGCACAAGCCTTTGAGGGTGGTGTAGACAAAGGGAGCCTGGATGAGCGGGGCGTTCCAGAGCGAGTTCGTCTTGCCATAGGATTGATCGGTCAGGGTGAGGCCGCCGGGTGCGGTGAAATCCTTGAGGTGGCTGGCGATGCGCTGTGCGCGCGTCTCGTCGACGATCTCGACAAAGAGGGGCATGAAACCGGCCATGCTCTTGACCGGACTCAGCTGCTTGTTCTCGAAATTATTGTCAAAATAAAAGCCTTCACTCTCGTCCCAGCAGAATTCCATCATCTTTTTCATGGCGGCGCTCTTTTGCAGGAGCTGTTCGTCGCCGTGGCCTTCGGCCTCCACCTGAAGGTCGTAGATCATCTTGGCGTTGCGGCTGAGCAAGGCGTTGAGGTCGATGGCATTGAAGCTGCGCGGATCGGTAAAGCGGGGCGAATCGATCCATCCCGACTCGGCCATGGCCAGGGCGGCCGGATCATCCGTCCCCTCTTTGGCCGGATGATAACGGTAAAGCCCGGTCGGGGTGGTATGCGGCTTGCTGGTCCAGAATTTGAATTCATGGACCACCTCGGGCAGTATGCGGCGCAGCCACTCCTTTTCGCCGGTGGCGCGGTAGATATCGCGCACCATCCAGGGCAGAAAGGGGGGCTGGGAGTGAGCGACCATATCCCGGGCGTTGGAGGCGGGCACATAGCCGAATTTGCGCTGGAGAAAGATGAGGTTTTCGACATTATGGCGCGCATAGTCGATCATGCGCATGCGCAGCAATCCCAGATTGATGAAGTAAGTGTCCCAGTAATGAAGGGCTTCCGTTTTACCTTTGCCGGAGATGACGTAGGGATAGGGCAATCCGATGAGGGATTCGTTATCCTGAGTCATCTCGCGCACGCACTCTTCCTTGATGCGCGATTTGATCTCTGGGATCATGGCATGAAAATTCTGACTCATTCCCAACCTCACTTTTTTGAGTGCTTTTGCTCTTGAGACGCTGCCGGCGGAACGCCGCAGCAGACTTGCGGTGCGGGTGCACCATGATGCCGTCCATGCAATGACGCTGGATCCTGAAATACAAGGATGTGGGTGAAGCGAAGGAATTTGGGGGTGTGGTTTGTCTCAGTCATTTTTTACTATGTGGGATCGGCTCAAAGAGAGTGAAGCCTCTAATTGAAAGTAACGCCGCAAGCGGATAAAAGCAAGCGATTTTTATGCGATAAGCGCAATATCATCAATATATAGTACCAGCCGGTCCGGTTATTTCATTCTTCGCAGCAGATGACGCATCGCGAATAGGCGCAGCCGGGCGCCGAGGTAGCGGCCGGGCGAAAAACAGCGCAGCATAAGCATATAGCTCTCGATGAAAGCGAAAAGATCGTCGCCCGGCTTGGGGCGGATTTCCAGGGTGATGCTGCCGTCATAGCCGCTCCGGCGCATCGCCCGCAGCAGCTTTTTGACCGGCAGTTCGCCTCCACTGCCGAAGGGGAGATGGCTGTCCTCATTCCCCACGCAGTCGCTGAGGTGGACGGCCCCGATTTCGTCGCGGAAGGCGAGGAACTGCTCCACCGGATCCTGGCCGCTGATCATAAAGTGGGCGGCATCGAAACACATGCCGGCGTAGCGTCCGCCCAGGCGTTTTTGGGCCTCGGTGAGAAAGAGGCGGATCTGCTCCGGCGAGGTGGTGACCACGTTTTCGAAGAAGGTGGGGAGCGGCAGCCGTGCCACTGTGGTAAAAAGGGTCTCCAGGCTGGCCTGGTAAGCCGGGGAATCGGGATTGGATTCGGGCGGATGGGCGATAAAGTGGGTCAAGCCAAGCCGGCGATGGTGGCTCTGCAGGATGGCGACGAGTCGGTCGATCTCGTCGGTCCGGTCGGCGCTTGTGCAGTCCCAGCCGTCCTCCTCCGTGATGGGGAGGTGAAAGGCAGTGCGCACCCCCCGCAGCTGGGGGATGACACGCTCCAGCTCATCGACGATCCGAAGGTTGAATTCAATGAAATTCACGCCCAGGCGGCGCATGGCCGCAGTGATCGCAGCGGGATGCCATTCCTTGTAACCTTCTACGGTGAAGCCGATGAGCACGGTGCTTTCTCTCTCTCGAGTGATCCTGCGGCAGCTCTTTCTTACAAAACCCCATTTGACGGCGGTTTGTTCCCGTTCGGCTGCCGGCCCCGGGAATTCACGCCGCACCGAAGCGGAGTGCAATCAGATAAGCCCAGTTGAGCAGCAGCGCGATGAGCAGCGTGAAAAGGAGGCGGCGCCTGCCGGAGAGGGTCCAGGACAGGGCCAGATTGCGTCCGAAGAGCAGCCCGGCCAGAGCATTGGCGGCTGCGAGGACCATACCAAGGTAAAAGAGGGTGAAGAGCGGGTTGATGCACAGGGCGCTCCAGAGACGGGCATGGCTGAGGGCAATGCCGGCATGGGTCGCCCCGCAGGAGGGGCAGGGCAGAGTCGTCCATTCGCGGAAGAGGCAGCGGGGCAGTCTCTCCACAACTCCCGGCAGGAAGTGACTGACCGCCATCCCGAGCAGCCCGAAGAGGAGAAGAAGCAGGCCGACCTCGAGATCTGAAAATTTTGTGGAACGAATTGAAATCTTCATACGTATTTATATCAGCAGGATGAATATGCAGAGTAAAACCGGCGCAGGCCCGGCTGCGGGCTTGGCCGCAGTGAGCAAGATACACTGCTGCGCTGTCAAAAACAAGCGAATTATAATACTCAATCACGGGAGGCCGTATGAGACGATGGTATGAACGGGCGGGGATCGCCCTGCTGGCTGGAATTCTCCTGGCCGCAGGCGCCGCCACCGCCCAGCAGATCGAAACCAAAGTCGTTGTCAAAGGTGGCGCCTGGCTGGGCGTCTACCTCAGCGACGCCGGTGAGGAGAGCGGCTGGGACGAGAAAGAAGGCGCACTCGTCCAGGAGGTGGTCAAGGACGGACCCGCTGACAAGGCGGGCTTGCGCGAAAACGACATCATCATCAAGCTGCAGGACCGGACCGTGCGCGATGCCGATGACGTGACCCGCGACGTCCGCAAGATGAAGCCGGGCGACGAAGTGAAGCTTCTCGTCCTGCGCGAAAAGAAAAAGATCACTCTGACCGCCGTGCTGCAGGAACGCCGGGTTGTACGCGATGAGAACGTCCAGGTGATGCCGGACCAGAGGAGAAAACGCTTTGAGCGGCAGAAAGAGCTGCGGCCGCTGCAGGGTTTCTGGATGCAGAAGAACCGGCGCATGGGGGTGCAGCTGCAGGAGATGAATCGTGACCTCGCCGAATATTTCCAGACCGGAGAGGGTGAGGGGGTGCTGGTGACCAGGGTGGATGAAGAGAGCGCCGCGGCCGCTGCCGGTCTGAAGGCGGGCGATGTCATCACCGCCGTCAACGGCAAGAAGGTGGGCAAGGTGGAGGAGGTCGCAGACGCCATCGAGGAGAACGAAGCCGCCGGGCAGGAGGTCACCTTCCTGCGCAAAGGACAATCACAGAGCGTCAAGGTGGAACTGCCCGAGCGCCCGGAGAGGAATTTCCGCATCCAGCTGGAGGGGAGCGGCTGGCCGTTCGGCCGGGAGACCATGGAGGAACTGCGCGAAGACCTCGAGGAGCTGCGGGAGGAGCTTGAGGATCTCAAGATCAACCTCGACATCGAGGTGGAGAAGAATTAGCGGGAGCAGCCCGGAAC
>DAOOPF010000179.1:0-1686 GCA_035388125.1 bacterium | reverse complement strand
GGTGGCGGCGGTCTGCGCCGGGGAGGCCCGCATCGGGCAGCCGCTCGGGCAGATCCGGCACCTCCATCCGGCGGGCATAGCGCCCGATCTGGCGGAGATGCGCTTCACCTCCATGGATCCCGACGCCATCGCCGCCCTTGAGGTGCAGGTCGCCTTTTCAGGGCTGCCGGCGGATATCGCCCGCACCATCGAGCCGGCCCTGGCCGATCGCGGCATCCACGTCTTTTCCAATGCCAGCGCCTTGCGCATGGATCCGGCTGTGCCCATCCTGATCCCGGAGATCAACCACAGCCATCTCGCACTGCTCCGGCGGCAGGAGCGCAGGGGCATGATCGTGACCAACGCCAACTGCACGAGCACCGGGCTGGCGCTTTCGCTGGCTCCCATCCAGGATCTCGGCATCCGGCGGCTCATCGTCGCCAGTTATCAGGCGGTCTCGGGCGCCGGTTATCCCGGCGTGCCGGCGATGGACATCTCCGGCAATCTCATTCCCTGGATCGATGGCGAGGAGACCAAAGTGCGCCAGGAGTGCAACAAGATTTTCGGCCGCCTCGGGCCCGGGGGCGTCGCGGAGGCCGGCTGGGAGGTCTATGCCCACTGCGTGCGCGTGCCCACCCTGGTGGGCCATCTGGTCTCGACCCATATCGAGCTCGACCGGAAGGTGACCGCGGCGGAGGTCGAGGAGCGGTATCAGCACTTTCAAGCGCCCGTGGAGGTTGCGGGTCTGCCGACAGCCCCCGCCAGGCCAGTGCTGCTCACGCGCGAAGCGGGCCGTCCCCAGCCGGCGCGGGATCTCGATGCCGGCGGACCCGGGCGCACGAGCGGCATGGCCGTGGTCGTCGGCCGCCTCGAGGTCGCGGGTTCAGTCATCCGCCAGGTCAACCTGGCCAACAATCTTGTCCGCGGCGCCGCCGGCGGCTCGGTGCTCAATGCCGAGCTGGCCCTGCGCGCCGGCTTTATCTCACGCTAGTTTTTATCATCCGGGAAAATAATGATCGTCCTCAAAATCGGCGGCTCCTCCCTGCGCAGCATCGAATCGCTCCGCCAGGTGACCGGAGTCATCCTCAGCCGGCCTGAACCGGAAAAGATCGTTGTCCTCTCCGCTGTCAGCGGCGTCACCAACCACCTCCTCCGCAGCGCCGGCGAGGCCATGCAGAGCGAGCGCAGGATCGGGGGACTGCTCGATTATCTGAATCTGCTCCATCGCGAGCTCATCCTCGGGGCCATTACGGATGGCAGAATCCAGCATCGGGTGCTCGATGAGGTGGCCTATCTCAACTCCCGTCTGGAGAAGCTTCTTTACGGGATCGCCTATACCGGGGAGTGCAGCCGGCGCATGCGCGATCTCATCCTTTCCATGGGCGAGCGGATGGCGGTGCAGCTTTTAGCCGGGGCTCTGCAGGACCGGGGCGTCGAAGCCCAGCCTCTGGATGCGGACAAGATCGATATCGTCGCCAGCGGCGAGTTCGGCAACGGCAACGCCGAGCTCGAGACCACCGCCCGGCTGCTGCCGCAGCACCTGCGCGACCTCCTGCGGCGGGGAGGAATTCCGGTCATCACCGGCTTTTTCGGCCGCACCGCGGAGGGCCATACCATCACTTTCGGCCGCGGCGGGACCGACTACAGCGCCGCTGTCGTCGCCCATGCCATGGAGGCCGAAGAGCTGCAGATCTGGAAGGATGTCGA
>DAOOPF010000178.1:2060-6032 GCA_035388125.1 bacterium | reverse complement strand
CCAACAACAACTCCGAGTCCATGAATGTCGGCGCCCAGTACAGCATGGCCATCCCAGCGGTGGGTGAGTTCTACCTCCGCGGCGGCTACAAGGGCGTCTTCATGACCGATTCGCACTACGGCCTGACCGCCGGCGGCGGCATGCGCCTCGATTATCTGCGTAACCAGAGCATGATGATCGATTACGCCTTCAGGGATGTCGATCTCCTCGGCGGCATGCACACCTATACCTTGAGTTTTCTCTTTTAACTGCTCACTATTGTGGAGAGAATGGCATGAGACGGATTGTATCTCTGCTTTTTGTATCACTCTTGCTGCTGGCCCTGGCGGCGCCGGGATTTGCCCAGTACGGCAAGCAGTATGAGGGACCCGATGACCCGGCCGGCGACAAGGAAGCCGAAAGAACCGGCATCATGAACGGCAACAACGTGCTTACCTTTTTCCGTAACACCACCGAACAATCGGACTGCTGCAATCTCGGCTACTGGGTCTCCCGCTGGCCCAACGATTACAGCGGCTCCAAGATGCACGACGGCATTTGCTGCCTTTTTGGCGCGCGCGTCTATGTCGAAAATGATTCGATCCCGGTGACCGACCTGAATCAGATCCGCACCCGCACGGATCTCGACACCCTCTATTTCTGCCAGGGCAGCTATCGCGAATATATGGATGCCAGTCCGGATGGCAATGTCGAATGGGGCCTTTATCCGGTCTTCGGCTATTTCAATATCTCGGAGGATAATCCCAATCCGGCGATGAGCAACAAGCCCGCCTCATGGCCTGCCGCCGGCTGGCCGGCGCGAGGCGACGAGGTCAAATGGCCCGGCACCTGGAACGGCCGCTTCGGCCTCGGCATCACCAAGTCCGATCTCGAAAGCTATTTTGTCGCCAATGACGCTCAGGATCAGGAGTATCTTGGCCCCGAAGACCGGGTCAAGTATTATCCGCGTCCGGGCCGCTTCATCGGCGACAAGGGGCCGATGCCCTCCGTTCAGAACGGCCTGCCCTGGGGCGGAATCGGCCTGCGCGTCGAAGTCCGCGGCTTCCAGTGGAAGAACCCCGAGGCCGCCGACTGCATCTTCTGGGAATATACCATCGCTAATATCTCCGATTATGACCTGCCTGAGATGTATTTCGGATATCATATCGATATGGCGGTCGGCGGTGAGGAATCCGAACCGGCCGATGATATCGCCTACTACAACAGGGATCTCGATATGGCCTTCACCTGGGACCTTGACGGCCAGATGGTCGGCGGCGGCGGCGTACCCGGCTGCATGGGCATCGCCTTCCTCGAGAGCCCCGGCGTCTCCACCGATGGCAAGGATAACGACGGCGACGGCCTCGTCGATGAGCAGCGCGACAATGCCGCCACCCGCAAGGTCGGTCCGACCGAGGGCATCGGCAATATCGCCGATTTCACCGCTTTCTTCGGTAGCGATGACGACGGCGACGGCGTCTACTCTTTCGACTTTAAGGAACATTGGGACGCCGACGAGGACCAGGACTGGCGCGACGGCGATGACACCAATAACGACGGCATCTACCAGAAGAATGAATTCCCCGGCGACGACGTCGGCACAGACGGTTCCGGCCCCTTTGATCTCGACTATCCCGGCCCCGATGCCAACGGCACCGAATGCAACCACATGCCGGACCTCATCGAAGGTCTGGGCAGCGAGCCCAACTTTGGCTTCACCGACGTCGGCGAATCGGACATGCTCGGCTTGACCAGTTTCCGCTACAATATGAACTGGTCGATCTATCTGCTGCGCAATGACCAGGCTGAATGGGATTTTCTGACCCAGGGCATTTTTGATGAAGCCCAGACCACCCCGACCAACTTTTGCGAGCAGTTCGCCACCGGCGTCTTCACCCTCTACCGCGGCCGTACTGAACGCATCTCGATGTCCGAACTGCACGCCATGGAGCGCCTGCACGAACAGAGCGCCCCGCCCTATGACGCGCCGGCCCTCTTCAAGCTGAAGGAAGTGGTCCAGTTCATTTACGAAACCGATTACCAGTTCGCCCAACCGCCTCTAATGCCGGCCCTGAAGGCTCTCGCGGGCGACGGCAAGGTCTATCTCTCCTGGGATGATATCGCCCAGAAATATACCTATGAGCCCCTGCTCAACAATGTCAATGACTTTGAGGGCTACAAACTCTACAAATCGACCGATCCCTACATGTCCGACGACAAGATCATCACCGACGGTTTCGGCACCCCGATGTTGATCAAGCCGGTATTCGAGTGCGATGTCGTCGACGGCAAAAAGGGATTTACCGATTTCGGGTTGGTCAACGGCGCCGGCTATTATCTGGGCAGCGACAAGGGCATCACCAACTACTTCACCGATACCGATGTCATCAACGGCCGGACCTACTATTATGTGCTGGTGGCCTATGACTATGGCATCAAGACCGGTGACGTTCAGGTCGGCCCCTCTTTCAATACCTACACCCTCAATGTCGGCCGCGACGAGACCGTGGAAGAGGTTTCTAAAAACGTGGCGATCGTCGTGCCCCATCAGAACGCCGCGGGCTATACCTCGCCCACCCTCAAGGATATGGAATATCACGACGCGTTCGGCAAGAACAAGATCACGCCGCAGGTGGTTTTCCCCCCGTTCGTCAAGGCGGACCGCACCTACAAGGTGCAGTTCGGCTCGGAGGTCACCACCAAGCAGCCGGCCAACACCAGCCACGGCCTCTGCTATGTCAACAACAGCATCAATATCTATGATGTCAACGCGGGCGACAGCCTGATCTATACTGAAAATGACAGTGACTTCGCCGGCGACAACTTTGAATTCTGGCGCCTGGATACCCAGTTCGGTGAGTACAAGGAGGGCTACCGCTTCCGCATCGACGACGATCTGGCCACCGCTGAATTCGACGGCCTGAACCTGAGCTTCATGCTGCCGGCCCGCGAACCGGAGATCAACTATGTCGAATCGGGATGGATCAAGGGCGCCGCCCCCATCCGTCTGACCGAACCGACCGACTCCACCACCCGGGTCTTTCCCTACGATTACAACATCATCTTCACCGATAATCCTGCCGCTTATACCGGGCGCGCCCGGGCGGCGACGATGAAGGATGAGGACTTTGGCCGTCTCGATCCCAAGGAACTCTTGCTCAAGCACAATTTTAATTTCTACGTCGAGACCCCGAATCTCAAGGACTCGACCGGCGCCAACCTCAAGGCCGATCTGGTGGTCCACGACGTCGATCGTGACGGCGTCTTCAACTGGCTTATCGACCGGGTGCTGGTGGGCTTTCTCACCGACCAGGGGGCGGCCAACCGGCGCGACCTCTGGGCGGGACTGGCTTTCATCATCGATTTCCAGCTCGCCGCCACCGAAGATCAGCTGCCCAAACCCGGCGATATCTTCCACATCGCCTATGACCGCGGCTTTCTGCCGGGCGACTATTTCACTTTCACCACCGTCGGCGAAAAGCTCGTGGATGAGTCCCTGATCAAGGAAGATATGGAAAAAATCATGGTGGTGCCCAATCCCTATGTGGTCACCAATGTGATGGAACCCGCCATCGGCAACTGGGAACGCAATCAGCCGCGCCGGCTGATGTTCACCAATGTGCCGGCCCAATGCACCATCAAGATATTTACCGTCTCCGGCCTGCTCGTCGACGAGATCGAGGTCAATAATGCCGTCGGCGCCCGCAAGAGCCCGTTCGATTCCAACAGCGAGTCCAACGGCACCGCTTTCTGGGATCTGCAGAGCAAGGAGGGACTCGATATCGCCGCGGGCTATTATCTCTACCGCGTCGAATCCGGGTTGACCGGTAATGTCAAAATGGGCAAATTCGCTGTGATCAAATAAACCCCCGGCTCATCCCGGAAGGGTACAGCCTGGCATGAACTGGATGGGCCCTGCCTGCGCGGCAGAGCCCATCTCTATTTACAGGTCGATGATGAAACACTATCCCGTTATTCTGCTCCTCGCCGCGG
>DAOOPF010000178.1:0-1960 GCA_035388125.1 bacterium | reverse complement strand
GTTGAAGCCTTTCTCAAAGGACGCAAGGAACAGGCGATGCGCGAGTACCTCTTCATCAAAGAGGCCTACGACAAGGCGCAGATCGACACCACCACGCTCAAAAGGGCAGCCGTCAACGCCTCACGGCGCTACCGCATCGCCTATTTCAACGTCCCCGACAGCGCTGCCGCTGCAGAGATCGAAGGGAGCCTGCGCCGGAGGGGAGAGCCGATGCTGGCCGCCATGCAGTCTTTCGCACCTCTCGACTCTTTGCCCCAACGCGAGGTGGTCTGGGACAAGACGGAGAGCGACGCGGTGATTGACTCCCTCTTCCTTGTCCGCCGTCAGGCGGGCGACCTCATCGGTCCGCTCAGGAGCGCGGTGGGGCACTACCTCTTTATGCAGGTGCTCGAAGTGAAACCCGAGATCGTGCTGACCAACGAGCAGCTGCGCGAGATCTGGAATTCGGTCAAGGAGAGGCTCACCGACAAGGTGGCGCGGGCGAACTGGGATCAGTATATCCTCTCTGTCATGCAAGGCCGGCGCATCGAGTTCAACCGGTCGACCTTCTTCAAGCTCGCCGATCTGCTCGGCCCCCTCTACCTGAAAAACCGTGATGAGCAGGAGGCCTCTTTCGAGCAGCGCTACTGGGAGGGGGAGGAGAAGGATGTCAACTGGGATGATTATTTGAGTCAGCTCCAGGCCATGGCGGGCGAGCCCCTTTTCAAGGTCGATGGCGAGGTGTGGGATGTGGAGCGTTTTGCGCGGGAGGTCCGCAGCCACCCCCTGGTCTTTCGCGAAAAAAAGATCCGGAACCGCGATTTCGGCCGGCAGCTGCAGCTGGCAATCATCGATATGGTCCGCGACCGCTATCTGACGGACCGGGCCTACAAGCGTGGGTACGACCGCCTCAGCGCAGTTGAACGCGAAGTGGGTATGTGGCGGGATTACTATAATTATCTCTTTTTCCGTGATGGCTATCTGCGCACGATGGGGGACAGCATCGCCACGGATCCTCACTTTTTACAGACCATCGAGCGCCATCTCAACGCCAAGGTCGATTCCCTGCAGCGGAAATACAGCGACCGGATCGAAATCAACCTGGAAGAGCTGGAAAAGATCACGCTGACCCGGATCCATATGTCGGTAGCCCAGGAAAATGTGCCCTATCCCAAGGTCGTGCCGGCTTTTCCCCAGGTGACCACCAGCTTCCGGCTCGATTATGGGAAAAAGATGGAATAGGCGAAAGCGCTTGACATTGTCGCTGATCTGGTCTATATTTCTGTTAAGATGGGCAATAATCAGGAGAGGGCGGGATGAACGACGCAGATCAGGGTTCCAGGGGCTTTATCGACGATCTCATTGCCAAATTGTCACCCAAGCTGGTGGCGCTTCTGGCCGGCATGGCCTTGCTGCTGCTCGCTGTTATCATCGGTATCGCGGTCTACCAGGACAAGGATGTCAAAATATTCGGCATCGAGATCTCCCAGCCCTCCAGAGCCTGCCAGGAGGAACTGGTTCGGTGTGAGAAGAATCTGCTCCAGTCAATACCCATCCTGGAGCTGCAGCAGATCATCGGCGTACCTCTGGAGCGTCCGGCTCTGGTTGATACCCTGCGCGCCCTGGCCGCTTACGCCGGGGATGCAGCGGAATGGCGCAATAACTATAACTACAAACTCTTCGAGATGGAAAAGCTGATGCAGCGCTTCGGCGGCTCGATCTCGACCCGCATCCGGGAGAACAGCCGGAGAGCCGCCTACCGCATGATCCAGGAACTGCTCAGCGAAGTTGAGTTTTATGGAGGCGAATTGAACGGAGAGCAGCAGGATACCTATACCGCCCTGGTCGCTTTTCAGCAGGATTATAACACGCGGGTTCCGGAGAGTGAAAAGATCAGTTCACTCGGAGCGTTCGGATACCAGACCCTCGAGGCGCTGCGCAGCCGCTACCGGCAGCTCTCCCGGTAGGGCAGCCCTTCACC
>DAOOPF010000177.1:4124-6084 GCA_035388125.1 bacterium | reverse complement strand
GCCGGCGGCGCAGGGCTCTCCCCTGCTGCGGCTTTGCTTCTACGGCGCCTCTTTTTGGGGGGCTGCTCGCCTTCGTAGGGATAGGTATTTTGGGCGGGATCGATCGTCAAGGGCTGCTCTGCGTTTGTGATTTGGCCAAGGTGCAAGATATCAATTCCTGAGGAAAATAGCAAGGCGAATTTGGGGCCGGCCGGCCGCCTGGCGGAGGATCCGCCGCAGCCCCTGCGCATGGAATAGGGAAGGCCTGTTTTCTGTTGCAGAATTATACATCATTAGCGTCGGGAGAATACGCTCCATGCGAAACCTCATTTTTCTGGCTGTGCCGCTCTTGCTGAGCTGTGCACACAACATCGACCCTGCCACCCTCCGTCTGGCTTCGCGCCAGGACATTGAAATCACCAACCATGACCGGCTTGCCACCCCCGCGATGGTCAAGGGCGCCCTCGCCGATCTCGCCAAAGTAAAGAAAGAAAAGCAGGCTGAAACCCTGATGATCTTTCTCAGGGAGAACAGCGAAATCTTTAAAATCCAGGCGCCGGAGATGGAATTAAAGCTCCTGCGCAGCGATGACGATAAACTGGGTTTCACCCACTACCGCTACGCCCGCCTCATCAAGGAGGTGCCCGTTTACGGCGACGAGCTGATCCTGCACGTCAACAACAAATCCCAGCTCTACATGGTCAACGGGCAGTACCATCCCACCGGTCTCCTCGACAGCGAGCCGGCCCTCACGGCCGCAAAAGCCGGAGCCATCGCGCTCGAACAGGGGCTCGCCCACAAAATGGAGAGCGTCGAACAGACCGCCCTCGTCTTTTATCCGTCCGGAAAAGAGCTGCGTCTCGCCTGGCACGTCACCTTGCGCGGCGGCATGGCCAAATGGGACTATTTTGTCGACGCCGGAGACGGCCGCATTCTCTTCGATCAGGACCGCAAAAGGAGCTGACCCGCCTGCCAGGCTTGAGACTGCAGAATACGGCATTTCCAGCTGCCGGATGCTGCAGATTTTCTTTCCACGCAATAACCCCGATCGTACATTGTTGTATGATTTAAAGGGGGCGCCACCGTCCATGCAGCGGGGATGCAGCATTTCAACGCAGAAATTTAGAAGGAGATAGAGAATGAAATGGTATCGCTACATGATGCTGATCGTGCTGGCCGCCTTTATCTTGCCCGGCCATGCCGCTGAACTGAAGGAGAAGGATCACCGGAAGAGCCGGATCATGGAAAATAGTCCGATCATGGCGCGGGACATCCGCAGCGCCGGCCCGGTCTGGAAAAACCCGGTCCGGCTCAAAGCCACCAAGACGCAAGCCGGCACCCTGGCCAGCGCCGTCCGCCCGGATCAATCGCTGCTCACGGCGGCCGCCGGCCGCGGCCTGACCGTGCGCGACCTGCAGCTGGCCGCTGACGGCACCATCACCTTCATCAGCGGCGACCTGGGCCGTCTCCCCCAGCTCAGATCGACCGTCATCCCCGGCGCCACGATGCAGTCGGCGGTGCAGACGCCCCAGGCCCTGCGCGATCTCCAGCTCGCCCAGAGCTGGCTCGAAACCTTCGCCTCTTCCCTGAAGCTCAGCCAGCCCGCCGCCGAACTCTCCCTCAGCCGCTACGAGACCGACGAACTCGGCAAACGCCACCTCCGCCTGCAGCAGTCCTTCAAGGGAGTGCCGGTCTGGGCCAATGAACTCTACGTCCATGTGGATGCCACCGACCAGGTCTATGCCGTCAACGGCCGCTATGCCCCGACGCCGGCCGGCATCGATCCGGCCGCAGCGCGGATCGACGGCGAGCAGGCGGTCGAACAGAGCCGCGCCCATCTCGAGTCGGAAGGCCGGCTCGAGGAGATCCCCGCCGCCATGGCGCGGCTGACGCGCTTTAGCGAGCCGGTCAGCCGCAAGGCGATCTGGATCGACCGCCTGGGCATCCCCCGGCTGGTCTGGCAGGTCGATATCAACGCCAG
>DAOOPF010000177.1:0-4024 GCA_035388125.1 bacterium | reverse complement strand
CTGGAGCGACCGGAGCGCGGTGTCGGCGATCTATAATCTCAACAAGGTCTATGACTATTACCGCAACACCCACAACCGCAAGGCCATCGACGGCAACGCCTCTAGCATCATCACCGTGGTCAATGTCACCGAGGACGGCCGGTCGATGGACAATGCCTACTGGAACGGCACGGCCATTTTCTGGGGCAACGGCGCCGAATTTTTTTCACCGCTCGCCGGGGCTCTGGACGTCGCCGCCCATGAGCTGACCCACGGCGTCACCGAATATACGGCCAACCTCATCTATCAGGATCAGCCCGGTGCGCTCAATGAAGCGATGTCCGATTTCTTCGGCTGCATGGTCGACCGCGACGACTGGCTGATGGGCGAGGATATCATGCGCCCGGGCATGGGCACGGGGCTGCGCGACATCTCCAATCCTCACAACTCGCAGGTCCTCAGCCAGATGCCCAAAACCATGGATGAGTATCAGTACACCAGTGAGGATTACGGCGGCGTGCACACCAACTGCGGCGTCCCCCTCTACGCATCGTATCTGATCGCCAGCAGCATCGGCAAGGATAAAGCGGAAAAGATCTTTTACCGCGCCCTGTCCACCTACCTCACCCGCCAGTCCCAGTTCATTGACGCCCGCACCGCCCTGGAGCAGAGCGCCACCGATCTCTATGGCAGCAGCGAAGTAGCCGCGGTCGGATCGGCCTTCGATGCGGTCAAGATCACCAAGAGCGGCGGCAGCAGCGGCGGCACCACCACCCCGCGCGGAGCGGGCGATAATGAGGTCAACGTCACCACCGGCGGCACCCAATGGATCGCCTTTGTCGGCGACGATGCCCGCCTCGGTCTCTACGACGTCGCCAGCGAACAGGATTATCTCCTCGACATCACGGTCAACAGCAAGGAGTACAACTGGACCCAGTTCACCGCCACGGCCGACGGCTACTATCTCTACTTCGTCAACTCGGAGGGCGTGCTCTCCCGCCTCGATCTCTCCAACCTCGCCGGCGGCTATTACAACTATGAAACCTTTGAGGAGTACTATATCCAGAGCCAGGGCGACCTCTGGAACGCCGCAGTCTCGCGCGACGGCGAGTATGTCGCGCTGACCTCCACCTACGAAAATGACAACCACATCTATCTGCTGATCTCGGAAGAGCTCTATTATGTCACTCTCGAGTTCCCCTCCTCCCAGACCGGCATCACCAGCCAGACCATCCAGTATCCCGATGTGCTCAACTGGTCGCCCAACACCAAATATCCCAAGCTCGCCTTTGACGCCTACAACCAGATCACTCTCTCCAACGGTACGGAGAGGAGCTGGTGGAACATGGGCGAAATCGACTTTACCGGCAGCGAGCTGCAAGTTTACACCCTGCTGCCGGCCCAGCCCGAGGGCATCAGCGTCGGCAACGTGCAGTACAGCTCCACCGATCCCGACCGCATCGCCTACAGCTATATCGACGACGGCAGCAACTACTGGGACATCAAGATCGATAATTTCGCTTCGAACGAAGGCGACGATTACTTGCAGCTCTCCGGCCGGGACATTGAACGCCCCTCCTTCTCGCCGGACGACCGCTATCTGGTGGTCGACCGCTACAGCGATGAAAAGCTGCTGATCATCGATCTTGTGGAGAGAAGTTTCTGGGCGCTCGATATGGAAAACACCTCGGGGGCGCGCTATCCGGAATGGTTTGTCGTCGGCGGCAGTTATGACCTTGAAGTGGAGGCCGAACCAGCGGCCCGGCCCGCCGGTTTTGCCCTCGAAGCCAACTATCCCAATCCCTTCAACGCCGGCACCACGATCAGCTACACCCTGCCGCAGAGCGTCCGCATCCGCGTGGCTGTCTACGACATGCAGGGCCGGCTGGTGCGCACCCTCGCTGATGAACACCAGGCTGCGGGACGCCATACCCTGACCTGGCACGGCGACGGCGCCGACGGCAGCACCCTCCCCTCGGGGGTCTATCTCTGCCGGATGGAAGCCGAGGGCGGCTTTAACGCCAGCCGCAAGATGGTGATGGTGAAATAGGAACGTGGCTTTCGGGCCCCCGGCTGCCGCAGCAATGGCGGGCAGGCGCGAGAATGGGGGCGCGTCCGGCTGTTTCAACAACACCGGCTGGACGCGAGAATGGGGGCGAGTTTCAAATAAAAAAAGCCGGAGAGCAGTGCTCTCCGGCTTTTTTTATTGCCGCTCTATTCGCATCAGTTGATCTTCAGACCAGAGAAACCGAAAAAGGCGAGGGCGATGAGCCCGGCCATGATGAAGGTGATCGGCAGGCCGCGCATCGCTTTGGGCACATCCGCCAGCTGCAGCTTTTCGCGGATGCCCGCCATCAGCACCAGGGCGATGGTGAAGCCGATGCCCGCAGAAAAACCGTGCACGGTGCATTCGATGAAATTGTACTGTTCGTTGACGTTGATCAGGGTGACGCCAAGGACCGCGCAGTTGGTGGTGATCAGGGGCAGGTAGATGCCGAGCGACTTGTAGAGTGAAGGGCTGATCTTTTGGATGACCATCTCGACGAACTGCACCAGGGCCGCGATGACCAGAATGAAGACGATGGTTTTAAGAAAGGTCAGATCGGGGGGCGTCTTCAAACCAAAGAGTTGATGGAAAAGATTGACCGGCGTCGGGGCCAGGAGATAGGTATAGAGCACATAGGCGACCGCCGAGGCCATCGAAAGAACAAAAGTGACGGCCGCTCCCATGCCCACCGCTGAATCGAGCTGGCCCGAAACCCCGACGTAGGGGCAGATGCCCAGAATCCGGGAAAAGACAAAGTTGTTGATGAAAATGGCGCCGATGGCGATAATGAGCAGTGTGCTAAAGTCCATAACAGCCTCTGGTCAAATGATGGTTGCCGGCTTGCGCGTCACACCCGGCGCATTCGTGCGGCCGGGATGCCGTCTTCCGGAACAGGCCTATTTGGCCGCATTGCGGCGATCCAGCCAGGCGACGAAGGCCAGGATGAAACCGATAGTGACGAAGGCCCCGGGAGCGAGGGCGAAGAACATGACCGGCTCAAATTCGGCTCCGAAGAGCGGAACGCCCAGGAAAGTGCCGTTGCCGATCACCTCGCGGATCGAACTGATCACAACCAGCGCCGCGGTGAAGCCGATGCCCATGCTGATGCCGTCCAGGAGCGACTTGAGCACACTGTTCTTGCTGGCATAGGCCTCGGCACGGCCGAGGATGATGCAGTTGACCACGATCAGAGGCACAAAGATGCCCAGCCGCTTGTAAAGGTCCGGCACGAATCCCGCCATGGTGAGATCGATGATGGTGACGAAAGTGGCGATGACGATGATATAGACCGGAATGCGGATCTTGTCCGGCACCAGCTTGCGGATCATGGAGATCAGCACGTTGGAACAGATCAGCACAAAGGTGGCCGCCAGTCCCATGCCGATGCCGTTGGAAACCGAGCTGGAGACCGCCAGGGTCGGGCACAATCCCAGGGCCTGTTTGAGTACGGGATTCTCCCGGTAAATGCCGCGGGTTAAATCGCTGATAAATGCCATAAAAGCCTCAGTTTGTACCCAGTTTGGTGCGCAGCCTTGCATAGCCTTCATTGATGGCGCGGGTCACAGCCCGCGACGAGATGGTCGCGCCGGTGATGGAGCGGATCTCTCCGCCGTCCTTGTCGACGGCCACCGCTGCCGCCGGTTTGCCAAGATACTGGCGCGGATACCAGGCTTCCTTCTCGCCGTATTTCACCTCCTGCAGCTTGGTGCCGAGGCCGGGGGTTTCGCTCTGGTAGAGCACCTTCATGCCGAGAATCCGGCCGAGGGTATCGATGCCGACGATGGTTTCAATGGTGCTGGAATAGCCCGGCCCTTTGGCGAGAAAGGCGTAGCCCATGGGCTTGCTGGTATCGCCCGGCGCATAGGCGGCATAGAAGAGCACCTCATCCTGCTCGCGGACGGTCTTGAGGCTCGCCGGATCGCTGCCGGGCAGAGCCGCCGCCAGGGCCTCCTGGAGCTGGGCCTCTTTTTGCGCCAGGATGCGGGGATTGGTCACGCC
>DAOOPF010000176.1:0-6099 GCA_035388125.1 bacterium | reverse complement strand
CCGTGCGCCCGATCGAGGTGCTGCCCGATCTGGATGTGCTCGGCTGCGGGGTGATCCCGCCCAATCCGGCCGAGCTCCTCGGCTCCGAGGCGATGAAAAAGCTGCTCGAGGAGGCGCGCAAACGCTACAGCATCGTTCTCATCGATTCGCCCCCGGCCCTGGCCGTGACCGATGCCTCGATTCTTTCGCCGCTGGTCGACGGAGTGCTGCTGGTCATTCACTCCGGCGACACCGCCCGCGAGGCGGCCGTGCGCGCCCATGAGCAGCTCAAGCGCGTCGGTGCCCCGGTCCTGGGCGCCATCCTCAACGGCATCGCCGCCGAACAGGTCTACGGCTCGTACTATCAGCACTATTACTACAGCGACTATTACCGCGACAAGGATAAAAGCGGCAAGGGCGGCTCCGGCAAAGCGAAACAGCCGAAAGAGGGGGGGAAACAGGCCTGATCACGGCAAATCGCTTCTCTACTCCTGCTGAATCAGCACAGACCGGATTGAACGGAAGCCACGGACCAAAATGAGAAGGAAATGCGGCTGTGTCCGAGCACAGAATCAATGAATCCCAGCCCCTCTGGTATGCCTTTGTCACGCGGCCCCGCCATGAAAAAAAGGCCAAACTCAGCCTTGACGGGGCAGGGATCGAGAACTATCTGCCAATCAAAACGACCCTCCGCCAGTGGAAAGACCGCCGCCGCTGGGTGGAGGAGCCCCTTTTTTCCTGCTACATCTTTGCACGCATCGCCTATAACCGGCGTTGGGACGTCCTGACCTCGCCGAGCGTGGTCCGGATTGTCAATTTCAACAACGTGCCGGCGCCGGTGCGCGACGGCGAGATCGAAACCATCCGCCGCATTCTCACCACCGGGGTCGAGGTGGAGGTGCAGCCGGGCCTGCTGCCGGGCACGGCGGTGCGCATCAGCTCGGGCCCGCTGGCCGGGCTTGAGGGGGTGCTGATGGGCCAGCGCGGCGAGAAATTCTTCGTCGTCCACATCCCCGCCATCGGCAAATCGGTGCTGGTCAGCATGGGCGACAATATCGTCGAAGCGCTTTAGCCGCCGGCCGTATCCGAACCGGGCTGGTCCTCAGGGTGCGCAAATAGTGCAGCAATGAAACCGGATTTCCGGCTCAAGCTGCGCCCGGCCTGCGCGCCATCCGCACCTGCTGCCTCTTTCCGGTCCCTCCGCGCTCGCTCCAGCGGCCCGCATATGCCATGCAAATCCCTTCTTGAACCGCAAAAAAATTCCGCGTCCCGCTACTATCCGCTTGGATTATATCCCAAAAATTATTACTTTTACGGATAAGGGGATTTTTACTGCCTCGCTGTTCCTTAACTTTCATTGGATCTGTCAGCATACCCAATTCGGAGTCGCCATGGCAACCTATCTGGTCACGGGTGGGGCTGGTTTCATTGGTTCCCATATCGTCGAAGCCCTTCTGCAGCGTGGTGATAAGGTCCGGGTACTGGACAACTTTGCCACCGGCAAGCGTGAAAATATCAAGCCCTTCTTCGACCGGATCGAACTTTTCGAGGGCGACATCCGCAGCTACCACACCGTGCGCGAGGCGGTGTCGGGCGTCGATTTCGTCCTCCACCAGGCGGCCCTGCCTTCGGTGCCGCGCTCGGTCAAGGACCCCATCACCAGCAACGAGGTCAACGTCGTCGGGACCCTGAATGTGCTCGACGCCGCCCGCGACGCCAAAGTCAAACGCCTGGTCTACGCCTCCTCCTCGTCGATCTATGGCGATCTCGAGACCCTGCCCAAGACCGAGGATATGCTCCCCAAGCCGCTCTCTCCCTATGCCGTGGCCAAGCTGGCGGGCGAAAAATACTGCCAGGTCTTCACCCGCATCTACAACCTCGAGACCGTCTCACTGCGCTATTTTAACGTCTTCGGCCCGCGCCAGGACCCCTATTCGCAGTACTCAGCGGTGATCCCCAAATTTGTCGACATGATCCGCAGCGGCCAGCAGCCCCTCGTCCACGGCGACGGCGAACAGTCCCGCGACTTTACCTATGTCGGCAACGTCGTCCACGCCAACCTCCTCGCCTGCGAGGGGGGACTGGAGGATCTGCGGGGTGAGGTCTTTAACATCGCCTGCGGCCGGCGCATCACCATCAATACCCTCATCCAGTATATCAACGAGCTGCTCGGCACGCAGATTACGGCGAACTATTCGACCCCGCGTGCCGGCGACGTCAAGCACTCCCTGGCCAATATCGGCAAGGCCCGCCAGTTCCTCGGCTATGAGCCGCAGATTGATTTCCGCAACGGCCTGGAAAAAGTGGTACAATGGATGCAAGGGGAGTAAGGTTTCCTGAAACTGCAAGTTTGTCAAAAGTATAAACCCCAACCAAATGTGCGGAGACACGACAATGGACCTCAAAGCAAAGATTGATTCCAAACAGGCTGTGCTGGGCATCGTGGGACTGGGCTATGTAGGACTGCCTCTGCTCATCGAGTTCGCACGCAAGGGTTTCTCCATCATCGGCCTCGACATCGATCAGAGCAAGATCGACAAGCTCGGCGCCGGCAAGAGCTACATCAAGCACATCCCCGCAAAGGATATCGAGGAGATCAACGCCCTCGGCAAGGTGAAATACACCGCTGATTTCGCCAAATCCCCCGAGGCGGATGTCATTCTCATCGCCCTGCCGACGCCGCTCGACGAGCACCGCGAGCCCGACCTCTCCTACATCGAGGATACCTCGCACGAGCTGAAAAAGTACCTGCGCCCGGGGCAGATGTTCATTCTCGAGTCGAGCACCTGGCCGGGCACCACCGACGAGGTGATGAAGCCGATCCTCGAAGAGTCCGGCAAAAAGTGCAATGTCGATTTCTGGGTCGCCTTTTCGCCCGAGCGCGAGGACCCGAACAACCAGCACTTTTCCATGCGCACCACCCCCAAAATCGTCGGCGCCGATGACCCCTACGCCCGCGAATGCGCCATCACGCTCTACGGCTATGTCACCACCCCGGTGCCGGTCAGCAGCACCCGCGCCGCCGAATCGGCCAAGCTGCTCGAGAACATCTTCCGCAGCGTCAACATCGCCCTGGTCAACGAGATGAAGCAGATCCTCGACCGCATGGGCATCGACGTCTGGGAGGTGATCAAGGCCGCCTCCACCAAGCCCTTCGGCTTTATGCCCTTCTATCCCGGACCGGGCCTGGGCGGTCACTGTATCCCGATCGATCCCTTTTACCTGACCTGGAAGGCGCGCGAGTTCGATATGCCCACCCGCTTCATCGAACTGGCCGGCGAGATCAACACCAATATGCCCTATTACGTCTTTGAGAAGACCCTCGAGGCGATCAACGAGCAGGGCAAGAGCCTCAAAAACGCCAAAGTGCTGATCCTCGGCGCCGCCTATAAAAAAGACATCGACGATATGCGCGAGACTCCCGCCTTCAAGGTGATCGAAATCCTCCACGAGCGCGGCTGCAAAGTCGATTATCACGACCCCTTTGTCGCCAAGCTGCCGGCAACGCGCAAGTATCAGTACGAGATGAGCAGCATTCCGCTCACCGCCGAGAACATCAGCAAGTACGATGTGATCATCGTCATCACCGACCATACCGATGTCGATTATGAGCTGGTGCGCAAGCATGCCAAACTGATCATCGATACCCGCAATGTTTACAAACTCTACGGCAAACTCGGCGACGGCAATATCGTCAAGGCGTAAGTGATCTCTGATCAAAGGGAGTTCCAGTGCCGGGACTCCCTTTTCTATTTTTTAGTATTTTATTTAACGGGCTGATTTTTAATTGATATTATCGGCTTGCAATTTTATACTATATATAGTATATTAAAGAGATCAATAATGACAAAGATCGATAAGATCCTCGAACGCTGGCAGCGCGGCCCTGCCGAAGTCGATAAGGATGAAGTCTTGTCTGTTCTTGATCGCTATGGTTTGTGCTATGAACGCAAGCCGGGATCGCACATTGTTGTACATCACAATTCTCTTATAGGCAAGCAACCTTTTGGCGCCGCTGGCGAGTTTACCTTGCCTGTTAAAGGGGGCAAACGCGTTAAAGGTTTATATATTAAAAAATTTGTTTTACCGGCTATTAATATTGTCGTCGAGGCAAAAGAGTGAACAAGCAGAAACTGGATTATTACCTGAATTTGAACTACCCTGTCGAGTATTTACGTATTCCTGAGGAAGAGGGGGGAGGTTATTGTGCTTATATCCGACAACTGGGAAAGGCTGCATTCCTCGGCGATGGCGAGACCATAGAGGAAGCAATCGCGGATTTGCAGGTTGTTAAAGAGTTTTTGTTTCAGGATTATCTAGAAAAAGGCATTGATATTCCTGAGCCCGTGGAAGAGGAAATGAAATCATACAGCGGCCGTTTTGTGCTGAGAATTCCTGCCGATCTCCATCGGGAGTTGGCCGAACAGGCGGAGCGCACCAATACGACTCTGAACCAATATTGTCTTATGCTGCTTTCCCAGAGGATGACCCGATTGTCTATGTCGGGAGAGATGGAGCTCTTGTGCCAGCGAATGAAAGATATGGTGTTGTCTATGCAATCCATGCAATACCTGATAGAAGGCACAAATTGGAACGTGGTCGCTGAACAGGAAAATATCTATGACATCAAATGCGGCTAAATCAGCCCTCAAGGGACCGAGTCCCGAAGAGTATCGACGTTTTATACAGGGGATCGATTTGCGCAGCATTCAACTTGTCGAAATGGCTGCAAAGTCTAATTCGGCTGAATTCAATGGTGGTTTAAAGATAAGTATTCAAAGTGAATCAGACTTTTCTCCGGACGAATCTGGATTCCGGATCCGACACTCCTGTGAACTTGTCGGCAGGAATTCTCAACGCAAAATCGCTATTAAAATATCGGCTGTTTATCTCATCTATTTTTCCAGCCATCGTGATATGACTCCGGAATATTTTGCTGTTTATAAAGAAGCCAGTTTGCCGATAAATATCTGGCCCTTCTTTCGTGAATTGGTACATGCCACTACCTCGCGGATGAATATCCCGCCACTGACTTTGCCTCTGGTTAAACGCTGATCGTCAAACGAGATTCAATCATCTTGAGCGTCGAAGGGTACTTATGAAAAAAGCCCTCATCACCGGCATCACCGGACAGGATGGCTCCTACCTCGCCGAGCTGCTGCTCGAAAAAGGCTACGAGGTCTACGGCATCATCCGCCGCTCCAGCTCCTTCAACACCGGCCGCATCGACCATCTCTTCAACGACAAGGCGCTCCACGACAAGCGCTTCTTCCTTTCCTATGGCGATCTGACCGACTCGAGCAACCTCAACCGGCTGCTGGAAAAGATCCATCCCGACGAGATCTATAATCTGGCGGCCCAGAGCCACGTCAAGGTCTCTTTCGAGCTGCCCGAATACACCGCCGAGACCGATGCCATGGGCACCCTGCGCTTCATCGATGCCATCAAGGAGACCGGCCTCGCCACCCGCTTCTACCAGGCCTCGACCAGCGAGCTCTACGGCAAGGTGCAGGCGATCCCGCAGAACGAGACCACGCCCTTTTACCCGCGCTCGCCCTACGGCGTGGCCAAGCTCTACGCTTACTGGATTATCGTCAACTATCGCGAGGCCTACAACATCTTCGCCTGCAACGGCATCCTCTTCAACCACGAGTCGCCCCGCCGCGGCGAGACCTTCGTCACCCGCAAGATCACCCGCGCGGTGGCGCGCATCGCCCACAACCTCGAGGAGGCCGTCTACCTCGGCAACCTCGACGCGCAGCGCGACTGGGGTTACGCCCCCGAGTATGTCGAGGGCATGTGGCGGATGCTGCAGCAGCCCGAACCCGGGGATTACGTCCTCGCGACCGGGGTGATGCACACCGTGCGCGAATTCGCCGATCTCTCCTTCCGCGAGATCGGCGTGGAGCTGGACTGGACCGGGACGGGGCGGGAGGAAAAGGGCGTCGATCCCAAAACCGGGGTGGTGCGCGTAGCCGTGGATCCCAACTATTTCCGCCCGACTGAGGTCGATCTGCTGGTCGGGGATGCGAGCAAGGCGCGGAATGTTCTGGGCTGGGCGCCGAAGACGACTCTGCCCGAGCTGGTGCATCTCATGGTTCAGGCCGATCTGGAAAAGGT
>DAOOPF010000175.1:3276-6104 GCA_035388125.1 bacterium | reverse complement strand
ACTTTGTCTTCACCGGCGGCCAGATCGCCATCATCATCTCCGATTTCATCCAGGGGGCCTTTGTCAATATCGTATTCGTCGTCATCATCCTCTTCTTCTTCTCCTACTTCTCCTTCGATCACATCTTCCAGGGGCTGCAGACCGCGCCGGCTGACGCCTCGATGCTCAATCCCTACCGGACCAGCCAGGCCAAGGATTTCAATTTCTGGTTCTTCCTGATCGGGGTTTTCGGCGCGATCTACAGCGTCCTTTCCTGGCAGGGCACGCAGGGTTTCAACAGCTCGGCCAAAAACGCCCATGAGGCCAAGATGGCCGGGGTGCTCTCCAACTGGCGCGGCATCCCCCAGGTGATCTTTCTGCTCTTCATTCCGGTGGCCGCCTATACCCTCATGCACCATCCCGATTTCCTCGCCAAGGCCGCCAATGTCAAGGGCGTGCTGGGCACCGTCGGTGACCATGTGATCGAAAGCCAGCTCACTGTGCCCCTGGTCCTGACCCAGATGCTGCCCAAAGGGCTGATGGGCGCCTTTGTTGCGGTGATGTTGATGGCCTCGATCAGCACCCTCGAATCCTACATGCACTCCTGGGGCAGCATTTTCATTCAGGATGTGGTCATGCCGATCCGCAGAAAGCCCCTGACTCCGCAGCAGCACATCAAATACCTGCGCATCTCGATCGCCTGCGTCGCCCTGTTCGTCTTCGCATTCAGCAATATTTTCCGCCAGAGCCAGTACATCCTGCTCTTTTTTGCCGTCACCGGCGCCATCTACGCCGGCGGTTCGGGAGCGGCCATCATCGGCGGCCTTTACTGGAAGCGCGGCACCGCCGCAGCGGCCTGGTCAGCGATGATCACCGGCTCGGTCATCGCGGTGAGCGGCACGGTCATCCCCTCCATCCTGAAATCCTGGCCCGGACTCGGCGAATCGATGCCCTGGCTCGCCGCCCTCGGGGCGATCAACGGCCAGATCTTCTGGTTCATCGCCATGGCCAGCGCGATCCTGATCTACATCCTGGTCTCGCTGCTCGGGCCGAAGCACGAGTACAACATGGACCAGCTCCTCCATCGCGGCAAATACGCGGTTCAGGAGGACGCCATGACCGCCGCAAGCGAGCCGGTCAAGGGCTGGAAAATGCTCGGCATGAACAAACTCTTCACCCGCGGCGACAAGTTCATCTACATCGCCTCCTATGCCTGGACCTTTCTCTGGTTCATCGTCTTTGTCGTCGGCACGATTCTGGCGCTGACAACCTCGATCTCCGACCTCAGCTGGATGCGATTCTGGTACTTTTATCTCATCATCGGCGTGATCATCTCGACGATTGTGGTATTCTGGTTCACCGCCGGAGGCATCCGCGACATGCGCAGGATGTTCACCGAACTCCACACCCGCGTCCGCGACCACAGTGACGACGGCACGGTGCGGCGCAGTCAGGATCAGTAACAATAAGACCATAATTTTCAGGCCAAGGACGCGTAGTTGCCCCTGTTTGACCAGGAAATAATCCTGGCGCAGAATCCTGCAATCCCGACTTTACATTCTCACGAGAATTGTGTTGAAATTGCTTCACTCATTGGTAACATACGAATCCACGATCGCCTGATAGACCAGTGCCCGGAATTTTGCATGCAGATCGCTGTTGGCGGCGGGCAACAGCTGTGTCATCAATACAGCGACCATTTTCTCCTTTGGATCCACCCAATAGGTGGTGTGATAGGCGCCGCCCCAGCCGAAAGAGCCGACCGTACCGGGCTGGCCGTTACGTCCCAGGCGATCGGTGACCCAGAATCCGAGACCGAACCCCTGTGAACCATAGAGGCCGCCGACATGGTCGGCAATCATCAGCTCGACGGATTTGGGGGAGAGCAAGCGGACCCCGTTCGCCTGACCTCCCTGCTGGAGCATGAGCAGAAAGGTAGCATAGTCGCGCGCAGAGGAGAGTAGACCTGCACCTCCGGCAAAGCATTTTCTCGGCCCCTGCATATAATAGTTGTTGCCCCGGTCTTCTTTCAGAAACAGGGATCCCTTTTCATCGAGGCCATAGACAGAAGTAAGGCGATCCTGTTTTTCCCGGGGAAGGAAAAACGCGGTGTCGCTCATGCCTAAAGGACCGGTGATTTTTTGCGCGATGAAATCGGCCAGATTCATGCCTGAGGCACATTCGACCACATAGCCCAGGATATCAGTGTTGTATCCGTAGATAAATTTTTCGCCCGGCTGGGCGTCAAAGGGAAGACCGGCCATCGTTTTGATTATTTCACCGATGGTTTTGTCTTTGTCGGCGAGAAACCAGGTATTGAGACCGGCGGCCTGCCATTCCGCTTTGGCCGGCCCGCCTCCGTATGAGATGCCGGCGGTGTGAGTAAGCAGATCGCGGAGGGTAATGGCGCGTTTCAGCGGAACCGTAGAATAGCCCTGACTGTCCTTCCCTTCTGCCTGGACCGCCACGCGAGCATGAGCGAATTCGGGGATGTATTTCGAGACCGGGTCATCCAACAACAGCTTGCCCTCTTCCTGCAGCATCATAATGGCGGTGCTGGTGATCGCCTTGGTTTGCGATGCGATGCGAAAAATAGCGTTTACCGGCATGGGCTGATTGCTCTCGAGGTCGATTTTTCCAAAGGCCTGTTCATGCACCACTTTGCCGCTGCGCAGGATACAGGTGACCAGTCCAGCCACCTTACCCTGATCCACATAGGCTTGCAGACCGTTGTTCAGCCGTTCCAGCCTTTCTGCCGAAAAGCCCGCTTGAGCGGGTTTGATGACCGGCAACCCGGCGGCGTGGAGAGCGGGGGAAGTGAAAAAAGAGAGGGCGATGAGGAGTGAAAA
>DAOOPF010000175.1:0-3176 GCA_035388125.1 bacterium | reverse complement strand
CATTGGCGGTATTCTCATCTGCCGGAAAATTAGCCAATAGAGACCTGTAATGCAAGAAATATTTCCTGAAAGCAGGTAACCTGGTCCTATCGCTGCGGGATCAACTCGCGCAGAAATCAAGGAAGGACTCTAGATGCAGACACGCTCAAAACAGCCGTAAACATAAACCGGCTCGCCTTCTGCAACTTTACGTTCCTGATGAGGCGGCCGCGGTACCGTCTCTTTCCACAGACGGCTCTTTTCTTGCGCATGCCGCGCTCCTTGTTCGAATACCAGCCAAAGTAGTGGATCAGGTGCTTCCCCTTGTCCAGAATGTACTGGGTCACCTCGGCCAGAAATTCCAGCGTATCAAAAACCAGAAAGCAGCAGATCAAAGGCACGGTCCCGCCATAGCTCTTTTCATCACCGCTGCAGTTACAAATGACTTGCTCACGAATCCGCAAAAAGCTATATTTAAGAAAAGTGGTGAAATCACCCATCCGCACTCTGGCGGGGATGACCGCTGATCCGGTGCTTCCCGGGCAAAATGGGGGAATGTATCAGGACATTCGGCAGTCATCGTACACCCCACAGACAGCCAATAAGAAGTGATTTTGACAGTAGACGAAAAGGAGTAAGTTATGAGAAAAATGATCAGCTTTTCCATTGCTTTCTTGGGCATCAGCTTGTTGCTCGCTCCTGAAACCTTTTCACAAATTGATCTGGATATTGAATCTGGAGCCGTTTTTAGCGGCTACAATGATGTGAGAATTCCCGGAGATACAGGAACGTTATTTTCCCTTTCCGAAGAGCTTGAAGCCGATCCAGGCTTTTTCTACCGGGTTCGAATATTCTATAATTTCAATGACCGCCATCATTTGGGCGCTCTTTATGCACCTTTTTCAATCAATTCTGCAGGACAATTACAGCGTGATCTTTTATTCGAAGGCGAAACATTTCCGGCGGGTACACCCCTGGAAGCAGCCTACAAGTTCAATTCTTATCGATTGATCTACCGTTATGACTTTTTGAGAAAAGACAAAATCGAGATCGGCGCCGGCTTTACGGCAAAAATACGCGATGCAAAAATTGCTGTCAAGGGCAACGGCCTCGAATCCGAAAAAGCGAATGTCGGTTTTGTGCCAATTATTCACTTTCGTCTTTTATGGAAATTTACTGAAAAATTTGCCTTCCTGCTCGATGGTGATGCCCTGGCCGCGCCGCAAGGCCGCGCCGAGGATCTCCTTGCTTCTCTGATTTTTAAACCGTCCGATAAAATTGATTTCAAAGCCGGCTATAGAATTGTTGAAGGCGGTGCAGATAATGATGAAGTTTATAATTTCACGCTGATTAACTACGCAGCCATCGGAGCGGTATTTCACTTTTAATTGTGTTATACGATTTGGATAAACCGGGTTTTAAACTAAAATTCGATGGATGCAAAGTTCTGTTCATCCAGCCGGGTGCGGTTCGCGCGTACATTCGCCAACATCCCCCTGCGCCATGCTCCAGCATTAATAATTGCTGCAGCTGCGCAAAAGCGCAGGGTACCTTTTAGCCGTCACTTCCGTTTGTCCCCAAATTTGTCCGCTCGATTTGTCACCATCAATACGAACTCTTGCCCTCTCGACCTCTCGCCTTGAACTAGATCTGTGCTCGAGCAGCTCACGGGGTGATCACAGGATAAAATGTGATAGCTGCTTTCGATGATGAAATACCTCCTGCAAAGCCTTCAGCATTTTGTGCGAATTGCTGCCGGGCGGCCTCCGGCGTCATCGGGGTATAGTGCCTTCGGGCGCTGCATCCCCCGCGCCCTTGACGTAGCGGTCAAACCATTCCAGCTGCTCCCAGAGGACATGCTCTATGCTCTCCCGGGCCCGGTAACCATGGTCCTCGAAGGGCAGCAGCACCAGCCGTGCCGTGCCGCCGGAACCGCGCACAGCTTCGAAAAAAACCTCGGATTGCGCGGTCAGGGTGCCCGGGTTGCCATCGGCGTCGCCGTGGATGATCAGGATGGGCTCGTTGACCTGGTTCGCAAAAAAGGTGGGCGAAAGCTGAATATAAACGTCGCGGGCCTCGAAAAGGGAACGGCGCTCCGACTGAAAGCCGAAAGGCTGGTTGCTCTTGTTGAAGGAACCGCTGCGGGCGATGCCGGCGCTGAAGAGATCGGTGTGGGCCAGGAGGTTGGCCACCATCAGGGCGCCGTGGCTGTGGCCGATGACGCCGATGCGTCCGGGATCGGCCACGCCGATCTCCACCGCCTTGGCGACCGCGGCCTCGGCGTCCGCCACCAGCTGGGGGACAAAGGTATCATAGGTGCTCTCCGGGTCTCCGATCATCGGCATAGCGGTGTTGTCGAGCACCGCATAGCCCCGAAGCAGGAAAAAGAGATGCGAGGCGCCGCTGATGCGGTTGAAGCGGCGGGTTGAACCGCTCACCTGTCCGGCGGTGGCGGGATCGGAGTACTCCAGGGGATAGGCATAGAGCACGGTGGGCAGCCGTGTGCCCTCCTGATAGCCGGGGGGCAGGTAGAGCTGAAAGCTGAGGGGGACACCATCCTTGCGCTCGTAGCGGACGATCCGCTTTTCGATCTGCCGGAGCTGCGGCGCCGGATCCGTGAAGCGGGTGATGGGGGTGCGGGTCAAGGCGCGCGCCGCCTCGCCCGGGGGCGCGGCTTTCTTTTTGCCCAGGGTGGCCAGGTAGTAATTGGGCACTTCGGCGGCGGATTCGGAACTCATCACAAAACGCGTCTCATCCCCGGCGAAGGCGACGAAATACTCGTAGCGTTCAGGATCGCAGCGGAAGAGGCGTTCAACCGCGCCCGTCTTCATATCCCGCAGGTCGAGGAAGGGCCGGTCGCCCTGCGCTGTGGCGCCGCTGCCCCTGAAATAGACTGCACCGCCCTTTTGCCGCAGCACCCAGCGGCCGTTGGGCAGCGGGCGGCGCAGGGGCGAGCCCGGCGCAGCGTAACGTTCATCTTCGTTGAGGTCGAACCAGAGACGAGCCGTGCCCTTGTCCACATCCAGCAGCCAGGTATAGAGCCAGCGGCGCATGCGCTCGTGCTGGGTCAGCATCAGGGTGCCGCCGTCGGCACCCCAACCATCCTGCCAGCCCGCGATCCGGTGCTCGGCCTTGAAAATCTCCACGGGATTTCCATTAAAGGGCGCATCCAGGCGCATAAGCCGGTCGCGGTGCGG
>DAOOPF010000174.1:0-6191 GCA_035388125.1 bacterium | reverse complement strand
TCTCGATGAAAAAGCCGGTGGCGCCGAGGGCGAAGATGAAGGCGGTGTTGATCATCGTGCCGCTGACGTCGAGGTTGGAGGCCATGCCCGACGCCCCCAGCGCCCACCAGGGCAGGGTGCGGTTGCCGAGAAAGTAGGAGTCGATATTCTGCTTGGCGCGCCGTTCGCTCCAGAGGCCGATGATGAGGACGCCGGCGAGATAGGCGATGACGATGCCGTAATCGAGTGGAGTCATTGGTGCTCCCTTCGCGTTAGGGGTTCGATGATGATGGCATGACTGCTGCCAGCTGCTGCAGAAGATTCAGGATCCGCGCCTCCCCCGGCGCCAGCTGCAGGGCAGTCCCGGCCTCCCGCTTCGCGGCCGCATAATCGCCCTCCTGGGCCAGAGCCACCCCCAAAAGGTAGTGGACGCGGGAGCGGTCGGTTGAGGTGAAATCCCGGCTGTTGCCCGCCAGAGCGATGGCCCTCTCGAGCACCGGCCGGGCCTTGCGCCCGTCATCCCGGCTCATGTAATGCACGCCGAGCTTGGCGAAGGCAAAGGGGAGATTCGGGCTCAGGGCTGCAGCCTGAAGAAGCGTCTGCTCCTCCTCCTCCCCCCTGCCCTGCAGGGCATACATATTGGCCAGAAAGAGATAAGGATAATAGTTGCCCGGCACCACGCGGATGACCGCGCGGTACTCCTGCGCCGCCTCGGCGTGCCGCCCCCGTTCCGCCAGCCAGTCAGCGACGCGGTAATGGGCTTCATTCCAGCTCCATTTGCGCTGAAAGAGCATCTGCACCGCACCCTGCAGAACTTTTTCATATTCCGGCTCGGCGACCGCCTGCAGCAGGCGCGGCTCCCGGAAGGGATAACGGCTGGTGAGGGCACGGATGCGCTGACAGGCGATCTCCTCCTCCAGCGGGGTGATGGCGGCCTCCTCGAGAAGCTGCTCCGCCGGGAGGTCGCGCTCCCAGGGCCACTGGGAGGCCATGGCCAACAGATTCGCACCGGCCATACCGCGGCAAAAGGCGTCCGCCATGAGCAGATAGCCCGGGGCGTTGGGATGGAGATGGTCATGCATGAGGGAATGGCCGACCAGGCCGCCGGGAGAGGCGTTGATGAAATGGTTCTCGGTCTCGACCACGGGCGCACCCTTTTCGGCGCAGACGCTGCGGATGATCTGATTGAATTCCCCGCTGGCGCGGAAGCGCAAGCCGTCCAGGTCGCGGGCGCGCTCGAGCAGCCGGCGGGCGCTGAGCGAGTCCCCCAGCGCGCGCTGGCACTGGCCCATCTTGAAGGCGAGGAGCGCCGGCAGGGAATCGAGCGCTGCGGCCCGCCGGTAAAATCCGAGAGCGGCGGCATGCTCACCGGCGGCAGCAGCCCGGTCACCCTGCTCCTCCAGAGCGCGCCACTCCGCCTGCCCGCTGAAGCCGGGAGAGAAAGGAGACTCAAAGGGGGGCTGGTCGGCGATGTTGCTGACCAGGGTGCTCACCAGCACCGGCACCTCTTTTTTCCTGATCGCGGCCAGGATTTCGCCGAGATTGGCGGAAAAATCGGCCCGCGCGCGGCGGTACCTGGGGCTCTCGGGCAGGATCATCTTGTCGCCGGCCATGTTCTCCATCAGGGTCTCGTGCCCGCCGGCCGCCGCCGGCTTGCGGCGCAGCAGGGAGGCCCCATCCCGCATCAGCCGGAGCAGCCTGAGACGCTCGAGCCGCATATAGGCCTTGATGAAGGGGCGGCTGAGGCCTATGCCCCGGGTGCTGCCGGCGCCAAGGGCGCCGTAGAATTCGTTGTGACCCATGTAGATGAGAAAAAGATCAGGCTGGTAGCGAAGCAGCTCACCGGTGAAATCGAGGACCGAATAGCTGTTGATCGCCGAGATGCCGACGTTGATCACCTCGAAATTGAGGTGCGGAAAGAGCAGACTCAGCCGCGCCTGCAGCTGACTGGGAAAGCCGGCGTTGTGCTGGTAGGGCCAGCCGGCAGTGGTGGAGCCGCCCAGACAAAAGATGCGAAAGGTGGTGGCGGTTTTTTGGTAGGCGAACGCCTCCCCGCGCGCGTCCGGAACATTGACCTCGTCACTGCTGAAATAGCGCTGCGCCACCCGGCGATTGATCTGGTAGTAACGCTCGCCGTAATCCTCACGCAGAAGCACCAGGGCGTCGTTCCCGCCGTAGCGGAAGAGCCGCAGCCCCCCTTCGAGCAGAAGGAAAAAGAGGAGCGGGATCAGGATCAGGACGGTCCAAAAGAGTCCCGCGCGAAGGCGCGAAGGGGCCGCCGCCGCGGGCGGGGAGGCGCTGCGGCGCTTGTTCCGGTCATGCCTGGTCACGAAACGCCGGTCAGAAAAGAGTATAGATAAAAGGCGCCAAAGCGGACCCCTCGGCGAAGACGATCAGCAGCCCGAGCAGGACAAGAAAGAGGATGATGGGGCCCAGCCACCATTTTTTGCGTTCGCGCATGAAAAGCCAGAATTCGTGGAGGATGGAGAGTTTGGACATCTGTTCTACCTCGATCTGTATTTATTTATTCGGCAGCCCCATCATATCAATGCGTTGACCGCCCCGGGAGAATTCCTGCGCCAGGGCCGCCAGCATCTCTTCATTGCGGCGGATTTTGGCTCTGCCGAGCAGATCCGCAGCCATATTTTTATAGACCTGGTCCGTCTTTTCGCCTAAAAGCTCCTCGCGCACCTGGTTCTGCAGACCGGGTACAGCGCCGAGCGAGTCGGGCGGAAGCACGCCTTGGGGCCGGTTCTGCAGAAATTCGCGATAACGGCCCTGGTGCGCGGCGAAATAGGCCTCCTCCTCGGCGCTGCTTACTGTAATCGTGTCCCGCACGCGCTGCCAGAGGGTGGCGAAAAGGTACTCTTCCCGCCATTTGCGCACCCCCTCCTGCACCATCGGATCCTTGTCGAGATTCCGTTGTTTGGCCTCTTTCAGCAGCAGCTCGCGCATTACCAGCTTGCCGATATCGAAACGCAGATGGCCCGGAGTGTCAATCCGCGGACGTTCGCTGACCGGGAGCGACTCCACCTGTTTCATAAAGTCGCCCAAAGTCATCTGCCCCCCCTTCCAGATCACCAGTACCTCCTTGCCGTGGCCGCTGACGCCGTCATTGACCTGCAGCAGTTCGGTGCCGCCGAGCATGGGCTGGTAGTCGGGGATCATCCGGCCGGCGTTGAGGACGGTTTCACGGACCCGGGAGGCGAGGGTATTGAAAGTGGCGTTGATCATACGGACATCCAGGGCGCTCATCATGCGGTCGACATAGGCGCCGGCCATCTTTTTCTGCATGGCGCGGGTCAGGTCGGCAGCAACAGCTTCGCGCTTCTGGCCATACTCCGCTTCGCTGTTAAAGATCTGCTGGCGCCGGTTCTCCACACGCAGGATATGCCAGCCGTAGCGGCTCCGCACCGGGGGCGAGATCTCTCCCTTGGGCAGGGCGAAGGCGACCTCGGCCAGTTTTTCATCAATGTCATCATAGCCGACGAAACCGAGATCTCCCCCGCTGCGGGCGAGGGTGGAATCGCGGAAGGTGCGGGCAGCCAGAGCTGCAAAGGGAACACCCCGGTCGAGCTCCTCCTTGAGGCGCAGGGCTTCCACCTCGGAACGGGCGAAAAGATGACGCACCTGCACCTGTTCGCGGCCGCGGAAAAAGGCCGCTCGAACCTCCTCCTCCGTCGGCCTGGCCTTGTTGTAGACCTCGTCCCGGTAGAGCGCCTTGATCATCTGGTCCCTCTCCGCCCAGTCGGTGACCTGACGGACCAGCGGGGTCTGTTCAAAGCCGAGTCGTCTCCCCTCCTGGGCGAAGAGCTTTTTCTCGATGAGCAGGTCGAGGTGGGCATCGACCAGTTCCCGCCCCTTGAGATTGCGCGCGTAGAGGGTCATAAAGTGGATGTTGTTGCGCACCTCTTCCAGCGAAATGGGCTCCTTGTTGACCAGAGCAGCGGTCTGGTCGTCCAGGAGCCTGAAATCACAGGCGAGCAGTAAAGTGATGAGAATGAGGGCTTTTTTCATAAGCGACCATTTTTACCGCGAGAAAGGTCCATCGAAAAGGCAAAAGGGGAGAAAGCGGTCGGCTCTCTCCCCTTGGTGCGGAGACAACCCCGGCAGGGCCCGGCCCCGATGAGGCGGCCGGGCTGTCGGGAGCAGAGTCAGAAACCGATGCCGAGGGTGAATTTCTGGATATAATCGAAGCGGCCGAAGGCTTCATAGGCGTAATCAACCTTGAGCGCCATGTTGCCGGCAAAGCCGTAGCGCAGGCCCGCCCCCAGAGTCAGCCCCTGTTCGGCGTCCTTGGCAAAGAGCGAGGCATAGCCGCCGCGCAGGAAAAACATGTTATCGAAGGCATATTCGGCGCCGAGGTTGACCATCTCGACGTTGTCGCTGGGATGCACGGCATCGACGGCCACCCAGAGGGCATGTTTTTTTGTATCCTGCAGCACATTGTAGGACATACCGACGCGCAGATAGAGGGGCATTTCATACGAGTCGGTGGCCATACTGGCGTTGATCTTGTCATTGTTGCCTTCGCGCAGGGGATCGGTATCGTGCTGGACGAGCAGATCCCGGCCGGTCATGCGCATCTTGGTGCCGAAGTTGGTGATGGCAGCGCCAAGACGGAGGCCGCGGAACTGGGTGGTGAAGACCGTCCCGATATCGATGGCGATGCCGTTGGCACCGCTGTTCATGATGTACTCATGGACATACTTGACATTGGCGCCGATGGCGAAGCGGTCGGTCAGCGAGCGGGCATAGGTGACACCCATGGTATAGGAGCCGGAATTGAAGCGCTGGCCGGTCCCGTCGGGATAGAGCTCGGTTGTGACATCCATCTCGCCGATGGTCATAAAGTTGCCGAAGAGGCCGAAGGAGCCGATGTTGCCGAGATTGAGGGCGACGCCGGCGAAGTCAAAGTTGATATCGGCGATCCATTCGGAATGGTTAAAGACCGCCTCGCTCCCCTGCATGGTGGCGATTCCCGCCGGATTCCAGTAGAGGGCAGTGGCGTCGTTGACCATGGAGACATAGGCGCCGCCCATGGCGATCGCGCGCGCCCCCAGGCCGACATTGAGAAAGGGTGCGGCCGTGGTGCCCACCTTGGTGACATTTTGCGCAAAACCCGCAGTGACCAGGGCGAGCCCAATGAGACCGGTAATGATCATTTTTTTCATAGAAACCTCTGCATAATTGCGTTCCATGACGCTTCCGGGAGGAGTCCGCCCGGAAGCTCTCATCGTTCTACTTGATCACTGCAAATTTGCCCACATGGCTGCCCAACTCGCCGGCGTCGACATGGTAGACATAGACACCGTAGGCGATATCAAGATTATCCTTGGTGAGCATGTTCCATTTGGCCTGGCTGTTGTAGAATGAGGCATTATGTTCAAGGGTGGAGATCAGCTCGCCCTGCACGGTATAGATGCGGATAGTACACTTCATCGGCAGATGGGTGAAGTGCAGCTCGCGTGAGCCGCGCCCGGTGGCGTAGGGATTGACCGGTTCCCAGCCCGCGGAGGCGACGTAGGGATTGGGAACCACCTTGATATTTTTCAGTTCCGCCGCGGCCTGGGCCTCATCGACCTGCGCCGCGCTGGTGGTGAAGCTGAAGGAGTCGCGGCTGCCGAAAGGCCTGGTGGTGACGACACGCAGGGTATCGCCCGCCTTTGGGTGATAGCTGCTGGTGTCGTTGCCGGCAAAGTAGAGGCTCCAGGTGACTTTGGTCTCCGCGCCGACCGTTTCGTAAAAGATGATGCGGTCGAAATTGGAGAGCTGGCCCGGCTCGATGAAGGAAGGACGGATAGCGTAATCCAGGAATGCGTAGGGGATCTCCGTCCGGGTGTCCATATCGACCACCTTGAAGTTGGTCTTCACCCCGGGGATGGGATAGGCCGCGCCCATCGTGCCGTTGGGGTTCCTGCGGTGAATGGTCAGAGGCGAAGACTCTCCGCTGATATCATCCAGAGCGACGACGGCGAGATTGACGGGATACTCCACGCCGACCTCATAATAGCCCGCGAAGGAGAATTTATTGAAAACGTAGGCGTAATTCATCGGAGCGGTGGTGCGGATGACGTTCCAGTTCGACTTTTCGATGATCTTCTCAACCCGGTTTGCGTTCTCGATATTGAGACGCATGCCATAGAAGAAATCGCGCCCGCCGTCGATGTCGCCGCTGGTGTCGACCACGGTGTCGGGAATCGCCTGGCCTT
>DAOOPF010000173.1:0-6196 GCA_035388125.1 bacterium | reverse complement strand
GCATCACCCGGCCGCGGGCGCGCAGCTCATAGCTGCCGGCCATGATGGTGATGGCGGTGGTGTCGAATTCGGCCGGCTTCATCTGGCAGGCGATGAACTGGCGCCAGATCAGGTCGTAAAGACGCTCGGCGTCGCGCTCGAGCCCGGGGATGGAACCGGGCACGGCCTCGGCCCGGGTCGGGCGGATCGCCTCGTGGGCCTCCTGGGCCCCCGCCTTGCTGGCGAAATAATTGGGTTTTTCCGGCAGATATCTGGCGCCATACTCCTTTTCAATGAAATGGCGGGCCGCGCCGACCGCCTCGGGGGCGAGATGGAACGAGTCGGTGCGCATGTAGGTGATGTATCCCGCCTCATAGAGGCGCTGGGCGAGGAGCATGGTCTTTTTCACCCCGAAGCCGAGGCGCACGCTCGCCGCCTGCTGCATGGTCGTGGTGATGAATGGGGGATAGGGCCGGGAGACGGTCGGGGCGTCCTTGCGCTCGGTGATCTCATAGGCCGCCTTTTCCAGCTCGGCCATGGCGAGGTCGGTCTCGATCTTGTTGACCGGCTTGAAGGTTTTACCCCGGTGCTTGACCACCTGGGCGCGCACCGGATTCTTGCCGAGGAGGTCGGCCCACAGTTCCCAGTACTCCTCGGGGATAAACGCGCGGATCTCGCGCTCGCGCTCGACGATCAGGCGCACGGCCACCGACTGCACCCGTCCGGCCGAGAGGCCGCGGGCGATCTTTTGCCAAAGCAGGGGCGAAACCATATAGCCGACGACGCGGTCGAGGAAGCGCCGCGCCTGCTGGGCGTTGACCCGGTCCATGTTGATCTGCCCGGGCGCACTGAAGGCCTTTTGCAGGGCCGATTTGGTGATCTCGCTGAAGGTGACGCGGCGGTAGCGGGCCGGATCACCGCCGATGGCTTCGCGCAGATGCCAGGCGATCGCCTCCCCCTCACGGTCGAGATCGGTGGCGAGATAGATGGCATCCACTGCGGCCGCGGCCTGCTTCAACTCGCGCAGCACCTTGGTCTTGCCCGGCAGGATGACGTAATGGGCCTTCCAGCCGTTCTCGGGATCGATGCCCATCACCCGCACCAGATTGCGCTGCTTGCGCTCCTCCGCGGGCAGTTTGGCCCCCCCCTCCTCTTTGGCGGCCGCGCCGGCCTGGGCTGCGCTCGGCGGCAGATCGCGGATGTGGCCGACCGAGGATTTGACGATGTACTCCCCGCCGATATATTTGTTGATGGTTTTCGCCTTGGCGGGCGATTCGACGATGACAAGGGTCTTGGGCATAAGTTGACCGCTTCCTTCTAGGCTATGTAATAGTCCCTGACCATCTCTTCCATCACTGCGCTGGTACGCGCGCCGCTCACGCCGGTCGAGAGTGCTTCCGCTTCGCCGCGCAGGGAGGCGACGATATTCTTGATCAGTAGCTGCTGAACGTGTTTTGGTTTTGGCCGGGTGAATTCCTTCCTGGTTTTACCGCTTTGCACCACAATGGGGACAAAATCAAAGGTGGAGAGCAGGATATGGCCCTCGCTGCCGAGGATCTCGATCTCGTCCCGCGCCAGATTAGCCGGCCCGGCAAAGCACCAGGAGCCGGTCCCGGCGACACCGCTCTCATGCCGCCAGCCGGCCAGGACGGTATCCTCGGCCTTGTACCTCCCGCCGAGGTTGAACGCGTTGGCCCGGATCGCGCCGATGGGGCCGAAAAGGTAGTCCAGAAAATCGAGGGTATGACAGGCGAGGTCAAAGAAGAGACCGCCGCCGCTGATCTCCGGCCGCAGCCGCCAGGGCAGGCCGCCGCTGACATCATCGAGCGGGCGCAGAAACCGCACCTGGACCAGCCGCACATTGCCTATCGCCCCTTCATCGATGAGCTCCTTCACCTTGATAAAACCGGGCAAGGCGCGGCGGTAATAGGCGACGAATAGGGGCGCACCGCTCTCCTCCTGGACGCGCAGCATCTCCCGGCATTCCGCGTGGGTGCGCGCCATGGGCTTTTCGACATAGACCGCCTTGCCCGCGCGCAGGGCGCGGATGGCATATTCGGCATGGGTGTCGGGCGGCGTGGCGACATAGATGGCGTTGACCTCCGGATCGGCGATGAGCCGGTCGGCGTCAGCGTACCAGTGCGGCACCCCGTGGCGGCGGGCGTAATCCTCCGCCAGAGCGGCCGTGCGGCGCATGACCGCCGCCAGTCGCGAATGGGGAACCAGTTGCAGGGCCGGTCCGCTCTTGACCTCGGTGACCTCCCCGCAGCCGATGATGCCCCAGGCGATCTCTGACGAATAAGGCTCAAGATTCATGAATGATTCATTCCCTCCGCTCTTCAAACGCCGATGACAAACCGGTCGGAGAAAACGCAGCTCTCCCCTGCTCCGCCAGACCGGGCTGTGAAAAAGATAGAGATATTTTATGCCTCCAGCAAGGAAAAATTGCGCCCCGCAAGGCATCTCCCCCGGGGCGATTCAACATGAAAGGACTTGCTTTGCATTTTCCAGATCGTATATTATAGTATACCGCTGTCATCACCTCTTGAGCAGACCTTAAACACATACATCTTCCAGCCCTGTCAGCCCCTGTCTATTATCATCCGGGTTGTTTCTTTGTGAGGAGGATACAATATGAAACGTACCTGGCTTTTCATCCTGCTTTTCTGCTCTTCCTCTGCCTATGCTTCTTTTTACGCCCGCAATCTCGATGGCAGCGGCTATAGCTGGCACCAGTTCGACCTCAAGCAGCTCGCCTGCGAGGTGGAATGCTTCGGCCTCTTTTATCAGACCACCATCACCTTCGAAATCGTTCTGACGCCCTGGCCCTATGGCAGTGATTTGCGGCCCGGGGCGTACGAAGTGTTTTGGGATTTCGACCTCGTCGAGGGTGCGGTGATCACCGACTGCTGGATCAAGTCCTGGGGTGCGTCGGCATTCCGCAATGCGGAGATCGTCGATCTGACCAGTGCGGAGAAGCGCTATCAAGCGGCGCCCGCAGCGCAGCCGCGCCTGCTGCTGCGCCATCGCTGGTACCGTGACTGGAACGGCGAGCTGAACAAGCGCTTTGAGATGAATTTTTCGCCCGTGACCCTGACCCAGTCGCCGACGATCAAAATTCGCTATCTCTCGCCCTCGCTTCCCTATTATAATGCCCGTCGGGTCATTCTGCCGCTCAACGAGTTCAGCACCTATCAGCAGAGCGGCACTCCCACCTTGCAGATTTGGGATCATGACAATCCCGCTGTGCAGCCCGTCACCCTCAGCGGCAACGCGGACGGCTGGAAAAAATCGGGCGATTATTGGCGTGCCTATACCGCACCCAACCGAACCATTCTCGCCCTCGCGCCGGAATCGCCCACGCGCTCCTACCTGCGCACCTGGCAGCAGGATGGGGCCTCCTTCTATCAGCTCGCCGTGCCGCCGCCGGTCGAGCAGCAGCAGCGGAGACCGCGCAATATCATGCTGGCCGTCGACCTCTCCAGCCAGCAGGGCAGCTATTACGATCTGGTGCAGACCTTCAGGGACGCGGTCAACCTCTCCACGATTGCAGTGGATTCGGTGGCCCTGATCTATTCCGCCTTCAGTCCGGCCCTGGCCGATGACGCCTTTGTGCCCAACACCGCCGGTGCGCTGGATGACCTTTTCAGCGGTCCCTCGAGCCAATCCCCCCCCGCCCTCAACACCCTGCCACAGCTGCTGCGTGAGGCCGTCGCATTCTTCAACCAGGCGGAGCGGGGAGGCGAAATCTGGCTGTTGACCGATGCCAGCCGGCACTGCGATCCCCTGGCCACAGCCATGGAGATCATCCAGCAGACCCACGGCCGCGCCGTCAAACCCGTCATTTTCCGGATCATCAGCGCGGATATAGGGTACAGCACATCCCAGACCATCAACTCCCAGGTCTATTATGGCAACGATTATCTCTACGAAAACCTGGCCCGAAGGAGCTGGGGCACTTTCGTCCGGCTCAGGAGCGCAGCCTGGTACGACTATCTCGATCTCATGCTCGACGCCGTCGCCCCGGCAGTCAATACGGTGGAGATCGATCCCGAACCGGCCGGAGGCGTGACCTTCTCCCGCGTCCCGCTGAATCAGGGGCGGGCCAATTTCCCGATCACTCTCCCTTATTACGAATTCGGGCTTTATGATGGAACCACCCCCTTCGACCTCCATTACTACGGCTCGTTCCAGGGCGAGCTCTTCACACGGACGGTGACCATCGAGCGGCAGGCGGATGATCCCGGCTGGCGCGCGGTCGCTCTCTGCTGGTTCGATCGCTATATTCAAAACCTCCTGCGCGAGCCCCAGAGCCATGAGACCATCGCCTACATCGAAAAAACCAGCGTCGATAATCGCCTGCTCACCCCCTACAGCGGATTCATCATCCCCGGCGCCGACGGCCTGCTCGCCTTCGCCCGCCTCGAGGAGGGGACAGCATCGGCCGTGCGTACACCAGAGCAAAGGGCGGCCGAAACGCCCCGGCGGTGCGAGCTGAGCGCCTTCCCCAACCCCTTCAATGCCGTGACGACGCTGGATATCTCCCTTCCAGAGCTGCTGGAGGCGGAGACCGTGGAGGTCCGCATCGTCAATTTTCTCGGCCAGACCGTGTACGAGCACCAGTTTGAGGCCGCGGCCGGCACCCGCCTCCAGCTCGTCTGGGACGGGCTCGATCCCTCCGGCAGACCGGCCGGCTCGGGTATCTATATTGTCATGGTGCGCGCCGGCAGCCTGGTGAAGAATATCAAAATCTCGTTGATTAAATAGAAGAGGACGGCCATGAGGAGAGTCATAATTATCCTGCTGATGGTCAGCACCGCTTTCGCCGCCGATTTCTGCGTCTACGAAGCCAATTACCCGAACGTCAAGGATTACAATGTGCGGGTCGATGCGGCGGATTTGACCATCATACCCCGCGGTGCCTTTCTCGAGATGACGATTGAATTGACAGTCAGCTACGATTTCAACAGCTGGTATTTCAAGAACTATGATGAACTGGAATTCATGTGGGAGTTCACCCTGCCCGACCAGGCGAGCATAACCGGCTTCTGGCTGCAGCAGGAGGACTCCCTGGCCCAGGCCACCCTGCTGGACAAATGGACCGCGGAACTGCTTTTCAGCGAGGTCAGCAGTCCGGTGCGCAATCCCGCCCTGCTGACGCGCTCTTTCGCCGACCGCGAAGGTCAGGTCCACTACAACGTGCGCATCTATCCCGTCACCCGGGCGGTCAAGCGCACCTTCAAGCTTGAATATCTGCTGCCGGCCCGGCCGACCAACGAAACCCTGCGCGTATGGCTGCCCATCACCCAGCTGACCTCGCGCTTGAGCCCGGGGGCCCGTGACCTGCAAATCCATTTCAAGAGCATTGAAGCGCCTGAATTGCTGGGTGCCGATGCCGGATCCGGATCATTCAACCCGGCGGCCGGATGCTGGGACTATACGGTCAGGCTGGATTACGACATGTTCGTCGAACTCATCTATCCCTCACCCATCGAGGGGAAACATTTTTTCAGCACCTTCGAGAAGAACGGCGAGGCCTATTACCAGCTCGCCGTCTATCCCCCTGAACAGGAGGAGCAGCGCACCCCGAGGAATTTCCTGATCCTCGTCGATTATAACCGCTATAACACCAAAGGGCTGGACGGCGAACTGGTGCTCATGCTCCTCAAGGAGACCATGCAGCAGGCCCTGACCGGGCAGGACTCGGTCAATATCCTCGTCGCATTCGAAGAGCTGGTCTGGGGGGCCACCGGTTTCCGCGCCTGCAGCGAGGAGAACCTCGACACCCTCTTCCAGAATGTGCTGCAGCGTTCCTTCCCCTCCTACAGTAATTTCCAGGCGCTGATCTCCTCGGCTGCGGCCTTTTTGCAGGGCAAGAACACTCCAGTCGATCTCATGCTCTTCACCAACACCGATGAGATTGCCCTGCCCTATCAGCTCATCGGTTCAGACCGGGAGGAGCTGGCCGCCCGGATTGTCGCCATGATGCCGGCGGGTACCAGAATCCACGTCGTCGACCTCGAAAACCAGTCCAGTCTGCTCTACTCTTCGCAGGAGGGCCAATATCTCGCCCAGCTGCAGACCTTCTATGCTTTCATGTGCAACAAAACCGGGGGCAATCTCTTCTTTCTGCGCTATCACGCCCTCAAAAACATCCTTTCGGCGCTCTTTTATGAGCATATCACCCACTACCAGGAGATCGAGGTGCAGACCCGCT
>DAOOPF010000172.1:0-6260 GCA_035388125.1 bacterium | reverse complement strand
CTCTGGCTGCGCACCTCGGCCGGCTATTGCTTCGGCAGCGCAGAGAATCCCTTTACCAACTTTTTCTTCGGCGGCTTTGGCAACAACTGGGTCGACCGGGGAACGGAAAAGCGTTATCGGGAGTATTTCAGTTTTCCAGGCCTGGAGCTGAACGCCCTGGGGGGCAGGAGCTACGGCAAGGCCATGATCGAGTGGAATCTGCCGCCCCTGCGCTTCAGCAGCCTTGGCTTTACCAGCCTCTACTGCCGCTGGCTGCGTACCGCCTTGTTCGCCTCCGCCATTCTGGCCAATCCGGAACGCGCTAAAGGCGACCCGGCATCGGGCGCTCTGGGGATTCGCCGCAGCCTGGCCAACCTCGGCATCCAGGCCGATTTTCGCCTCGTGAGTCTGTCGCGTTTCGACTCGACCTTTTCTTTGGGGTACGCTGTTGCCCTTGAGGGCGAAAGGAGAAACCAGGAATTCATGATCTCCCTGAAAATTTTATGATCTTCTTCCACGTCATCCTCAGTCTCGCTCCGGTCGTTCTTCTGGCCCTGCTCCTCCAGATGTTGGACAGCTACAAACTGGTGCGGGGCGCAGCGGCCGCCGCCAGTTTGATCAAGGGCGCCGGAGCGGCCCTGGTCTGCATGCTGCTGAACATCTTCTTCATCCGCAAGCTGCATATCGATGTGACCCTTTTTGCCCGCTATATCGCCCCCTTCATTGAGGAGGGGGCGAAAGCCCTGCTCGTCTATAGCCTCATCCGTAAAAGACAGGTCGGTTTTCTCGTCGATACCGCCATCCACGGCGCGGCGATCGGAGCGGGATTTGCCGTGGTCGAGAACATCTACTATCTCTACAGTCTGGCCCAATCCGGCCTGATGATCTGGATTATCCGAGGCTTCGGCACGGCGGTGATGCACGCTTCGTGCACCGCCCTTTTTGCCATTCTCTGCAAGCGGCTTCATGACCGCAGCAGCCGCCTGGGCACCTCTTGCTGGGGTCCCGCCCTGCTTGCAGCGGTGATGGTCCACTCGGCTTTCAACCATTTTATACTGCCCCCGCTCCTCTCCACACTGGTTATCCTGGCGATTCTGCCGGTTTTCATCGTCATCGTCTACGAGAACAGCGAACGCTCGCTGCGCAAATGGCTGGCCCTGAGTATGGATGAGGAGATGGCCATGCTGGAGATGATCCTCAGCGGCCGTTTCACGGAGAGCCGGTTCGGGCAGTATATGCTCTCCCTTCGCGACCATTTCCCGCCGGCCGTGGTGGTGGATCTGCTCTGCTATCTGCGCATTTACCTTGAGCTGGCGATGCGCGCCAAGGGCATCCTGCTGCTGCGCCAGCATGGCCTGCCCGTCACGCCGGACGCCGCTCTCAGGGAGAAATTTACCGAATTCAAGTATCTCGAAAAGTCGATCGGCCGCACGGGCAAGCTGGCGCTTGTGCCATTCATGCGCATCACGGACCGGGAGCTGTGGCAGCTCTATATGCTGGAGAAATAGGGCGCAGGCTGGCAAAAACCTCTATCTTTTTCTCCGGTCACTCCTGATGGGAAAAAGTACCTCAATTCCCCTTGTATTTTATGCGCGGTTTGGGTATTTTTGAACGAGGTGCTGCTGGGCCGAAAGATCGCAATTTATTCAGGCCACCTGTTGAATTTGGATATTGTTTACACCATCTTTTTTTTGCGGCTGGTTTTACGGATTAACACGAGGAGTAGGAGATGAAGGTGATGGTCGTCGATGACGAGCGGGATGTCGAGCTGCTTTTCCGGCAGCATTTCCGCAAGGAGATCCGCCAGCTGCAGATCGATTTCAGTTTTGCCCTTTCCGGGGAGGAAGCCCTGCAGCAGCTGCGCGCCATGTGCCAGCCCCCGGCGGTTGTACTCATTCTCTCCGATATCAATATGCCCGGCATGAATGGCTTGCAGCTGCTCAAGGCCGTCAAGCATGATTTCCCTGGTATCAAGGTCGCCATGATCACCGCTTACAGCAACCAGTACTATGAGGATGCCATGGCATCCGGAGCAGATCACTATTATACCAAACCTATAGATTTCGCCCAAATTAAAAACGAGCTCTTCAGGGAGACGGTCCATGGCTAAAAACCGCTTTCTCATCCTGTTGCTGCTGTGCACAGCCGCCCATGCGGCTGAAACCGGCATGCCATTCATGACCCTCTACCCGAGCAATGAGATCGACGGGCATACACAGTTCTGGTCGATCGAACAGGATAACCGCGGTCTGATCTATATCGGGGATGGCTACGGTATACAGGAATTCGACGGCGCGAACTGGCGGCTGATCATCAATGCCAACTACTCCTTTGGCAGGTCTCTCTCCAGGGATGCCAATGGCAGAATTTATGCCGGTTCCTCCGGCATGTTGGGTTACCTTGAGGCGGACGAGCGCGGGGAGATGCAGTACCGTTCACTCATGGAATTTATCCGGCCCGAGGACCGCCAGTTTAATTATGTCTGGTCGGTTTGTGCCACTCCTGAAGGTATCTATTTTCAGGCGAACGAAAGACTCTTCAGATTTCATCCCCCCCAACCCGGTGCTGCTGACAGTGAATGGCGGGTCGATGTCTGGCGCCCGCAGAACGACTATGGCTATGCCTTCTGGGTCGATCAGACACTCTATGTTCAACAGTATGGCATCGGCCTGATGAAAATGGAGAGCGATTCGCTGGTCCTGCTGCCGGGAGGCGGTCAGTTTGCCGATGACCGCATCCATGTCATGCTGCCTTTTCCCGGCCGGAGCGGACACTATCTAATCGGCACCTTCAACCGCGGTCTATTTGACTGGGACGGCAGCGTTTTTCGGTCATGGCCGACCGCTGCCGATGCGCTGCTCGCCAGCGGAACTCTGTATACAGGCGTGGTCACACCGGACAGCTGTATCGCCCTGGGCACCATGGCCAGCGGACTGGTCATCATCGACAGAGACGGCAAGCTCTTGCAGCACTTTACCCAATCTACCGGCTTGATCTCCAATACTGTGCCTTGTCTGTTCCTGGACCAGCAGAGGAATCTTTGGGTGGGCATGGATGGGGGCGTAGCGGTGCTCGAATACGACTCGCCATTTTCAGAGTACTCGATTCCCGGCGGCACCGGCCCTTCCGATTTCTGCAGATACCAGGGCATCCTCTATATTACCTGCAACGATGGCGTCTATTATCTCGATGACCAGGATGGCCTGTTTAAAATGGTCACCGGCATAGTCGGCAACTCCCAATCCTTCTTTTTTTATCAGATCAATAACGAATTGTTCGTCACCGTCAACCAGGGATTATATCAGATACAGGGAAAAAAGGCCAGAATGGTCGCGCCTAATTTTGAAATTTCCATACCGGTTCTTTGCATGAGCTCGATGAGTCTGGCGCCCGATATCATCGTCGCCGGCACACCCGCAGGCGCCGAAATTTATCGGTATAACTCAGCCCATCCTCAACGTCTCCACCGGATTGGCGATATACCAGGGGTTCATGAATATATCCGGCTGGTCGCCGAGGCTGAACCCGGCGTGGTCTGGCTGGGAACGATGGATGCCGGATTGGTTCGCCTGACCTTTTCCGCGGACCGGCTCCTGACGCCAAGAGTGGACAAATTTGGCGTGGAACACGGGCTGCCGGCAGGCGGGGTCATGTTTCTCAAACCGGGAGGCCGGCCGGTGTTTTGCACCCAAAAAGGTGTCTACCGGTTCAACCCGGAGCAGAACCGCTTCTCACCCGATCCATTTTTCAAGGAAATGGGCCTGGGCAGAAATCCGTCTGAAGGCGTTATCATCGCTGATGCTCATGACAACCTCTGGATCAATCTGGGCAAGGAATCGGCTGTTTATAGAAAACTGCCTGATGGCCAATACAAACTGGAGAAAGCCCAATTAGCGCGTTTCGCCGATGAAGTGATCAACATGATCTATCCGGAGCGCAACGGCGTCATCTGGTACGGCGCGCCGAACCGCGTCATCCGCTTTGCCCCGGGTCAACATCAGTCGGAACTGACCGCTTTTCCGGCCCTCATCCGCCGCGTCGCCCTGGCCGGCGATTCGGTCGTCTATTGCGGCGCCGCTATGCCCGGCAATCGTCTGCAGGACCCGGCTGGACAGCGCTTTCCTTTTCGTGGCAATGCCATGCGTTTCGATTTTTCAGCCTCCTCCTACCTCAATCCGCGTGCCAACTCATTCCGCACCCTGCTTGAGGGATTCGATGCCGGCTGGTCGGCCTGGAGCCGTGATACCCGGCGCGATTATACCAATCTCCCCGCCGGCAAATACCGCTTCCGCGTCCAGGCGCGCAATATCTTTCAGCAGGAGAGCAGCGAAGATCTTTATGCTTTTACGATCACTCCCCCCTGGTACAATACCTGGTGGGCATGGCTGTTCTATCTGCTCTGCGCCGGCGGTTTGATCTTTGGGCTGGTCCGCGCCCGCACCCGGCAGCTGGAGGAGCGCAGCCGGGCGCTGGAAAAGATCGTCCAGGAGCGTACGGCCGAGATTCAGGAGCAGAAAAACAATGTCGAGCAGCTCAGCCTCATCGGCCGCGAGATCACCGCGACCCTTTCGATCGGTAATATCATCCACACGATTTATGAAAACGTCAATCAATTGATGGATGCCTCTGTCTTCGGTATCGGCCTCTACAATGCGGAAAAACAAACCCTCGATTTTCCCGGCACGACCGAGAAAAATGAACTTCTGCCGCCCTATGCCCTTTCGCTCTTGGATGAGAACCGCCTGGCGGTCTGGTGCTTCAAGAACCAGAAAGAGGTGATCATCAACGACTATGCCGCGGATTTCAGCGCCTATATCCAGCAGCTGCAGGCTCCAGTCGCCGGCGAAAATCCCGAGTCCATTCTCTATCTGCCCCTCACCTATAATGAGAAGCGCATCGGCGTCATCACCGCGCAGAGTTTCAACAAAAACGCCTATACCGATTACCATCTCAATATGCTGCGCAACCTGGCCACCTACAGCGCCATCGCCCTCGAGAACGCCGATGCCTACCGCCAGGTGAATGAGCTGCTCGCCGACCTCAAGAACACCCAGGAAAAGCTGGTCACACAGTCCAAGCTGGCCGCTCTTGGCGCGCTCACCGCCGGTATCGCCCATGAGATCAAGAATCCCCTCAATTTTGTCAACAATTTCGCCGAGCTCATCACCGATCTGGTCGCCGAACTGAGGGAGGTGCTGTCGGCAAAAACGGGCCAGTCAGATACAGCGGAAAATTCGGCGACAACGGAGATCCTGGATACCCTGCAGCAGAATGCCGCCAAGATCATCGAGCACGGCAAACGGGCGGACAGCATTGTCAAGAGCATGCTGCAGCATTCCCGCGGCAAATCGGATGAGCGCCAGCCCACCGATATCAATGCTGTGCTGGCCGAGGACATCAATCTGGCCTACCATGGCATGCGCGCCCAGGACAGCAGCTTTAATATCAAGATCGAGACCGATTTTGATCCCGCGGTCGGCAAACTGAATATCGTCCCGCAGGATGTCAGCCGCGTCTTTCTCAACATCATCACCAACGGCTGTTATGAGGCGCATCGCAAAAAACAGGAACAAAACGGGGAGTTCTCTCCGACGCTCTCGGTCAAGACCCGGAACCTGGAGAGGCTGGTCGAGGTGCGCATCCGTGACAACGGCAACGGGATTCCGGCTGCTGTCAGGGAAAAGCTCTTCACGCCCTTTTTTACCACCAAGCCGCCCGGCAAAGGCACAGGTCTCGGCCTCTCGATCAGTTATGATGTTATCGTGCATCAGCATGGCGGCCAGTTGTTTTTTGAATCCGAGGAAGGCCAATTTGCTGAATTCATAATCCAGTTGCCCAAATAAGCATTTTATCGGGAGTAAACCATGCCTGCCAATATCCTGGTTGTGGATGACGAACCGGATCTGGAACAGCTCATCCTGCAAAAGTTCCGCAAACAGATCCGCGAGGGATTGTTCACGTTCAAATTCGCCGGCAACGGGGTGCAGGCTCTCGAACGCCTGGCGGAGGACATTACGATCGATCTGGTTCTGACCGACATCAACATGCCCGAGATGGACGGTCTCACCCTGCTCAATCGCATCAAGGAGCAGGAAAAACCTCTGTTGCGCTCCGTCATCGTCTCCGCTTACGGGGATATCGAGAATATCCGCACGGCAATGAATCGCGGCGCCTTCGATTTCATCATCAAACCCATCGACCTCAACGATCTTGAGATCACCATCGACAAATCGCTGAACGACCTCCGGGTGCTCAAGGAGGCGATGCAGTCGCGCGACCAG
>DAOOPF010000171.1:0-6261 GCA_035388125.1 bacterium | reverse complement strand
CCGAAGGGATGGAAAAGTGGCTCGAGGTATCGAGCTGCAGCAACTTTGCCGATTTTCAGGCCCGCCGCGCCAACATCCGCTTTCGCCCCTTCAAGGGGGCCAAGCCCGAATATGTGCACACCCTCAACGGGTCGGGACTGGCGCTGCCGCGGACAGTGATCGCCATCATGGAGAACTATCAGACGGAGGAAGGTACCATCATCGTGCCCGAGGTGCTCCGTCCCTTCATGGGGGTGGAAGTCATCCGCTGAGAATCATCCAAACGAAAAAGCCGCTTCTTCGCATGAGGAAGCGGCTTTTTTATTTGGTGTACCCGGCAGGGGAGCGGGCATCAGGGACCGGGCTCCGTCAGCGGGGCGGCGGTGCTGTCGGCCGGCTGGCCGCCGGATCTCTCCAGGGTGGCGCGCAGCCGCTCCAGAATTGCGCTGATCCGCTCGCGTTCGGCGCGGATGCGCACCAGGTTCGCTTCCGTCTCTTCCGCTTTTTTGCGTTCGCCCGCCATACGTTTGTAGAGTTCCTGTTCAAGCTCCTGCCGGGAATATTCATCCGCGGCCGCAGCGCTCTCGGGCCGGCTGAGCCGGGGGAAGGGGATCAGGGGCACGGTCAGGCCGAGGTTGATCCGCCACCCCGGGAGGTTGGGCAGTGTTTTCCAGGGCAGGGCATCGGCCCGGGCGTGCCAGTAGCGGGTTTGATCAGCATCCCCGGAGAGCCGGAGATCGGTGGTGAAGTGAAACTGGATGGTGGAGGGGAGGGTGTAGCTGATTCCCGGCGAAAAATAGACAAAGCTCTCCCGTGTATAGGCCGTGGCCGCCGGCTTGCGCAGAAAGGCGCGGCCGTAGAGTTCTGCCTGCAGATCGACGGCGCCCAAGCTCCTGCTCACCGAGCAGCCGAAGGTGAGCTCGGAGCTGTTGTGCGCCGCGGAGAGCGTGTCATCCGGGGCGGTCGTGAGCACCAGATCATGGTCGTTGTGGAAGAAAAAGCCGAGATTGGCATTGAGGAGAAGGCCGGCGCCGGGGTCATCGGGATCTCCGAGCCGGGAGGCGAGTAAGGTCAGCCCCCAGCCGACGCGGCCGGCGGAGAAGGGCTCGAGCGGCAGGTTGTGGTATTCGGCGATGGGCAGGCGTACCTCGATCATGCCCCCGTAGCGCAGCGGCGAGGCGGGATCGCCGAAATTGGCCACCCGGGCGCGCAGGAAGAGATCATCGGGGAGATTGTAGCCCGTTCCCGGCTTGTGGTTGTCCTGGTAGACGATCTGATGCAGGGAGAAATCGACATGGTCATTGAGGCCGTAAAAGAGGCCGAGCCCGCCCTGGATGTCCCAGTAGGTCTCTCCGGTGAGCAGATCGGGGGCCAGCTCGAGGATCTGGTCCTGAAAGAAGAAGCGCATCGGAATCTGGGCATAGAGATGGCCGTGGCTGATCGGGAAGGCCGGCCGCACCTGCTGGAGTCCGGTGCGGGTGACCTCGCCGGCCTGGAGGGAGAACTGAAGAGCGAGAAACAGGAACAAGGTTGAGAGCTTTTTCATTGGGATGCCTGAAAGGTGGATGGCGATTAAAGTCTAATGTATCAAACTGCAGCGCCGGAAGCAATATCTTTTTGCCGCTTCCTTGACGCAGAGCACGTCCCGGGTTCAACCCCGGTAATAGTCGACGTCGATCTTGTAGCGGTTGATCTTGTAGGTGATGATGCGCTCGGTGATGCCGAGCATGCGCGCGGCGCGGGCGCGGACACCGCGGCAGGACTTGAGGGCGTCCTGGATGAGCTCTTTTTCATAGGTGGCGACCGCCTCGGGCAGGGACCAGCGGGGCAGGGTGCCGCTGCTTTCGGCGGTCTGCAGGGTCGGCGGAAGATGGTAGCTGTGGATGACCTGGTCCTCGCAGACCAGCACGGCGCGTTCAATGCAGTTTTCCAGTTCGCGCACGTTGCCGGGCCAGTGGTAGCGCATGAGCATGTCGATGGCCGGCGTGGAGATGCGCTGGATCGACTTGCCGTTCTGGCGCCCGTATTTGATCATGAAATGGTCGGCAAGGAGGAGGATGTCGCCCTTGCGCTCCCGCAGGGGAGGGAGAAAGATCGTAAAGACGTTGAGACGGTAATAGAGATCCTCGCGGAACGCCCCGCGCGCCATCAGCTCTTCGATATTGGCGTTGGTGGCGGCGATGATGCGCACATCCACCTTGATGGTCTCGAGCCCGCCGACGCGCTCGAATTCGTGCTCCTGGAGCACGCGCAGGAGCTTGACCTGGGTCATGGGCGAGAGATCGCCGATCTCATCGAGAAAGATGGTGCCGCCGTCGGCGAGCTCGAAGCGTCCTTTTTTGCGCGCGACCGCTCCGGTAAAGGCCCCCTTTTCGTAACCGAAGAATTCCGATTCGATGAGATTTTCCGGGATGGCGGCGCAGTTGACGCGGATGAAGGCCTCCTCGCTGCGGGGTGAATTATAGTGGATGGCCTGGGCGACCAGCTCCTTGCCGGTCCCCGATTCGCCGCGCAGCAGAACGGTGGTGGGGGCATGGGCGACCTGGGCGACCTTTTCGTAGAGTTCGCGCATTTCGCGGCTGTTGCCGATGATGTTCTGCAAACGGTTTTCCTGGCGGAGCTGCTGTTTGAGGATGACATTTTCGGTGAGCAGTTTCTGCTGTTCGGCCTCCATGAGCTGGCGGAGGTTGAGCCGCTGCGCCAGGGCTGAAGCGACCAGGGTGAGAAAGTTGAGAGTGTTGTCATAGTCCCGCCGGGGCAGATAGGGCAGGTTGATAAAGAGGACGCCAAGCGTGCGGTAGTCGAGGGTGATGGGCACGCCGAGGAAGCTCTGTTCGGGGCGGAGGGCGCTCTCCCAGCTGCCGAGGCGGTTGAGGAAGAGAGGTTCCCTGCTGACTCGGGGGATGACGACCGGCTTGCCGGTCCCGGCGATGCGGCCGCAGAGCCCCTCTTTATAGCCGTAGATCCCGCTGCCCTCGCGCGGGGGCAGGCCGACGGCAGCGGCGAGGTTGAGGGCTTGGCTGCTGGCGTCGCAGAGGAGGATGGCGCCGGAGAGGATCGGGAAGGAGTTTTTGAGGATCTGCAGGGTGACGGAGAGGGACTCCTGCATGTTCAGGTTCCGGCTCATACCCTGATTGATCTCGACCAGGATGGCGAGCTGCTGAGCGGCCACCTTGCCGCGGCCGGGGAGGGAGGAAGGTTCCATTGCGCGTTCCTTAAAGCTGCAAAATTGTTATAAAAATAAATATGGCTACAAATATGTAACCTGACTGGCTTTATTGAACGAGGCGCCGGAACGGTTGCGGGAATAAAAGGGCGCTCTGCGCAGTTCTGACCCGCTTTACATGCCACATGAACGACAAAAATGGCGCCTCAAAGAGAAATCCTACAATAATGTAAGAATATTGCCGGACAAATGCCACGCTTATTTTTGCCTGCCGTCACACTATAATTTGGCTAATTAAAATCAATAACTTGCGAGCTAAAGTCAAAGCCAATCCTTGTCCCTTTTTTCCCTTTTCTGGCACCGCTTTTGCAAATGGGCGCGGAATAGAGCACACAACGCACGGGGAGGGCGGAGCTGAGCTTGCCCGCTGCTCTGCTCAAGGTCGCCGCAGCGGGCCGCGCTGCCATCATCCACTTTCGAACGAAGGAGCCTCACCATGGCTGGTTATTCCATCTCATCCACCCGTAAACAGGTCGTTGTCCAGGTCGGGAGCAATCACAAGATCGACTATCTCCCCGCCGGGCACGCCGCCCAATATTACGGCATCAACAGTTTCAACGATCAGGTGATGCGCGAAAAGCTGCCCACAGAGGTCTATAAAAAGCTGCGCGCCACCATCCGCAAGGGGGAAAAGCTCGACATGTCGATCGCCGATGCGGTCGCCCATGCGATGAAAGAGTGGGCGTTGAGCAAGGGAGTAACCCATTTCACCCACTGGTTCCAGCCCCAGACCGGAACGACGGCGGAGAAGCATGCCGCTTTTATCGAGATCGAGGAGGATGGCAGCATCATCGAGCGCTTCCGCGGCGAGCAGCTCGTCCAGGGCGAACCGGACGCCTCTTCCTTCCCCAGCGGCGGCATGCGTTCGACTTTTGAAGCGCGCGGCTACACCATGTGGGACCCCTCGAGTCCGGCCTTCATCATGGAAGGGCCCCGCGGCGGGATCCTCTGCATTCCATCGGTCTTCATCAGCTATACCGGCGAGGCCCTCGACAAAAAGACGCCACTGCTGCGGTCGATGGAGGCCATCAACCGCTCCGCGCAGAAGATTCTCTCTCTCTTTGGGGTAGTGAGCGCCGGCAGGGTGGTCACCTCCATCGGCACGGAGCAGGAGTATTTTCTCGTCGACAAGGCTTTCTACAATTTGCGTCCTGATCTGCGCATCACCGGCCGCACCCTCATTGGCGCGCGGCCGCCCAAGGGGCAGCAGCTTGAGGACCACTATTTCGGCTCCATCAAGGAGCGGGTGCTGGCCTTCATGCAGGACGCCGAGGCCGAACTCTACAAGGTGGGGGTCCCGGCCAAGACGCGCCACAACGAGGTGGCGCCGCACCAGTTCGAGATCGTGCCGATCTACGCCGAGGCCAATGTCGGGGCGGACCGCAACCATCTCATCATGGAGATCCTCAAGCGCGTCGCCAACCGCCATGATCTCGCCCTGCTCCTGCATGAAAAGCCCTTCGCCGGTATCAACGGCAGCGGCAAACACAACAACTGGTCGATAAGCGATGGTGAGGGCAGCAATCTGCTCGAGCCCGGCAGGACCCCGGAGGAGAATCTGCAGTTTCTGGTTTTCCTGGTCGCGGTTCTGCGCGCAGTCTATTACTACGGCGATCTGCTCCGCGCCTCGATCGCCTCGGCGGGCAACGATCACCGCCTCGGCGCCAATGAAGCCCCGCCGGCGATCATGTCGGTCTTTCTCGGCGATCAGCTCACCGCCATCCTCGATGCCATCAAGGCCGGCAATGCGGCCAAGGCGACCAATGAGAGCATCATCGATCTCGGCATCGGCCAGCTGCCCAAGGTGCTGCGTGACTATACCGACCGCAACCGCACCTCGCCCTTTGCCTTCACCGGCAACAAATTCGAGTTCCGCGCGATCGGCTCCTCCGCCTCGGTTTCACTCGCCAATACCGTGCTCAGCGCGGCTGTTGCCGACTCGCTGGACATTCTGTGCAGTGAGATCGAAAAAGAGAGCGGCAAGGGGGTTGATCTCAAGGTCGCGGTACTGACCGTTCTGCGCAAGCACATCAAGGAGACCGAGCCGATCCGGTTCAACGGCAACAATTACAGCGAGGAGTGGGAGCAGGAAGCGGCGCGGCGCAATCTCCCCAATATCAGAAACTCGGCCTATGCCCTCGACGCTCTGGTGGCTTCGAAGAACATCGAAATGCTTGTGCGGCAGCGCACCTTCACCCGGCACGAGCTCGAGGCCCGCTATCATACCAAACTGGAGCAGTACATCAAGGCCGTCCAGATCGAGGCCGAAACCCTGATTCACATGGTGGAGACTCTGGTCATCCCCGGAGCGATCGGCTACCAGCGGCGCCTGGTCGATACAGTGCGGGGGCTGAAAGCGCTGGAGGAGGAACTGGCCGGTCTCTCCTTCGCCAGCGAGGTCGAACTGCTCAAGCGTGTCACCGAGTTGATCGAGCTGTGCGGGCAGAAGATCAAGAGCCTGAAGGCCGCGATGAACAGGGCGGAGGCGATGGAGGATTATTCCAAATGCGCCCGGTTTGTGGCCGACCACATCCGGCCGCTGATGGAGGAGCTGCGTAAGCCGGTCGATGAGCTGGAGGTGACCATCGATGATGAGAACTGGCCGCTGCCGCGCTATTCGGAGATGCTCTTCATTTTGTAGGAGGGAGTGCGGGCGGCGTTGAGCCGCCCGCGCGCAGAAAAAAAAAGGGCGATGAGTTATCTCATCGCCCGTATCGGCATTCTTTGGGGGTTATTTCGCTTTGCCAAGTATTCTGTAAACGCCGGTGCCGCATTTGGCGCAGGTGCCTTTTAATGCTGCACGACCATTTTTCATGGTCACTTTTATGCCATCTTTGACCTCGGTCTTGGCTTTGCATTTTACACAATATGCAGTTTCCGCCACGTCGAGTTCCTCCCGTTAAATTAATCCCCACAGTTCATTTACTTAAGAATAAATTACGGGATTTGTGGGCAAAAGTCAATTAAAAGTTGGCCCGCACCCAAAAAAACGGTTGGATTCCGTCACGGCGCCATAGTGTCGCATTTGACTAAATTACAGTATATTGAACGGTCTT
>DAOOPF010000170.1:0-6316 GCA_035388125.1 bacterium | reverse complement strand
CCAGTCCGAGGCTGCCGGCGAACTGGCGCAGGTGTTCGAGCTGCAGGGCCATGATGAGGCGGGCCAGCTCAGCCCAGTTGCTCGTATCGAGGTGCTTCAGGCTCTCCAGGCCGAAGCGGGCATCCTCCTCACTGCTTGCAAAGTCCCTGAGGATGCCCCGCAGCCGTTCCTTCGCCCCCTCCGGCGAGAAGATTTCCCCCGGTGCCAGGATGCGGACCAGGGCGGCGGCGCGTTTCTGCCGTTTTTCGGGCCTCGAGGCGGTATAGAGTTCATAGACGGGGATATTGATCGAGAACCAGCGGTTGCGCGGATTGTGGCTGCCGCTCTGGACGCTCTCCTGGGCATCGAGGTAGATCTGTTCGAGATCGTGATACTCGCTGCGCTCCAGGGCGTGTTCGATCACCAGATCGATGGGATCCTCCTCATCCCACTCCCGGCCGCTCCTGACGAAGAGATTCAGATAGCGCATGCATTCGTTGATGCGGCCGCAGCAGTAGGCGCTGACGACGCCAATAAGGTTTGCTTCGCCTTCAAGCTCGTTTTTGGCGAGCGGGGCGAGCAGGCTCAGGCCGGTCTGCGGCTGGCCGAGGATGAGGGCGGCCTCGGCGCGGGCGGCCGCTGAGAACTGCTTTCCCTGCTGCAGCAGGAAGGTATAGATCTTGCCGGCAGCAGCGTGATGGTGCATGGCCAGATCGCAGCGGGCCTGCAAGAGCAGGGCCTCCTCGTTCATCTTCTCCCCGGCGGCCTCCGGCAGCAGCAGCTCGATCGCCCTGGCGTACTCTTTTTCCGCCATGGCCTTGCGCGCCGCGGCGACGGGATCATTTTTCATAGGTGCTCGCTCCGCTAAAGCAAATTTTCCGGGTTGAGGGGAAAGAGTTCCGGCACGACGAAGAGGCCGTCCCGGCGCACCAGCCGGTCGTCGAACCAGATCGAACCCCCGCCGAATGCCGGGGTTTGAATGCAGACCATATCCCAATGGATCACGGAGTGATTGCCATTGGGCGTGTTGTCCAGGCAGGCGCCCGGCGTGAGGTGGAACGAGCCGGCGATCTTTTCATCGAAGAGAATGTCGAGCAGCGGCCGGCTGATGAAGGGATTGACCCCGAGGGCGAACTCACCGATGAAACGGGCGCCCGGGTCGGTGTTGAGAACCTGGTTGAGAAGCTCGCTTTTGTCCGAGCGGGCGGCAGTGATGCGCCCTTTGTCGAACTCAAGCTCGATGCCCTCGTGGACCACGCCGTGATAGATGCTCCGGGCGGTGAAGCGGACGCGCCCCTCGACCGACTCGCGGACAGGTGCGGTATAGACCTCACCGTCGGGCAGATTGTACTCTCCGGCGCAGGGGATGACCGGCATCTCCTTGATCGAGAAGCGCAGGTCGGTTCCCGGTCCCTCGATGCGTACGCGGTCGGTCTCCGCCATCAGCCGGACCAGAGGCGCCATGGCCGCGGCCATTTTGGCATAGTCGAGGGTGCAGACCGAAAAATAGAAATCCTCGAACGCCTCGGTGCTCTGCTGGGCCAGCTGCGCCATGGCCGGATGGGGCCAGCGCAGCACTACCCAGCGGGTTTTGGGGATGCGGATCGCCTGGTGCACCGGCTGCCACCAGAGTCTCTGGTAGAGGCGCATCTGTTCTTCAGGGACGTCGGACAACTCGGCGCTGTTGTACGCCCCGCGCAGGCCGACGTAGGCCTGCACGCCCGCCATCTGCGCCGCTTCCAGACGCCCCATCTCCTCCATACCGGCGGCGTCGCTGAGCCGGTAGAATTCGCGCAGCACCAGGTTCTGCTTGAGGTTGACCAGGGGGACCGCCTCCACGCTCCGCGCTTCGCGGATCAGGGCGATCACCATCTCCGGAGGGATGTCGGTCGCCTCTATGAGGAGCCTCTCGCCCGGCTGCAGGCGGAGGGAGTGATGGACGATGGTTCTGGCGAGTGCTGCGAGACGCGGGTCCGGCATGTTTTTTCCTGAAACTGGCGATGGGGGATGAGCTTGCGTAAATATACGCAAATGACGGGCCATTGTCAACAGCCTGCGCGGGCCCATCTTCACTTTGGCCTTGATATTTGTCGTGTCTTTTAATACCTTACAGTGGGCAGGGCCGTGTGTACGGCCCGCCCGGGTGGCGGTATCGGGATCTTCATTTCACCTGCGGAGCCTTGTCATGGTCAGAAAAATCGTGGTTATGCTGCTGGCGGCCGGCGCCCTGTGCGCGGCCGAAATTGAGAGCCGGATCGTCCGGGTGACCGTCTATCCCGGCATGGCACTGGTGGAGAGGGAGGCCGCGTTGAATCTGAAGGCGGGCGCGAACACCCTCACCCTCACCGGCCTGCCGGCGGTACTGGTCGATGAATCGGTCCATGCCAGAGTGACCTCCGGCGGGGGAGTGGCGATCGAGGAGATCAAGGTCGAGCGCTGGTTCCTCTCCAGAGCAGATGAGGGGGAGGCCCGCAAGGTGGAGACGGCCATCCTCGATCTGGAACGTCAGATCATGCTGGTGGAGGGAGAGCTCAAGAGCCTCGCCGCAAAAGAGAAATTCCTCCATTCCATTCAGGCGACCCCGCCCGCGGGAGCGGGCCAGAGCGCCGGGCTCAAGGTGGATGCGCCCGCCTGGAACAGCGCCCTCTCCTACATCGGCACCCAGCTCAACAAGATTTACAGCGAGATGGCGGAGTTTGAACTGAAAAGGCGCGCTCTGAAAGAGGAGAAGGAGGCCCTGGAGAAACAGCTCGCTGAGCTCCAGTCGGCCAAGCCGCGTGAGGACAAGTCGATCGAGCTGACCCTGCGCGCTGATGCCGGCGGCACCGGCAAGCTGGCCGTCACCTATCTGGTCAGCGACGTGACCTGGTGGCCCGGCTACGAGATCCGCGCCCTGCCGGGAGAGGGCCGGATGGAGCTTCTCTACACCGGTCAGGTGCGTCAGAAGAGCGGTGAGGAGTGGAGTGATGTCGAGCTCTCCCTTTCGACCTCGCAGCCCGCCCGCAGTGCGACCGTGCCCGAACTGTGGCCCTGGGATTTGCGCCTGTGGCAGCCCTCGCGTGTCGCCATGCAAAAGGCGGGCGGCCGGGAGGACAACGCGGTCTTGGCCGCCTCGTTCGACAAAGCCGAAGAGATGATGGCCCCCGAAGCGCCGGCCGGGATTGACAGCAGATCGACCTCGATTCTCTTCGCCATCCCCGGTCTGCGCACCATCGCCAGCGGAGAGGAACCCGCCCGGGTCGTGATCGCCCGCAGCAGTTATGCCGCCGCGATGAGCTATATCACCATTCCCAAGCTCTCCGCTTTTGTCTATCTCCAGGGCAAGATCGTCAACGAGGGGCTGGCTCCCCTTCTCGCCGGCCAGGCGATGGTCTATGTCGATGGCGACTATGTCGGCAAGACCGCGATCAAGCCCCTGGCGCCCGGCGAGAGCGCCGACCTCTCTCTCGGCATCGATGAAGGGCTGAAGGTGAAACGCGAGCTGGTGAAAAAGTATGAGCGCAACAAGGGCACGCTGAGCAAGAAGCAGGAGATGGAATACGATTACAGGATCGTGATCGAGAATTTCAAGAAGCAGGCGGTCAAGGTCAAGGTGGTGGATCAGCTGCCGCGGCCGCTGCAGGAGGAGATCGAACTCGGCGACGTCAAACTGTCGCCGCCGCCGGAGGAGTGGGACAAGGATAAACAGCAGGTGAGCTGGACGTTGGAGATCAAGCCGGGCGGCAAGTCAGAGCTTTTGCTCCACTTCACGGTCTCCTCTCCGCGCAGCGCCCGGGTGATCGGCCTGGATTGAGTCGCGCCATGAGGGATTCCGGCTGCGCCGCCCGCCCGCCGGCGCAGCTCACAGCTTTTGCAGGATGATCATGGTGATGTCGTCGTGCGTCGGGGCGTCGCCGACGAAATTTTGCAGCCGGTTGATCAGCTTTTCGCCGATGGCGTCGGCGCTGCGCCAGGTCATGGAGGCCAGGCTGGCGCGCAGACGCTCCTCTCCCCAGAAATTGCCCTCCAGATTGCGGGCTTCCACCAGTCCGTCCGAATAGAAAAAGAGGGTTTCACCCGGCTTGAGGGTGAGGCTCTGGGTCGTATAGTCGGCCAGAGGCTGGATCCCGAGAGCGGGACCGCCCTTGGGCCACTCACTCACCTGTTCGCCCTGGAGGAAAAGGGGGGGCTGGTGGCCGGCATTGATGAAGCGCACGTTTCCCTCATCCGCAGCGATCTCAAAATAGATCATCGAGGCGAACCGGTTGGCCATGGTGTCGCGGATATAGATCCGGTTCATCTTGCGGCCGAGTTCAGCGGGATCGGTGCTGTCGGGCGCGAGGGCGCGCAGCGTGGCCTGAAGCTTGGCCATGAGCAAGGCCGCGCCGAGCCCTTTGTCCGAGATGTCCCCCAGGGCAAAACCGTGACGGTGGCTGTTGATCGGCATATAGTCGAGCAGGTCGCCTCCCACCTCGTTGGCGGGATGGTAGTAGAGCCAGATCGACCAGCCCGGAATTGCCGGCGGCTGGTCGGGGATGAGGGCTTTCTGGACGATACGGCCCGCCTGGAGTTCGCTGCGCGCCAGCATCTTGTCCTTGACCTCGAGCATGAGGATGAAGACCAGGAGGATGAGCCCGGCGATGCTGACATCGCTGCCGGCCTGGATGGAAGAGCCGTGCATTTCGCAGCGCGGCGAATAGACCAGGAGGAGGGCGAGAATGAGCAGGAGCCTGCGAAAGCTGCTCATGTGCAGCAGCAGGCTCTTAAGCAGCCAGAAGGTGACGGCGAAAAAGCGGCGGACGCTGCCCATGGTGCGCATACGGCTGCGCTGTTCGTCGCTGAGATAGAACTGCTTCATTTCGGCGTTTTCGCGCCGGATTTGCGCAATGTACCCCCCCCTGCGCAGATCATCACGCAGCACCTTGCGCAGCTGCGGTTCCGTTGTTGACTCATATCCTGACATGGCACTCTCCCGGCTCGATGTACGCATTTTCTTACGTATTTTCCGCGCAAAAGTAACATTTTTCGGCAAAACGGCGGGATCCTGCCGGGCCGCCGGTTTTGCCCCGCAACGGCCAGGCGCCTGCAATTGTGCGTATTTTATTTGCCTTTTTCCTGCGAAAGGTGTAATTTCTGCAGCAGATAATCATTTGGAGGAGGAGTAGAATGTCCATGTCGCGCAAAGAGTTCATCCACAAAACCGGCAAGGGGATCATCGCGGCCGGGGCCGCCTCGGCAGCAGCGCCGCTCATGGGCGGGTGCCAGCAAGGCGCCGGCCGGAGCAGCGGCGGCTTCAGCATGGAGATCAAGAGCAAACGTCTCGAGCTGCGTCATGCCTGGACCATCGCCCGCAACACCAGCACCTACAAGGAATATGCATTTGTAAAGCTTGAAAAAGATGGCGTGGTTGGACTGGGTGAGGCCGCCCATAATGTCCGCTATGGCGAATCGCTCGAATCGATCATCGCGACTCTTGAAAAAGCGCGGCCGATCCTCGAAACCTGCGATCCCTGGCAGTTCGTCGACGTCAACGCCGCCGTGCAGGCCGTGTGCGAAGGGCAGACGGCGGCCAAGGCGGCCATCGATATCGCCCTCATGGACTGGATCACCAGATCCCTGGGCATCCCCCTTTATCAGTTCTGGGGCCTTGACCCGAAAAAGGCCCCGCAGACCACCTTTTCGATCGGCATCGACACCATGGAGATGGTCAAACAGAAGGTGGAGGAGGCCGCCCCCTATCCCCTGCTCAAGATCAAGATGGGCAAGGAGAATGACGAAGAGATCCTCGCGGCGGTGCGCAGTGTGACCCAAAAGACCCTGCGCGTTGATGCCAATGAGGGGTGGAAGGAAAAGGAGCTCGCCCTGCGCAAGGTGGAGTGGCTGGCGGCCAACGGCGTCGATATCGTCGAGCAGCCCATGCCGAGCCACATGCTCGAAGAGACCGCCTGGGTCAAGGAGCGCGCCTCCATCCCCATCCTCGCCGACGAGTCGGTCAAGACCAGCGCAGATATCCCCAAACTGGCCGAGGCCTTCGACGGCATCAATATCAAGGTGGACAAGGCCGGCGGACTTCAGGAATCCCTGCGCATGATCTGGATGGCCCGCTCCCTCGGGCTCAAGATCATGCTCGGCTGCATGGTCTCGAGCTCGCTCTCGATCACTGCGGCGGCGCATCTCTCGCCCCTGACCGACTATCCCGATCTCGACGGCAACCTCCTCCTCGCCAGGGACCCCTTCACCGGGGTGACAGTCAAGGATGGCTGGCTGATCCTTCCCGGCGGACCGGGGCTGGGCGTGAGCGGAGAGTTTTAGTGAAGCTGCTGCTCTTCGATATCGACGGCACCCTGGTCCTCTCCGG
>DAOOPF010000169.1:0-6330 GCA_035388125.1 bacterium | reverse complement strand
CGTCGCCGGCGATGTCGATGACCAGCCGGCCGGGATGGGCCACCTGCGCCCCGATCGCCGCCGGGAAACCGAAGCCCATGGTGCCGAGGCCGCCCGAGCTGATCCAGGTGCGAGGTTCGATGAAATCGTAGAACTGGGCGCTCCACATCTGGTTCTGCCCCACCTCCGTGGCGATGATCGCCTGGTGCCCGGTCATCTCCGCAATCGTGCGAATCACCGCCTGCGGTGAGATGCCGCCATTCTGGGTGTACTGCAGGGGATGATCCCTCTTCCAGCCCGCAACCACCTGCAGCCAGGATTCGTGGCTTCTGCTCTCGACCAGCTGATTGAGCTCGGTGAGGACGCAGCGGATGTCACCGACCAGGGGGATGGAGACCTTGACATTCTTGCGGATGGTGGCGGGATCGACGTCGATGTGGATGATCTCCGCCCGGGGGGCGAACTTGCTCACCTTGCCGGTGACGCGGTCATCAAAGCGCACGCCGATGGCGATGAGGAGGTCGGCCTCCTGGATGGAATAGTTGGCGTAGGCGGAGCCATGCATGCCCACCATCTTGAGAGCGAGGGGGTCGGTCTCGGGAAAGGCCCCCAGTCCCATCAGGGAGGTGGTGACCGGCGCCTGGATGTGGCGGGCCAGAAAGGCCAGTTCGCCGGCGGCGCCGCTGGAGATGACTCCGCCGCCGGCGAAGATGACGGGCCGTTCGGCACGGTTGATGCGGGCGGCGGCTTTCTGGATCTGGGGCAGGTGGCCGGCGATGGTGGGCTTGTAGCTGCGGATGCTCACCTCTTCCGGATAGGGAACGGAGGTTGCGGCTTGCTGGATATCCTTGGGGATGTCGATGAGGACGGGACCTGGACGGCCGCTGCGGGCGATATAAAAGGCCGATTTGAGCAGGCGGGGCAGCTCATCGACCTCGTTGACGAGGAAATTGTGTTTGGTGATCGAGCGGGTGATGCCGAGCATATCCGCTTCCTGAAAGGCGTCGTTGCCGATCAGGCTGGTCGGGACCTGGCCGGTTATGGCCACCAGCGGAATGGAGTCCATATAGGCGGTTGCCAGTCCGGTGACCAGATTGGTGGCGCCGGGGCCGGAGGTCGCCACACAGACCCCGACCTCGCCCGAGGCGCGGGCGAAGCCGTCGGCGGCATGCGCCGCCCCCTGCTCATGGCGGGTGAGGTAGAAGGGCATCCCCGCCGAATAGAGTGTATCAAAGATGTCGATCACCATGCCGCCCGGATATCCGAAGAGGGCGCGCACACCCTCCTGCTGCAAGGCGTGGATGATCATCTCTGCGCCGGTCATGATGATATTCCTTCTGCTGGGGGCCGCCGCCGGCAACTACAATAAGCGGCAAGCCGTTATGAGCCTGCGGCTGCAGAGGGAATACGCAATGGGTACGGGGTATTGAAAAATGGTGGAGTAAAGTGCGGTTTTCCTCTTGCAGCCTTGATTTAGTAGATAATCAGAAGCAAGAGGTTAATAAGAATGAGATGCAGAATAGCGATCGCCCGCAGGAAGCCTGTGGATAATGCGAGGTGGGAGCGCAGCACACCCAGGCCGTCATGACCGGAGTCATGAAAGCGGGAAAGAGCGATGTGATGCGCGTGGTGCATGGTGGTCCTGACGGGTTAATAGGGTCTATTTTTTTAATATAACCGAAAAATGGTCCAATGTCAAACTAATTCTTCAGTCAGGATAAAATAATTGCCCGCAGCCCTTTATTCGGGCGGACTTGCCAGAATGCGGATAGTGCTTGACATTAAACGCCTGAAGTGTTATTTTCACGGAAGTGAAAAATTACAGCGGCTCTGGGCCGCGGTTGCCGGGAGTATTCTATGAGATGGTTGGCACAGGTTCTGGCGGGCATGGCCATGATGATTTCTGTTTTCGGGGCCGGCTGCGGTGGCGGCCGGCTGCCCCTCCTCTACATCGGCAAGTACAATGAACAGGGCGGAGCGGGCCTGCAGGCGGTGCGGTGGGACGCCGGTAAAGGTGAATTCCACCTTGCTGCCGAGGGCGACGCGGGTATCAACCCCTCTTATTTCTGCATCTCCGCAAAGCGGGGGCTGATCCATGCCATCAATGAGGTCGATGATTTCGGCGGTGAAAAGGCCGGTGGCATCACTACCCTGGCGATCGATGCCGCTTCCGGCGCGCTGCGCAAGGTCAGCGAACTGGCTGTGCCCGATGGAGGTCCCTGCTATATCGCTTTTTCGCGGGCGGAGGATTATCTGCTCGTCGCCAATTACGGCGGAGGGAGCGTCGCCGTCGTCCGCCTCGACGCCCGGGGCCTCCCGGAAGCGGTGACCGATTTTCATAAATTCGACGGGGGGGAGGGCCGCACCGCGCGGGCGCACATGATCGCACCGGGGCCCGCAGGCGACCGGATCCTCGTCACCGACCTCGGCCTCGACCGGGTGACACGTTACGACCTCGACCGCAGCGCGGGTGTGCTGCGGCCGGTTGCGCAGGGCGAGGCGGCGCTGCCGAAGGGCGCCGGTCCGCGCCATTTTGCTTTCAGCAGGGAGGGCGCCTGCCTCTACGTGATCAACGAGCGCAATTCGACCATCACTCTCTTTTCGTCCAGTTCGGACGCTCTCGAGGAGATCCAGACGGTCTCCACTCTTCCCGAAGGTTTTAGCGGTATCAATTATTGTGCCGATCTCCACCTCGGCCGGGATGGCCGTTTTCTCTATGGCACCAACCGCGGCCACAACTCCATCGTCACTTTCTCGATTGCGCCGGACGGCCGGCTGACCCTGGCCGGCCATACCCCCTGCGGCGGCGACTGGCCGCGCAATTTTGTCATCGATCCCTCGGGAAGATACCTGGTGGTGGCCAACCAGCGCTCGGATAGTGCCGTCTTCTTTGAGATCGATCAGCGGAGCGGCCTGCCCGTTCCTCTGCAGCAGGAGTTCAGGACCACCGCTCCCGCCTGCCTCAAATTCGCGCAGTAACTTCCGGCCGCGATTTCGGATCAGCCTCCCGCCGGATAATCAAGCTGCCGGCGCGGGGGCGATACTACTCCGGTTGCACATGCTCTGTTTTACACAGGCTTCAGCTTTCGGGCGATGGAGCTTGACTTTTTTATTCTGGAGGCAACGGATGAGATCAGACAGCGTTAAAAAGGGCATCGACCGCGCGCCACACCGCAGCCTGCTCAAGGCCACCGGCCTGACCGATGCGGACATGGAAAAACCCTTCATCGGCATCTGCAACTCCTATATCGACCTGATTCCGGGCCATGTCCACCTCCAGGAGTTCGGCCGCAAGGTGAAAGCGTCGGTGCGCGCGGCCGGCGGCGTCCCGTTTGAGTTCAATACCATCGGCGTCGACGACGGTATCGCCATGGGGCATGCCGGCATGAACTACAGCCTCGCCTCGCGCGAGCTGATCGCCGACTGCGTCGAGACCGTGGCTGAGGCGCACCGGCTCGACGCCCTGGTCTGCATCCCCAACTGTGACAAGATCGTGCCGGGCATGCTGATGGCGGCGGCGCGGCTGAACATCCCGGCCCTCTTCATCTCCGGCGGCCCGATGGCCAAGGGCCGCACAGCTGCGGGCGAACCGGTTGATTTGATCTCGATCTTTGAGGGGGTTGGTCAGTATCACGCCGGCAGGATTCCGGCTGAAGCACTCAAGGAGCTCGAGGACCGCGGCTGTCCCGGCTGCGGCAGCTGCTCAGGGATGTTCACCGCCAACAGCATGAACTGTCTGATGGAGGCCCTTGGCATGGCCCTGCCGGGCAACGGGACCATCCTCGCCATCGATCCCCGCCGGGAGGAGCTGATCCGCCGGAGCGGGCCGGCGGTGATGGAACTGCTCGCACGCGATCTCAAGCCCCTGGATATCCTCACGCCGCAGGCTTTTCACAACGCCCTGGTCCTCGACCTGGCCATGGGCGGATCGACCAACACCATCCTGCATACCCTGGCCATCGCGCACGAGGCGGGGGTCAAGATCGATCTGCAGGAGATCAACCGCCTGGCGAAGCGGGTGCCCTACCTCTGCAAGGTCTCGCCGGCCTCGCGAACGGTTCACATCGAGGACGTCGACCGCGCCGGGGGCATCTCCGCCATCCTCAAAGAGTTGACCAACATACCCGGGCTGCTGGATGAGACCGCCCTCACCGTGACCGGCAGGAGCCTGGGTGAGAACATCGCTCCGGCACTCATCCACGACGAGGAGGTGATCCGGCGGATCGGGAATCCGTACGCCCTCCGTGGCGGTCTGGCGCTCCTCTTCGGCAATCTTGCGCCGCGGGGCGCAGCCGTCAAGACCGGGGCTGTGGCCCCCGGGATGTGGAACCACCAGGGTCCGGCGCGGGTATTTGACAGCGAGGAGGAGGCCATCGCCGCGATCAACGGCGGCCGGATCGAGCCCGGTGATGTGGTGGTGATCCGCTACTGCGGTCCCAAGGGCGGACCGGGCATGCCCGAGATGCTGGCGCCGACCTCGGCGATCATGGGGATGGGGCTGGGCGAGAGCGTCGCCCTGATCACCGACGGCCGTTTCTCGGGCGGCACCCGCGGGGCCTGCATCGGCCACGTCAGCCCCGAAGCGGCGGCCGGCGGCCCGATCGCCGCCCTGCGCGAGGGCGATCCCATCCTGATCGATCTGCACAACTGCACACTCGACACCCTGCTGGACGCGGCCGAGATCAAGCGCAGGCTGGACTCCCTGCCGGCCTTTCAGCCCCGCTACCGGCGCGGCTGGCTGGCGCGCTACACCCGGCTGGTCACCTCCGCCGACACCGGCGCGGTGCTGGAAAACAACGAACCCGAATAGAAAGTGGTGTATGATGAGCGACACCTCTCCGAAAAACCTCTTTGCCAAAATCTGGGACGAGCATATCGTGAGCCAGGAGCCCGGCGCTCCAGCCCTTCTTTACATCGATCTCCATCTCGTCCATGAAGTGACTTCGCCGCAGGCCTTTCAGGGGCTGCGCGAGCGCGGTCTCGGTGTACGCCGTCCCGGACAGACTGTTGCGACGGTGGACCATTCCATTCCGACGCTCAACCCCTCCCTGCCCTGGAGTGACCCGCTGGCGGCGGCTCAGGTCCGGCAGCTCGAGAAAAACTGCGCCGAATTCGGCATCCCCCTCTACGGCACCGCCCATCCCGGGCGCGGCATCGTCCACGTCATCGGACCCGAACTGGGGCTCACGCAGCCGGGAATGACCATCGTCTGCGGCGACAGCCATACGGCCACCCACGGCGCCTTCGGGGCTCTCGCTTTCGGCATCGGCACCAGCGAGGTCGAACATGTGCTGGCGACCCAGACCCTGCTCCAGAATCGGCCGCGCACGATGGAGGTGCGGGTTGAGGGAGCGCCGGGGCCGGGGGTGACGGCCAAGGATATCATCCTCGCCCTGATCGCCAAAATCGGCGTCAGCGGCGGGACCGGCTGCGTCATCGAGTACTGCGGCAGCGCCATCCGCGGCCTCGACATGGAGGGGCGCATGACCCTGTGCAACATGAGCATCGAGGCCGGAGCCCGCGCCGGGATGGTGGCCCCCGATGAGGTCACCTTTGACTATCTGGCGGGCCGGCCCTTCGCCCCAACCGGTGTGGAGCGGGAAAAGCAGCTCGACCGCTGGCGCCGTCTCGCCACTGATCCCGGCGCAGCTTTCGATGAGAGCGTGCAGCTCGAGGCCGCCGCCCTCAAACCGATGATCACCTTCGGAACCAATCCGGCCATGGGGATCGCCATCGACGGCCTGATCCCCGACCCGGCAGCCGTCGGGGTGCGAGAGGAGCGCGAGGCCCTCGGGAAAGCTTTGCGCTATATGGGACTGGCGCCGGGCCGGCCGATCCTCGGCCAGAAAATCGATGTCGTCTTTATCGGCTCCTGCACCAATGGCAGAATCAGCGACCTGCGCCAGGCCGCCGGCCTCTTCCAGGGCCGACGGGTCGCTTCAGGAGTGCGGACGCTGGTGGTCCCGGGCTCACAGGCGGTCAAACGCCAGGCCGAAGCCGAGGGACTGGACCGGATTTTCATTGCAGCCGGGGCCGAATGGCGGGAGCCGGGCTGCAGTATGTGCATCGCCATGAACGGCGATCAGATCGCCGCCGGCGAATACGCCGTCAGCACCAGCAACCGTAATTTCGAGGGCAGACAGGGCAAGGGGGGGCGGACCCTTCTCGCCAGCCCCATCACCGCAGCCGCCAGCGCGATTCGCGGCTGCGTCGCCGATCCGCGCGAGCTGCTCTGACCACCGCTGCAGCGCCGGCAAGCAATGGGGCGCTGCTGCCCCATCTGGCGCTCTGGGCATCCTATTTCGTCTGGCGCGCGGCCGATCGCCCGTGCTGAACAAACCTCCTTCCGGA
>DAOOPF010000168.1:0-6336 GCA_035388125.1 bacterium | reverse complement strand
CCCTGCTCGACATGAAGCGCTACAACAAGCTCCTCGCCGGCGCCAGCTGGATGGGCGAGTATGGCAATCCCGATCTGCCGGAGGAGTGGGCCTATATCAGCAAGTACTCTCCTTATCAGAATCTCGCCGCCGGCAAAAAATACCCCAGGGTTTTTTTCACCACGACCACGCGGGACGACCGGGTTCATCCCGGCCATGCCCGCAAGATGGCGGCGAAAATGGAGGCGCTGGGCTATCCCTTTTATTACTTTGAGAACACCGAAGGCGGCCACGGCTCAGGAGTGACCAACGAGCAGCGGGCGCAGATGCTGAGTCTGGAATACGTCTATCTGCTCAAGATGCTCAAGTAAACCCTCCGGCTGAGGCTCACCAGGAGGCCGGCGCGCCCTTCACAGCCGCGGGCCAATTTGGGAACAGGCTTCCGCCCAGGCGATGGAACCGGCAAGCTTTGCATGCCTTGACGACGTTGAACAGGATGATGGAAGGAGGCTGTTGTGAAAAAAGCACTGCTCTTTTTAATCTGTATCTTCCCCGCCACAGTGTGGGGCATCAGCAATATGAAGGCCAACGGTGAGACCGAGCTGACCATTACCACGGTGCCCGCCCTGCTCGAGATCACCGCCGACCTCTCGCGCATTGGGGCCGTGCTGAGGGGCGGGGTCTACGCCGACATCAATGCCAACGGCGTCTTAGATCCGGTCGACTATAGCTGGAACTGGCGGTTTGGCTATATAATCGATGGCGTCGGCTGGATCAAGGATCCTGCCAAGCCCATGGCCTCGATCCTCGGGGATGAGGGGGCTCCGGATGGCAAGTTGGGGGTGATTTTTCCCCTCCTGCGCCAGCAGGTCAAGCTCTGGCCCAAAGGCACCATCTTTATCTTCATGCAGGATGAGGACGGCTCCTCCGGGGTCATCAAGCTCCATCTTGACATCAAAGTCAGTGCGCCCGCCATCATTGGCAAGGTGACCTCGGCGGCGACCGGGGCGCCGGTCGCAGGCCTGGCCCTGATGGCTATGCGGGATACCGGCAATGAAGCCTTTGAGTTCGTCAACGGCCGCACTGATGCCGAGGGCAATTATGCCCTTCTGGCTGACAGCGGTACATGGACGGTCTATGTCGACGGGGCCGGGGAGGGTACCGGGGCCTATATGCCCGCGCAGTCAGGCTTGCTCAGCCTTGGAAGCAGCGAGATCCTGACCAGGAATTTCGCCCTTACAGCCTTCAGCGCCTTGCTCAAGGGGCGGGTTATGTACGAGGATGGCAAGCCGGCGCGCAATGTGCTTCTCTATGCCACCGGAGCCGGCTATCTGATCGCCCGGACCGATGAAGAGGGCCGGTACATCATGGGTACCGAACCCGGTTTTACCCAGATCGGCCTGGCCCACAACATGCTGGCCAATTACATGCATCTGTCGCAGTACTACGAGGAGAAACCCTTCGTCAACGTCATCGCTACTGCCGGCGAGAATACCGGCCTCGATTTTATCATGAAGAAATACACCTCATTCATCAGCGGACGCTGCACCATCGAGGGACGGGGGGTGATGGGCGCCGAGGTCACCGCCGTTTTTACCGATCCGGCGACCGGCAACGGCCGCACCTCCTCCTGTCTGAGCGATGCAAATGGCTATTATCTTATCGGGGTTATGCCGGGGACGGTGTCCAGCCTCACTATCACCGCCAACGGGCTGGAGGCTATAGACCCGGTTGGTATGAGGCTCAATCTCGCAGTGACGGCCAATGATACCCTAAAGGGAATGGACTGGCAGTTCCGGATCAGGCAGGGAGTCAACAGCATCCGCGGCATAGTGGTCGGGCCCGCCGGGACACCCGCGGAGGGGGTCTGCGTCGTCGCCGTGGAGGCGAATACGCTTTACTACGATAGCTACTTTTTTCAATATACCAATGACCGGGGTGAATTCAATTTTGCAGGGTTGAAAAACGGGGAATGGCGGGTGGGGGTCTACCATTATCGGGCCTCAGCCTCTCCGGCCATGATCTACTATTCCCTGCGCGGAGGCCAGAATATCGAGGGAGAACGCTTCACGCTGAAGGGATTCACCGGAATCTCTGCCAATCCCGGCACGCCGCAGGGATTCACCCTTAAAGGGAATTACCCCAATCCATTCAACAGCGCAACCTCGGTCCATTTTACCCTTGTCCGCCCGGGCGATGTTCGTCTTTCCATTCGTGACCTCCTGGGCCGGCAGGTGCGGCGGATCGAACGTCCTGGCCTGAGCGCCGGTGCCTGGCAGATTCACTGGGACGGCCACGATGACAGGGGAGCGGAGTTGGCCAGCGGCATCTATTTTTACACTCTTGAAACCGGCGGAGAGACCGCACAGGCCAGGATGCTCATGGTGCGCTGATGGGGGAGGGCACAGACGGGCTGCCCCGGCGGCAGCCCGGCCCTGAGACCGGGCTGTTCATGGTTTGCTGACCGAATCTTCACCGCAAGGAGGTAAAATGGCGGTTATTAAACTGGAGGTGAACGGGAAAAGGGTCGCGGTGGAGGTCGATCCGGAGACCCCGCTGCTTTGGGTGCTGCGCGAAGTCCTCGGCCTGACCGGGACCAAGTACGGCTGCGGTGAAGGAGTTTGCGGCAACTGCATGGTGCTGCTGGAGGGTGAGGCGGTGCGCTCCTGCGTCCTGACCGCGGGCGACGCGGCGGGCAAAAAAATTCTCACCATCGAAGGCATCACGCGGGAGCTGGACCATCCCCTGCTCAAGGCCTGGCGAGAGGAGGAGGTCTCCCAATGCGGCTACTGCCAGCCGGGACAGATCGTCGCCGCCTGGGCTTTGCTCGCCCAAAAACCGGACCCCACCGACAGCGAGATCGACGAGGCTATGAGCGGCATCCTCTGCCGCTGCGGCACCTATCCGCGCATCCGCCGGGCGATCCACCGGGCGGTGGAGCTGAAAGGAGGCGGCCATGACTGAGAAAACGGGACTGCGCCGGCGTGAATTCCTGCAGGTGCTCGGCGCCGGCAGCGCCGGACTGGTGCTGGGCGTCATCCGTCCCGCGCCGCTGGCGGGTCAGGAAGGGGCGCTCATCTTTAAACCCAACGAGTATCTCGCCATCGACCGTCAGGGGCGGGTCACCATTTGGGTCGCCCGCTCGGAAATGGGGCAGGGGGCGCGCACCGCGGTGCCGATGATGGTCGCCGAAGAGCTCGAGGCGGACTGGGAAAAGATCACGGTCGTGCCGGCTCTCGCCCATCCGACCAAATACGGCAGCATGTCCACCGGCGGCAGCACCACCGTACGCCGGGGCTGGGAACCGCTGCGCAGAGCGGGAGCCGCCGCGCGCGAAATGCTCATCACCGCGGCAGCGCAGTACTGGGGGGTGGACCGCTCCACCTGCAAAGCCCAGTCGGGTGCGGTGCTGCATGTGCCGAGCGGCCGCAAGCTCGATTACGGCGATCTGGTCACGACCGCTTCCAAACTGCCCGTCCCCCAGGATGTGCCGCTCAAGGATCCCTCCACCTACCGCATCGTCGGCAGCAAGCGGGCGCGGCTGGACACACCTGAAAAGCTCACCGGCAAGGCGGTTTACGGCATCGATTTCACCCTTCCCGGACTGCCGGTAGCGGTGATCGCGCGCAGCCCGGTCTTTGGCGGCCGCTTCCGGAGCTGCGACGCCACGGCTGCCCTGCAGGTCAAGGGGGTGCAGAGGGTGGTAAGGCTTCCCGGCGGTGTGGCGGTGGTTGCGGACAATACCTGGGCCGCCCTGCAGGGCCGCGAACGGCTGACGGTGGAATGGGAGGAGGGGGAGGAGGCCGGCCTGAACAGCGCCGCCATTCATGACTATTTTGTGCGTCAGGGCAGCCAGGAGGGTCAGGTCGTGCGCGCGGAGGGCGATTTCGCCGCCGCAGCAGCCGCAGCGGCCACCCGGCTCGAGGCGGAATACAGCGTACCCTTCATCGCCCATGCGCCCATGGAACCGATGAACTGCACGGCCGATGTCCGGGCTGACCGCGTCGAGATCTGGGCGCCGATGCAGAACCCGCAGGGGGCGCAGGAGGCGGTCGCGCGCATCACGGGGCTGCCGCTTGACAAAGTGTTCGTCAATACCCTTTTACTGGGCGGCGGATTCGGCCGCCGGTTGATGAATGATTATGTCGAGGAGGCCGTGCACCTCTCCAAAGCCATCGGCGGTCCGGTCAAGGTGGTCTGGAGCCGCGAGGATGACATGCGCCACGGCTTTTTTCGCCCTGCCAGCCTGCACCGGGTGACGGGGCTGCTCGACGCCGATAAAGAGCCGGCCGGTTGGCGGCACCGCATAATTGCGCCCTCCATCTCGGCCCAGCTCTTCGGCGGAGGGGCGGGCAGTGGCAGACCCGATGCCGTGGATGGAGCGGCCCAGATCCCGTACCAGTTCGGCGCGGTGCACATTGACTATGTCATGGCCAACACCGCCGTGCCCGTTACCTGGTGGCGTTCGGTTTACAACTCCCAGAACGCTTTCGTCAACGAGTGCTTCCTCGATGAGATGGCGCACGCCGCCGGCGCAGATCCGGTCCAGTTCCGCCTGGCCCTGCTGCCGGCGGATTCACGTTTGCGTGCGGTGCTCCAGCTGGCCGCCGACAAGTCGGAGTGGGGCAAACCCCTGCCGCCGGGCAGAGGCCGCGGCATCGCCTGTCACAGCTGCTTCGGCAGTTATGCCGCCCACTGCGCCGAAGTGGAGGTGGACGAAAGCGGCCATCTGACGGTCAAGCGCTATGTCTGCGCCATCGACTGCGGCCAGGCCGTCAATCCGGACGGGGTCAGGGCGCAAATGGAGGGAGGCGTCATCTTTGCGCTCTCGGCGGCGATGCGCGGAGAGATCACCATCGAGAAGGGCGGAGTGGTGCAGGGCAATTTCGACACCTATGAGCCCCTGCGCATCAACGAAAGCCCGGAGATCGCGGTGCACATCGTCCCGAACCATCTGCCCCCCGGCGGAGTGGGCGAGCCGGGAGTGCCGACCGTTGCGCCTGCGCTCTGCAACGCCATCTTCGCCGCCACCGGCATCAGGGTCCGCCGTCTTCCGGTCTCCTCGACCGCACTGAAGCGGAGCGGGGAATAGGCAGCCGCAGCCACATGCTTGACCGTGCCGGGGAATAGATCCCCGGCGGCCACTGTTGAAGAGTCCAAACCGGATGCAAGCGCGCGGTCCTGAATCGGCCGCGCGCTTTTCTGTACATATGCATAACGGCATGGCCGATGCTTTCGGCCATACCCTCTGATCCGCTGCGCGTATTTAATAACCTGTGAGGAAAATAGGATGCTCTTGCTCTGGACCGGATTTATTGTGTTCGTTTTGGCCATGCTCGCTCTCGACCTGGGCGTTTTTCACCGCAAGGCCCATGTCGTACAGATGAAGGAGGCTCTCGGCTGGTCGGCGGTCTGGATTACCCTCGGCCTGGCCTTTTCGTTTTTCATCTATCATGCCTACAACGGTCACTGGTTCGGCCTGGGGAGCGCCGTTGATGCCGTTGACGGTCTGGCCAACAGCGGCAGGACCGCCGCCATCAAATATCTGACCGGATATGTGGTGGAGAAATCCCTGAGCGTCGACAATATCTTTGTCATCGCGATGATCTTTGGTTTCTTCGCCGTGCCGGCCATCTATCAGCACCGGGTCCTTTTCTGGGGCATCCTCGGCGCCCTGGTCATGCGCGGCGCGATGATCGCCGTCGGTGCGGCCCTCATCGCCAAGTTCCACTGGATCCTCTATATTTTCGGGGGTTTTTTAATCCTCACCGGCGCCAAGATGCTCTTCATGCACTCCGGGGCGGAGGACCCTGATCGGAATATTATGGTGCGGCTGGTGCGCAAGATCTTCCCCGTCACTGAGCGTTTTCACGGTCAGCATTTCATCGTGCGGGCCGGCTCGATTGCATCGCGCAAGGGCGTACTCCCCGGCGATGAGGAATCGGGCGATTCGGTGGTCGCCAGCGCCAAAAAGGGGGCGGTGCTGCTCACCCCCCTCGCCCTGGCCCTGATCGTCGTCGAGGCGACCGATCTGATCTTCGCGGTGGACTCGATCCCCGCCATCTTTGCCATCACCGCCGATCCTTTTCTGGTCTTCACCAGCAACGTCTTCGCCATCCTAGGCCTGCGTTCGCTCTATTTTGCCCTGGCCGGGATGCTGGACAAGTTCCGCTATCTCAAGGTTGCGCTGGCGGTGGTGCTGATGGTGGTGGGCGTCAAGATGCTGACCGCCACCTGGCTCAAGAGCGTTCTCGGCGATCACTTTAATTTTATCCTGCTCGGCGTGATCCTCTCCATCCTCGCCGCCGGGATCCTGCTCTCCCTGCTCGCCAACCGGCGCGATGCGCGGCGGGGTGC
>DAOOPF010000167.1:0-6362 GCA_035388125.1 bacterium | reverse complement strand
GAGAGCGATACCTACGTCCTCTATGAGGACAAGGGCATCCATGAACTCCGTTTCAAGGTGACTACCACCGTCAGCGCCGAGCGGCCCGGCATTCGCGGATCGGAGCTCTCCGCCGGCGAATGGGTCCACCTGGCCGGGGTCTATGACGGCGCCAGGGCGATGATCTACGTCAACGGCGAACTCAAGGACAGCCATCCCCTGACCGGCACGGTCAAACCGGGCCAGATCGCCACCATCGGCAAAACCGGCGGCGCGTACTTCAAGGGCAAGATCGACGACATCCAGATCTACAACCGGGGGTTGAACCCCGACGAAATCCTGTTTATCTGCGGCCGCGGCACGCTCATCAATTCAGCGCCGGCGCCCGCGCCACAGCCGCAGTCGTTCAGCCTGTCGCAAAATTATCCCAATCCCTTCAATCCAACGACCACTCTGACCTATGCACTGGAACGTAGGGAGCAGGTCGAGCTGGCCGTCTACGATCTGCTCGGCCGCAAGGTGGCGGAACTGCTCCATGAAACCCAGGGCCCGGGTGAATACCGGATCAAATGGGATGGGACGGATGAGAACGGTCAACCGGTGAGCAGCGGCCAGTACAGCTGCAGAATGAGCATCGGACAACAGGTTCTCGTGCGCAGCATGACCCTGCTCCGCTGAAAACGACGGGGTGCCCGGTCCGGCCTCCACTATTTCACGCCCCGGACCCGGCAGCCGGACCGGGCGCCCCTTTCCTCCTACGACCCTCCCACACCCTCGATACCGGCAGCTCACTGGTTGAATAATTTTTAAATCAGCAAAAAAAACATTTGCTTTCTGTTATTAATGTTATAAATTTAAATACGAAAGCATAAATAGCTATTAGCAACCATTCGAAACATTCTTATATCCTCTTCGGTAATTAAACGAAAGATTTACAGTAATACTGGAATTCATCGTCGACGGCTACTTGATCAGTCTGGCTGCCGGATCGACCACCACCCTTGCCGGCAGCTTGAAACATGCCAGCGTTTGACCATCAATACCAGTTCAGTCAAATCTCCCGGGAGCCCACCTCCAGCGGTAATGAATGATCCTGACAAAGGACAGGGTGCGCGAGAACTCGCTCAACCTGACTGAGCCCAGGCGGGGAATTCCCGGGCAGCCCACTTACGATAAGGTACCTGCATGCACCGACTCATCCGGCTTTACAAAATTTGCAGCAAAATCATCCTGCCGAGCGGCCTGGTTCTGACCCTGCTCTTTCTCCCCTCTCCGGCCCGCTCGGCCTCCTCGCGTCTGCCTGTCGACAGCAGCTCCGACTATCTCTGCTACTACGGTTCCTGGAACAATGACAACCTTTTCCGCGCCAAAGATTTTGACCTGGTTATCCTCGAGCCCTCGAATATCAGCGCCGCTCAGATCGGCGAACTAAAAAGAGGCCATGACGGCGTGGCGGGAACCGATGATGACGTCATCGTGGTTGGCTATGTTTCGATCGGCGAAGATCACCAGGGCGGGCGCAAGGGCGACGGCCGCGGCCCCTGCTACTGGGATTACGGCACAAGCTCGGTTGCCTATGCCAACGCCGGCTTTGCTTCCTGGTACCTCGATGATGCCAATCGAGACAACAAACCCGACATGAACGGCAGCTGGGGCAGCTACTATGTCAATGCCGGCGACTCCTCCTGGCGCGCCTTTCTCAAGAGCAGCCCGGCCGGTACTGATAACATCCTGCTGACCAAACAGTGCGACGGGCTATTCCTCGACACCATCGATACCGCCTCACCCTGGTACCCCTGGCCTTACCGCTGGATGGTCGTACAGATGTCCGATCTGGTCGGATGGCTGCACGCGACCTATCCGGAGAAGTATCTGATTGCCAACCGCGGCCTCTTCTATTTCGATCCGGATCTCGCCACCGCCTATCAGCACAGCATCCGGCCTTACGTCGACGGGGTGATGTTCGAATCCTACTACAAGGAAGGCGACCGGATGAGCTGGGCGGCCAAGGTCAACGCCGAGGCCACCAAGCCGGACGGCTTCAGGGTTATCGCCCTCGATTACTATCCATCAAGTCAAACCGCCGCGATCGACAAACAGGTGGCCGAAGTGCTCGGCCTTGACTGGTGCGATTACATCTCGAGCTCTTCCCTGAACGAAATCCGCTATGACGTCTTTCATCGCCACCCGGTCGATCTCAATCCTCCGACCTGGGACGGCGCGATCGGCCTGATCGAAGCCGTGGCTGCCGATGGGGCGGTGAAGCTGCGTTGGCGGCGGGTCACCGATCAATCCGCACCGGTGGCGTTCAACATCTATTACAGCTCCACCTCTCCGTTCATTCTCAGCCAGGCGGCACGCCTGACGCAGGTGCCCGCGGTCTGGCAGAGCGCCAGTCTCTCATGGGAATACACCGTCACCGGCCTGACCAATTTTACGCCCTACTCCTTCCTGGTCCGCGCCCAGGACGCCGCCGGCAATGAGGAGAAAAATCTGCGCATCCTCACCGCCACACCGCCTGCCGGATCGAAGACACTGGTCACGGTCGACGGCCTCTTCACCGACTGGAACGGCATCGCCAGGCTGGACACACTGGACAATCCGCTTGAAGGGGCGGGTGACGGTCCTGACGCCAGCGCCGACATTGTCGACGTCTACGCCGCCCACGACGCAACCAATCTTTACATCCGGTTCACCGTGGCCGGTTCATTCGCCAGCGGCTATTTCTACCATCTCTTCATCGATGCGGACAACAACTCCGCCACCGGCTACCGCTACGCCGACAGCGCCGCGACCGGCGCGGAGTACATGATGGAAAACCTTGCCCTCTGGCAGTACACCGGAACGGGTGGCGCCAACTGGAGCTGGGCGCAGGCATCGGGCTTAACCCGCGCCACCGCGGGGCACCAGACGGAATTGAGCATCCCGCTCTCACTGCTCCCTCTCGCCGTCCAGAATAAAAAAGTGAGCCTGATGCTGCAGACCAACCGCGCGGTCTCTCCCTTCCTGTTCATCGACGCCGTTCCGGATCTTTATGGCAGTACTGCTCTTGTCTACGATTTCAGCACCGGCACAGGCGTCGCCCGGCGGCAGACCGGCGCAGCGCCGGAAAAGCTCTCGCTCGGACAGAACTATCCCAATCCCTTCAACGGGAATACCAGGATCCCCTTCGTGCTGCGAGAGGGCGGAGATGTCAAGCTCCGAGTCATCAATCTGCGCGGCGAAACCGTCGCTCTCCATGATCTCGGCTTTAAAAACGCCGGATCTCACCAGTATACGCTTCAAGCGCAAAGTTTAAGCAGTGGCATCTATTACTACGAACTCTTAACAGGAGGGAACCGACAGACAGGCAAAATGGTATTGACCAGATAGTCCGCAAGGCAGGATCACACGGACGCACTCTTTGTTTCGACAGAAAAAGCCGGCAACAATGGCCCGCAGTTCACGAAATGTTCACCGAAGAGGAAAACCATGAAAAAAAACCTCACGTTTGGTCTTGTGCTCTTTGGCATGCTGCTCCTTTGGCAGCCCGCCGCCGCACAAATCACCATCGACGGTCTCTTTTTTGACTGGGAAGCCGCCACACAGGTCGATGTGGCGCCCCAGGCCGAAGAGCTCACCTTTGAAGCCGGGGACGTCGATTGTCCGAACCCGGCCGTACCCTCCTATTTCGCCGATCTGGACATCGAAGACCTCTATGTCACCGATGATGCCGATTTCGTCTATTTCCGCGTCCGGATGAATCAGATCGCCAACATCACCAACGTGCCCAACGACACCTCTTATCATGGCGGCGCCGCTATCGCCGTCTATATTTCCGTTGATCCGGGCTGGGCCGATGCCACCGGACTGACCTGGGGATGGTGGGGCAGCGGCTATGACTATTTTATCCAGGTCTATCCCGAAGACAGCACAGTGATCAACGCCACGGCCTATGACCAGTATGTCTGGGAGCACAAACAGGCGGGCAACGGCTGGGATTTTGTTCCGGCCGATTCCTCCATCGGCTCCAAGGTGGCCTGGAATGCAACCAGCAATGAAGTCGAGTTCTCGGTTCCCAAGACCCTGCTTTTTAATCCTCATTATCTGCCCGATTTCGTTCGCCCGGACACCATCGCGGTCATGGTCTATGCCGGCGAGAACCTCGCACCCTGGCGTGCAGATTATGCCTCCAATGCCGGCATCGCCGGCTTCAAATTCGCTCTGCAGCAGCCGGGGCCGATCACCATTGATGGGCTCTTTTTTGACTGGACCGCCGAGATGCAGCTGGATGTGCCGGCCCAGGCTCAGGAACTCACTTTTGCCGAAGGCGATCCGGAAACGCCGAATCCCGCCAATACCAGCTACTTTGCTGATCTGGACATCGAGGATCTCTATGCCACTGATGATGAGGATTTTGTCTATGTCCGTGTCAAGATGAACTCCATCGCCAACCTGATGAATGTGCCCAATGACACCTCCTATCACGGCGGAGCCGCTATCGCCGCCTATATCTCCGTCGATCCGGGTGCTGCCGATACGACCGGACTGACCTGGGGATGGTGGGGCAGCGGCTACGACTTTTTCGTCCAGGCCTACCCCGCCGATTCAGCGTATGCAGCGGTGGGCGGGTATCCCCAGGCGCTCTGGGAGCACAAGCAGGCCGGCAATGGCTGGGATTTCGAAGTAGTCGATTCGACTCGCGGTGCCTGGATCGCCTGGAACGCGATGAGCAACGACGTGGAGATGGCCATTCCCAAGGTGCAGCTGCTCAATCCCCGCTACCTGGCCAATTTCCAGCAGCCCGACAAGATCGCCATCATGATCTATGCTGGTGAAAATCTCGCGCCCTGGCGCGCGGACTATGCCTCGATGCCGGGCATCGCCGGTTTTATCCTCGATCTGGGCGGCTCGACCGGTGTGGAGGCCACGCCGGTGAAGGCGCTTCCCGATCGTCTGACGCTGCACCAGAACTATCCCAATCCGTTCAATCCCTCGACGGACATCCGCTTCGCGCTGCCTGTCCAGGGGCTGGTTCGCATCCGCGTCTTTGATCTGCTGGGCAAGGAGATGGCTGTGCTGGCCAACCGCGTCTATCCGGCCGGTGAGCACAGTGTAACCTTCGATGGCCGTGATCTCCCCAGCGGTGTCTATCTCTACTCCCTGGAGACGGAGCAGTCGCGCAGCGTGCGCAAGATGATGTTGATCAAATAAGACCAGGAACTGCTGCCTGGGTGCCGGCTTGGAGGTTCCATCCGGCACCCAGGCCACTAATAATTTCCAGGAGCCGCGGACTGTGCGGCCGGACCGGGGGCCGCGATTTCACGCATTCATCTTCCAAATCGAGAGGTCACTGATGAAAAATATTCTTTACGCTATCCTTCTCCTCCTCCTGGCTATGAGCTTGGCTGTATCCGGGCAAACCGTGCACCCGGTAGAAGCGGTCCCCGGGGCGCTCTCTGCAGCCTACCAGGCGGCCGCCGCAGGCGACATTATTGAACTGGTGACCGATGGCGGCATTTACAGCGAATCTGCAACACTGGAGATTACTGCAGGAAAAGGGATCACTATCCGGGCTGCCGCCGGTTTGGCATCGCCTCCGGTCTGGCAATCCACAGTTTCACCGCTCGCAGCCGCCGCCGGCGACCTGACCATTCAGGGCGTCACCATGGACGGGCAGGGAACGGCAGGCATGCGGGGAATCAACACGACCTCCAACAGCAGCGGCTTTTTTATCAAGATCGCCGGCTGTACTTTGCAGGGATTCGATTACGCACTCTATGGCAGCTCAGGTTCTGCCCTTGACTCGGTTGTCATCGTCAATTCGATCCTGAAAAACAACACCAACCGCACGCTCTACTTCCCGGCCGGCACCGTCGATCCCGGCGTTGTCAGGCGGCTCTCGATCCGCAACTCAACCTTCCTGGATCTGAAAAAGATGGAACCCTCCATCTATTTTTATTCAAAAACCTCACCATCGGTGAGCCCCCGGCTGGAACTGGACCATGTCACTTTTTATAATTGCCAGCGGATCCGCACCAACACCGGCGTCACGGACGTCAGCATTAAAAATACCATTTTTGCCACGGACGGCACGATCAGCGGTGGCCAGTCCTTCAATCTCAACGGCGGCACGGTGGAAAACACCCTGATCTTCAACGCCCCGGTATCCGGCACCGGCGCCACCTACACCAACTTCCTTGACAATGTTGATCCACTCTTCACTGATGCCGTGAATGGCGATCTGACCCTGCTCGAAAGCTCTCCTGCCTACCTGGCCGGCAGCGATGGCAAGACCCTGGGCGATCCGAGATGGTGGCCCAGACTCTCCGGCCGGATCTATGTCAGCGCGGGAAGGGATCAGATCTCGGCTGCTGTGGCCGCGGCCAACCCGGGGGATATCA
>DAOOPF010000166.1:1910-6401 GCA_035388125.1 bacterium | reverse complement strand
CCGCAGCAGCCGGGCGAAAAGCCCACCTACGGCGGCTACTACAGCCAGGATGAGATCCGCGCGATCGTGGCCTACGCCCGCAGCCGTTTTATCACCATCGTCCCCGAGATCGAAATGCCCGGCCATGCCGGGGCCGCCCTGGCCGCCTATCCGCGCTTTTCCTGTACCGGCGGACCCTTCACCGTTCCGCCCGGCGGCGTCTGGCCGATCGTCAATCTCTACTGTGCCGGGAACGACAGCAGCTTCACCTTCCTCCAGGATATCCTTGATGAAGTGATCGGCCTCTTCCCCGGCGATTTTATCCATGTCGGCGGCGACGAAGCCGACAAAAGCGAGTGGAAAAAATGCCCCCAATGCCAGGCGCGCATCCGGGAGGAGAATCTCGGCGACGAAACCGGACTGCAGAGCTATCTGATCAAGCGGATGGAGCGCTATCTGGCCAGCAGAGGCAAGCGCACGATCGGCTGGGATGAGATCCTCGAAGGGGGACTCGCGCCGGGAGCCGCTGTGATGTCCTGGCGCGGCATGCAGGGCGGGATCGACGCCGCTCGCGCCGGCCATGACGTGGTCATGACCCCGACCGATTACTGCTATATCGATTACTATCAGGGCCCCGCCGATTCCGAGCCCCTCTCCATCGGCGGCTATCTGCCGCTTGAAACCGTCTACGCTTTTAATCCCACCCCCGCCGGCCTTACCGATGAAGAGGCGAAACACATCCTTGGCTGCCAGGCCAATCTCTGGACCGAATTCATCTCTACGCCCGAACACGCCGAATATATGCTCTTTCCCCGCCTGCTCGCCATGGCCGAAGTGGCCTGGTCGCCTCAACCCGCCCGCAGCTGGGAACACTTCCTCGGCCGCCTGACCGCCTTCCTGCCGCGCCTGGAGGCGATGGAGATCAATTTTTCCCGTTCGCTCTATGCCGTCAAACCCGCACTCGAAAGAAGCAGCGACGGCCGCAGCGCGGTGGTTGTGCTCAGGAGCGCCGCTCCCTTCGCCGAGATCCACTACACTCTGGACAACTCCGAGCCTGCGGCTTCCTCGCCCCGCTATGAGGGCCCGATTACCCTGAACGGCAGCAGCACCATCAAGGCCGGCCTCTTCAGAGACGGCACCCTGCAGGGCAGGATCGTCACCGTTCCCTTTCTGGTCCACAAGGCCTCGGGCGCCAGGGTGGCCTACACCCATCCCTGGAGCGATCGCTACCAGGCCGCCGGTGCCATGGCACTGGTCGATGGCCTGACCGGCAGCACCAATTACAGCGACGGCACCTGGCAGGGGTTTGAGCAGCACGACCTTGAGGTGGTGATCGATCTCGGTAAAAAGACCGCGGTCAATCGCGTCTCCAGCAGCTATCTGGAGAACACCGGCTCATGGATTTTCGCCCCCCGCCAGGTGAGCTACGCTTTTTCGGACAAGGGAGATAATTTCAAAACGCTGGCGGTTCTGCCGGGCGGCGGGCTGAAGAATGGCAGCGAGATCACCATTCACCGCTTTGCGCAGGATTTTAAAGATCTCAAAGCGCGCTTTCTCAAGGTAACCGCGACCAATATCGGCCTTTGCCCCCCTGATCATATCGGGGCCGGCGGGAAGGCCTGGCTCTTTGTCGATGAAATTTTTGTGGAGTAGATTCATGCGCCGTTCCGGCATCTGCCTTTTTCTGCTGCTGTTGGCGGGCGGTGCAGCCGCCCGGCCCGATCTGATCCCCCTGCCCCGCCTGATGACGGCTGGTGAGGGAGTCTATACCCTCACCGCTACGACATCTCTCTACTATGACCCCTCGGTCCCGGAGCTGCAGGGCTTTGCGGAGCGTTTTGCCGCCGGGCTGCGCCGCACAACCGGCCTGCCTTTGCCCTTGCACATTCTGCCCGCTGACACCACCGCCGGCGACGCCCTCTATTTTACCGCCCATGGCGCCCGCCCGGAGTGGGGCTCCGAAGGGTACAGCCTGGAAGTGACCCCCGCGGGCGGGCGCATTCGCGCCAACGCCGCCCCCGGTTTCTTTTACGGCATGCAGACCCTGCTGCAGCTGCTTCCCCCGGTAGTGGGCTCGTCCGAGCCGGTCACCGGCACAGCCTGGCGGATGGAATGCGTGACCGTCCTCGATCAGCCCCGTTTCGCCTGGCGCGGCGTGCACCTCGATGTCGGCCGCCATTTTTTCCCGGTCGAGTTCGTCAAGAAATATATCGACATGATCGCCCTCTACAAGATGAACCGCTTTCACTGGCATCTCACTGAAGACCAGGGCTGGCGCATCGAAATTAAAAAATATCCCCGGCTGATGGAGGTCGGGGCCTGGCGCAATGACGGCATCAGCGGGCCGTACGGGGGCTATTACACCCAGGAGGAGGTCCGCGAAGTGGTGGCTTATGCCGCCGAGCGGGCGATCGAGGTCGTCCCCGAAATCGAGATGCCCGGCCACTCCATGGCCGCGCTCGCTTCCTACCCGCGGTTGGGCTGCACCGGCGGGCCTTACCGCGTGCAATTCAGCTGGGGGGTCTTTGATGATGTCTACTGCGCCGGCAGGGACTCGACTTTTATTTTTCTTGAGGATGTGCTCAGCGAGGTGATGGCCCTCTTCCCGGGGCCCTGGATCCACATCGGCGGCGATGAATGTCCCAAGACGCGCTGGAGAAACTGCCCGGACTGCCAGGCCCGCATCAAGGCGGAGGGGCTGGCGAACGAGACCGAACTGCAGAGCTGGTTCATCCGCCGCATCGAACGCTTTCTCAGTGCCAACGGCCGCCGGCTCCTCGGCTGGGATGAAATCCTCGAGGGGGGCATCGCTCCGAACGCCACGGTGATGTCCTGGCGCGGCTTTGAAGGCGGCGTCGAGGCCGCCCGCAGCGGCCACGATGTGGTCATGACTCCTCATAATTACTGCTATCTCAATTATTACCAGGGCGTGAAAACCGGCGAGCCCGCCCCGGTGGGTGAATTTCTCCCCCTTGAAAAGGTGTACGGCTTTGAGCCCGTGCCCGATGCGCTCACCTCCGGGGAGGCGCAGCATATCATCGGCGCTCAGGCCTGCCTCTGGACTGAATGGATCGCCGAATCCCGCAAGGCTGAATATATGCTTTTCCCGCGACTTTGCGCCCTGAGCGAGGTCGTCTGGAGCGAGCCTGCTCAGCGCGACTATACGGATTTCACCCGGCGTATGGAGAGCCATTATGAACGTCTCCAGGCCGCCGATATCAATGTCCGGATCCCGCCGGCGGCCTATTTCCCCGGGACAGGAGGCGACGCCGGATTCGAGTTCCGGGAGGCCGGCGCGAGCTCCGGCGTTTTGGCCGGCGCCGGCGCCCGCATCGGAGCCGATGCCCTGCTCTGGGAAATGACCGCTGACGGCTTGAGGAGCGGAGCGGCGATCACCTTCGCCGGGCCGCAGGACATGCGGCTGCGCATTCCCTATTACAGCCTGAGCTTCGCCTACCGGACCAATCTGGCCCTCGATACCCTCTTTGTCGGTTTCAGGGATGAGGCCGGCAGGGGGTTCTATCTCCAGCTCCTGAAACGCCATACCGCCGCGACCAACACCTGGACGGCCATCACTCGCGCGCTCTCCGGTTTCAAGTCGGATGCGGGCTTTGACAGCAGCCGCGTCGTCCAGTTCGGCTTCTGGACCAACAATTCAGTCAGCGGCGCCCGCTTCCAGTTCGCCGACATCTATCTCGGTGTGCCCGCAGCCTGGCCGGCGGCCCACGCCCCGATCCTCTTTTTCAACGGCGATAATTTCAATCCCCTCTTCCGCATCAAAGGCTTCGAGAACGCGGCGGGTTCGGGCGTGGTCAACGATGCGGGCATGCGTCCCCACACCGCCGCACTGCGCTGGCTGCCTCCGGGCGACGGCAGCCCCGCTTCGGTGCGCTGGCGCTTCAACGATGCTGTCGATCTGGCCGAGGTGATCGCCGCGGACACCCTCAAACTGGCCCTCAAGGCCCCGGCCGGCTGCGACAGCCTGAAGATCGTGTTCACCGACAGCGGTCAGAAAGCGTGCAGCCTCTGGCTGACCACGGCTGATGGCCTCTTTGACGGCCAGTGGCACAGCCTGGCCCTGCCCCTGCGCCAGTTCGCAGCGGAGCCGGAATTCTCCGGCCGGTCGGTCGACCTTTTTTCATTCACCCTGCGCAGCCGCCTCGCCGGCTGCGAGGTGCTGCTTGCAGATATCTGGATCGGCCAGCCTCCCGCCTCCGCCATCAGCGGGATCGAAGAACGGACGGCTCTGGCCGCCGGTTACAGCCTCGAGCAAAATTACCCCAATCCCTTCAATCCCGTCACCACCATCAGCTACCAGCTTGCCCGGCGCGGCCGGGTGCAGCTGACCATCCATAATCTGCTCGGCCAGCGGGTCGCCACTCTGGTGGACGCGATGCAGGAGGGGGGGAGCTATCAGATGAACTGGGATGCCAGCCGCTTCGCTTCCGGGCTCTATTACTATCGCATCGAGGTGAACGGTTTTATCCGGACCCGCAAGATGGTTCTGGTGAA
>DAOOPF010000166.1:0-1810 GCA_035388125.1 bacterium | reverse complement strand
ACTATCGCATCGAGGTGAACGGTTTTATCCGGACCCGCAAGATGGTTCTGGTGAAGTAGATGGAGGCCCGCAGCGCATGAAGAGGCGGAATCCTGCATCTGACCGGACCCTCCCGCGCCTGTTTCCCCGCACAGGCAGCGGGCCGGGCAAATTGAGCAGCGCGGCCATGTTAGCCGGGCGGGAGCGAGGGTAAAAGATGTCGAAACTCTCCATCGCCATTATCACCTGCAATGAAGAGGCCAATATCCGCGCCTGTCTTGAGAGCGCGGCGTGGGCGGACGAGATCATCCTGGTCGATGCCGGCAGCGATGACGCCACTGTGGCGATCGCGCGGGAGTTTACGGACCGGATCTTTTACCGCACCTGGGATGGCTTTGCGGCGCAGAAGGAGTTCGCCCTGCAGCAGTGCACCTCGCCCTGGGTTCTCAGCCTGGACGCCGACGAACGCATTCGCCCCGATCTCAGGGAAGAGATCAGGGCCATTATCCGGGATCCGCATGCGCAGGCGGGCTATCGCGTCGGCCGGCGCTCCTGGTTCCTCGGCAAGTGGATCCGGTTTGGCGGCTGGTATCCGGGCTATCAGCTCCGCCTCTTCCGCAGAGAGGCGGTGCGGATGAACCACCGCCGGGTCCATGAGGGCTTTGAGGTCGAGGGCGGGACTGGCACCCTCGCCGGCGATCTGGACCACTTTTCCCATCCCTCGATCGTCAGCAGCCTCGACAAGATGAACCGCTATTCCACCCTTGAAGCTTATGACCGCCTGGCGCGCAAACGCGTGCATGCGATCGATTTCGTGACTCATCCCTTCGCTGCTTTCATGCGCAAATATGTCGCCCAGGGCGGCTTTCGTGACGGTGTGCACGGACTTGTCCTTGCCTGGGTCACCGCTGTGGTCAAGCTGGCTCTCTATATGAAGATCTGGCAGCTCCAGCGGCAGCCGGCCCCGGAGGCCGCAGGAGCGGAGCACTCAACCGGCGCGGCTGCAGCAGGGACGGAGCGGCTGGAAGGGGAGGCCGCGGAGGCTGCAGGTGCGGATCTGCTGTGCCTTTTCGATGAGCAGCAGGCGGAGCTGGAGCAGTATCAGCCCGCGGCCGGGGAGCGGGGGCGCAAGCCGGGTCTGAAGGCTTTTATCCTGCGGCCCCTCGCGGCTTTTTGCAGCTACTATTTCCGCCGCGGCCGGCCCGGTGGAGTACCCGGCCTGATGCAGGCCATGCTCGCCTCCGTCTACGCCACGGCCCGCGAACTCTGCAAATGGGAGGCGGGTCTTTCCAATACCTCCAGCTGAATACCTTATCAACCCGGGTGACGCATGAAAAAGCTCATTCTCTTCTTTTTATTCCTCCCTGTCATCGCCTTGACCCAACCGCCGCGGGAAAAGCTGCTCTTCGATTTCGGCTGGAAGTTCGCCCCCGGCCACGCCGCCGATCCGTACCTCGATTTCGGTTTTGGTATCGGCGCCGCCTTTGCCAAGGCCGGCGAAGCCCAGGGCGCGGCCCACCCCAATTTCAGCGACAGCCTCTGGCGCAGCGTTGACCTGCCCCACGACTGGGCGGTCGAACTCCCTTTCGTCAATCATGATGACCCGGAGGTCAAGTCCCACGGCTACAAGCCGGTCGGCCGCCTCTTTCCCGCAAGCTCCATCGGCTGCTACCGCCGCGCCTTTTCCATCCCGGCGGCCGACCGCGGCCGGCGCATTGTAGTGCAGTTCGATGGCGTCTATCGTGACGCTATGATCTGGTGCAATGGCCACTATCTCGGCCGCCACGCCGGCGGCTATACCCCCTTCAGTTTCGATCTCACCGATTACCTC
>DAOOPF010000165.1:0-6500 GCA_035388125.1 bacterium | reverse complement strand
TCGGTTACAAAGTGGTCATCGTCGATGCGGTCGGGCGTATGGCCACCGACCAGACCGGCTCGAGCGAGCAGACCGCCAAGCGCGGCAAGGATTTCTTTCTCGCCCTCGATGCGAACCTGCAGGCCCTGGCCGACTCACTCTTCGCCGACAAGAGGGGCGGGGTGGTGATGGTCGATACCCGGGACGGGGGGGTGCTGGCGCTCTGCAGCAAGCCCGATTTCGACCCCGAGATCTTTTCAGGCAATCTCACCAACGCGGATTGGCAGCGGCTGGTGAACGATCCGGCCAAACCCCTCTATGACCGGATGATCCAGAGCTCCTATCCCCCGGGCTCGACCCTCAAGATGGTCGCGGCCGCCGCCGCCCTCGAGGAGCGCAAGGCCGGCGCGGATACCTACTTTTCATGCGGGGGCGGTGTCACCTACGGCGACCGTACCTTTGCCTGCTGGAACAAGGCAGGCCACGGCTCCCTCGCCATGATTGACGCCCTCAAGGTCTCATGCAACGCCTATTTCTACCGGCTGAGCATGCGTCTCACCGTCGATGAATGGGCGCTCTACGCCGCGCGTTTCGGCCTTGGCAAACGGACCGGGATCGATCTGCCGGCGGAGGAGAAGGGGACTCTGCCCGACCGGGCCTATCTGGACCGCGTTTTCGGCAAGAACGGCTGGACCAACGGCATGATGTTGAACCTGGGCATCGGCCAGGGCGACCTGCTCGTCACCCCGGTGCAGATGGTCCAGTATACCACGATCATCGCCAACAAGGGGCGTTACCATCCCCTGCATCTGGTCCACAAGATCTACGATCCGCGTTCTCAGAGCTATTTCAGGCAGCAGCTCGAGCCGCAGCGTGTCGAGGGCATTTCAGAAGCCACTTATGATATCATCCGGGAGGGGATGTACCGGGTGGTCAACAGTCCGGGCGGTACCGGGCACAACAGCTATCTGGACGATGTGGTTGTAGCCGGCAAGACCGGCACCGCGCAGAATCCGCATGGCGAGCCGCACGCCTGGTATGTTGGATTTGCCCCTTATGATCATCCCGAGGTGGCGATCTGCGTTCTGGTCGAGAACGGCGGCGGCGGCGGGGCGACCTCCGGGCCGATCGCCGGGCGGCTGCTGCGCCGCTATTTCGATCTGCAAAAAAAGTCGCCAGCGCTGGCTGCGGCGCCCAAACCTTAGAGAGTGCACCATGCTCGATGAGATCCGCAATACCCGGGTGGACAAGGTCATCCTGATCTGCGTCCTGCTTTTTTCCCTCTTCAGTCTGCTGGCGGTTTACAGCGCGACCCATGGCAGCAGGGTGGCGGCGATCCATGACAATTTTTACAAGCAGATCATCTGGGTTGTGGCCGGTTTGCTGCTCTTCTTCGCCCTCACCTATGTGCCGCTGCATATCATCTTCTCGCTCGCCTATCCCCTTTACGGCATCCTGCTGGTGATGATTCTGGGCATCGATCTGGTGGGTTCGATCAGCGGCGGGGCGCAGCGCTGGTTCGAGGTGGGAGGGATCAAGGTTCAGCCCTCAGAGTTCATGAAGCCGGTAGTGGTGCTGACCCTGGCCCGCTTTCTTTCGCCTGAGCATGCCAATCCCAACCGGCTGAAGAACCTGCTCATTGCCTTCGCCATCGTCCTCGCCCCCTTTGTGCTGGTGCTCAAGCAGCCCGATCTCGGCACCAGTCTGGTCTATCTTTCGATGGTCATTCCGGTGCTCTACTGGCGCGGCCTCAGTCCCTTCACCATCTTTGTCGTGGTTGCGCCCCTCTTTGCCTTTCTGGCCTCGTTCAATTATTACGCCTTCAGCGCCGTCATTCTGCTCATCAGCGTGGTCCTCTATCTCTCCCGGCGCGGCAAGCGGGTGGCCTGGACGGTTTTTGTGATGAATGTCTTCGTCGGCACCCTCTCCCCCCTGGTGTGGAGCGGCCTGCATGGCTATCAGCAGCAGCGCATCCTCACCTTTCTCGGGCTGGTCGAGGATCCGCGCGGCGTCGGTTATCAGATCATCCAGTCGATGGTGGCGATCGGCTCGGGGGGAATTTTTGGCAAGGGACTGCTGCACGGCACCCAGACCCAGCTGCGTTTTCTGCCGGCGCAGCATACCGATTTCATTTTTTCCGTGCTGGCCGAGGAGTGGGGCTTTATCGGTTCGCTGGCCGTCCTCGCCCTCTTTTTCATCTTTATCATGCGCGCCATCAAGATCGCCACGACCAGCAGCTACCGTTTCGCCAGTCTGGCCGCGATCGGGTTGGCCACCATTTTCGCCTTTCAGGCGATCGTCAATCTCGGCATGACCATGGGGATCATGCCGGTGACGGGTGTCCCGCTTCCCTTTATCAGCTACGGGGGCTCGGCGATGCTGACCAATATGACCATGGCGGCCCTGCTCTCCAATGCCGTCACCCAGCGTTATTTTTAATCCCGGCGCTGCAATGCCGTCACCCGGCGTCTTTGCTGATCACTTTTTAGTGGAGGAAATTCCATGCACCCGGTGCTCTTCAGAATAGGCGCTTTTGAAATGCGCGCCTACGGTTTCGCCCTGGCGGTCTCTTTTCTTCTCGGCATCTATCTGGCGGTGAGGCGCGGCCGCAAGCGCGGCATCGACCCAGAGAAGATCATGGACCTTTCGGTGGTGATCATCCTCGCTTCGATCATCGGGGCGCGCTTTATGTATGTCATCTTTCACCTGGATGAGTTCGCCGGCCACTGGACGGACACCTTCAATCCCTTTCAGAGCAACGGCCAGATCGGTATCGCCGGCCTGACCATGCTCGGCGGGGTGGTCCTCGCCGTGGTCTGCTCGCTGCTCTATCTGCGCGCCAAAAAGCAGCCGATCCTCAAGATCGCCGACACGATCATCCCCCTCTTTTTTCTTGGCGAGGCCATCACGCGTATCGGCTGCTATCTCAACGGCTGCTGCTACGGCATCCCCTGCGACTGCGCTGTGGGGGTGGTCTTTCCCCCGGACAGTCCTGCCGGAGCGATGTACCAGGGTATTCCCATCCATCCGACCCAGCTCTATTCCTCGGCCTATGCCCTGCTCGTCTTCATCCTGCTGCTGGTCATCGACCGCAAGCCCAGAGCTGACGGCTTTCTGCTCTATCTCTTCTTCATCTTTTACGGTATCGGACGGTTCATCATCGATCTTTTCCGTTATTACGAAAGTTCCATGATCCTGCTGCCCGCCGGCGCCAAGGGGTTGAGCATGAACCAGGGCATCAGCCTGGCCTTCATCGTCATCGGCATCTTCCTTCTGGTCTGGCAGCGGCGGCAGTCGCGGGCGGGAACGGCGCCGGTTAAATAATAAAATATTTCTTGACTTTAAAGGGCTACAATGATATTTTAAGTTAGGAAAAAATAGCACTTATTTGCCCTTTTTGCGGCCGCAGGAATCCGGCCCCGCATCTTTGAATCCGGCACACGGGAATGTACAGCCAATCAAGATCTGTAGGAGAGAGGTATGAAAAGAGAGCCTTTGATCAGGATTCTCGGCGGGATGGCGCTGGTGGCCATGGTGATGGTGTGGAACGGCTGCAGCAGTTCCAGGCAGGTTTCGCTGGCCACAGAGCAGGCTGCGCTCTCCGGCGCTGAAGAGCCGGCCGGGACGGACGTCGGGACGGCGAACAAGAGCAGCGACGAAGAAGAGGTGATGCGCCTGCTCGGTCTCAACAAGAGCGAGGCCGCCGGACAGGCTGCCGGCGAAGCCGCGATCCAGCCGACCGCCGCGGGCCTGGAAGAGGACCGCAACCGGCTCGAGGAGAATCTCAAGGAAAAGGATATCGAGATCGCCCGTCTCAAGGCGGAACTCGCCGAACGCGACCGTCAGCTCAATGCGGCGGAGAGCGCCGAACCGCCGATGGAGATCAAGCCGGTCAGAACCACCGTCTCCGGCAGCGGCACCTATCAGGAGCGCTACGACCGCGCGCGCGCCCTCTACGAGTCCCGCCGTTACAAGGAGGCCATCCAGGAATTCGCCGCCCTGCTCTCGACCGATTCCAGCCACAAGCTCGCCGATAACTGCCAGTACTGGATCGGCGAGTGCTATTACGGCATGCGCGCCTATAATCAGGCGATCATCGAGTTCGAAAAGATCTTTACCTTCAATGATTCGGACAAGAACGACGACGCCCAGCTCAAGCTCGGGCTCTGCTACACCCGCATCGGCAATGTCGAAAAGGCCAAAGTAGAGTTTCAAAAGCTGGTCGACACCTATCCGGACAGCGAGTTCATCTCCAGGGCGCAGTACTACTTGCAGACTCTGTGAGCCCGCAAGGCCGGAGGCCCCGTATCGTCGGGGTTCAATGAGGTTTCCATCAGGGTGGCGCTTGCGCCACCCTTTTTTTTATTGCATTTGTCAAGATTTTTTAATAATTTAATAAGACCAGAACTTTATTAACGTTACATCTCGTAAATTCCGTCATCTCGTTTCAAAAACTCGGGTTGGACAAGGATGAAAAACCGGCTAAGGGTTCTCTATTTATCGACCGAAGTAGCACCGTTTGCCAAGACCGGGGGACTGGCCGATGTGGCCAGCGCTCTTCCCAAGGCTCTTTTCGAGCAGGGGCATGATGTCCGTGTGATGATGCCCAAATATGGCGACATCAGCGAAAGGCGCTATACCCTGCGGGAGGTGATCCGTCTGAAGGACATCCCCATCAGCGTCGGCAGCCAGGACCATGTCGTCAGCGCGAAATCGGCCTTCCTGCCCGATACCAAGGTTCAGGTCTATTTTCTCGATTACAAACCCTTTTTCGAACGGACCGACTATTATGTCGACTCCGCCACCGGCAAGGATTTTCCCGACAATGCCCAGCGTTTTTTCCTCTTTTGCAAGTCGGTGCTGGAGACCATCAAACTTCTCCATTGGGAACCCCATATCATCCACTGCAACGACTGGCAGACGGCCCTCATCCCCTGGATGCTCAAGCATCAGTACCAGGATGATCCCTTTTTCGCCAAGGCGATCACGGTCCTCTCCATCCACAATCTCGCCTTCCAGGGGATCTTTCCGCAGCCGGTGCTCGCCGAGCTGGGACTTGCTGCGGAATTCGGTCAGCCGGGCAGCGACCTTGAGTTTTTCGGCAAGGTCAGTTTTCTCAAGGCCGGGATCAGGAGCGCCGATCTGATCACCACGGTCAGTCCCACCTACTCCACCGAGATCCAGAATGACGCCGATCTGGGCTGCGGTCTGCAGGGGGTGCTGCTGGAGCGCAAGGATGACCTGTGCGGCATCCTCAACGGGGTCGATTACGGCATCTGGAATCCCGAGAAAGACAGCCTCATCCCCGCCAAATTCAGCGCTGCGACCCTCAAGGACAAGGAGAAAAACAAGAAGGCCCTCGCCAAGGAGGCCGCCTTCTCCTTTGATCCGGCGGTGCCCATTGTCGGCATGATCTCGCGGCTGACCAATCAGAAGGGATTCGATCTCGTCGCCGCAGCGATCAGCGACCTGCTCAAGCTTAAAATCCAGCTGGTCATCCTCGGCACCGGTGATCCGCAGTACCACAAGCTGCTCGAAAAACTGGCCAAGGCCCATGCGAAACAGGTGGCCCTCTTTTTAAAATTCGATGATACCCTCGCCCATCTGATCGAGGCGGGGAGTGATATGTTCCTGATGCCCTCGCTCTACGAGCCCTGCGGCCTCAACCAGATGTACAGCCTCAAATACGGCACTATCCCGATCGTGCGCAAGACCGGCGGACTGGCCGACACGATTGTGGACGTTGACGCCGATCCCAACAGTGGCAACGGCTTTGTTTTCACCGACTATACACCCAAGGCCATGGTCGATGCGGTGAGCCGTGCGGTCGCTGCCTTCCGTGACGACAAGGGCTGGCAGAAGCTGATCAAACGGTGCATGAAGCAGGATTTCTCGTGGCAGACCGCCGCTGACAAGTACATCAAACTCTATCTCAAACTGGAAACGGCCAAGAAGAAAAAATAGGCCGGATGAAATACCCGGCCCGCCTCCTGTGACTCGCATCCATCCCTTCCGACATCCGGCCTGCCCGGGCAATAACCCCTCTGTCCCGGGGGTTTTTGTTTTGCTCCCGGCTTGAGATCGTGTTTCATATTGATACAAATCTGTTTTGCACGACAACAAAAGGGGTGCGCGCGGAGTGTACCGGGCGTTAACGGATGTGGAACCGCCGGGCCGGGCCGCCTTTTTAAGATACTAATATTCAATCAGATAGACCTGTAATGACCCGTGGCGTGCGCCGCGGTGTGTCCGGCCTGCTCACCGATTCGCTGGCATTAACTTTGCATAAAGAGGGCAAACGACCGCACCGGGCGGCGGGGCATGGAATGCCCGGCTGTGTCCCCGGCCAAGGCGTCTTTAATCGAACAGGCATTGGATGGATGGTATTGAAATAACAGTAGATCGTGTCGGCGCCCTGCGCGATATCGGTTTGTTCCGGGTCCGGGGCTATGTGGATACGACGACTTCTCCTGAATTGCAGCGCATGCTGACCGAGATCATTCACGACGGGGTCACCCAGA
>DAOOPF010000164.1:0-6553 GCA_035388125.1 bacterium | reverse complement strand
ATGGTCGCCGGGGTGAGCACCATCGATCTCGCCATGCTGGTCGTCGCGGCCGACGACGGGGTTATGCCGCAGACCCGGGAACATCTCGACATTCTTTCGCTGCTGCGGCTGCAGCGCGGCTTGATCGTCCTCAGCAAGGTTGATCTGGTCGATGCGGAGCTGCTCGAACTCGTGCGCGAAGAGGTGCGCGAGGCGGTCAAGGGCACATTTCTCAGCGGCGCCCCGATTTTTGAGGTCTCGTCGCTCACGGGGCAGGGATTGCCGGCGCTGCGCGAGGCCCTGCTGGCCGCAGCGGCGGCGATGCCGATGCGGCCGGCGCGCGGCACTTTCTGGCTGCCGGTGGACCGCTCCTTCATCATCAAGGGATTCGGCACCGTGGTCACCGGCACGCTCCTCGCCGGCAGCGCGGCCGTGGGCGATACTCTGGAGCTGCTCCCGGCCGGCCGGCCAGTCAAAATACGCGGCCTGCAGCAGCAAGGAAAAAGCGTCGAACGCGTAAGCAGCGGCTATCGCACCGCTGTCAATCTGCAAGCCATCAGCCGGGAGGAGGTGGGGCGCGGCGACGTCCTCGCCACGCCCGGGCAGTTCAAGGCTTCCCGGCTCATGGATGGCCGCCTGGATCTGCTCAAGAGCGCAAAGAAGGAGCTGCTCAACCGTGCGCGCGTCCGTCTCCACCTCGGCACCCGCGAAATCATGGCCCGCGTCAAGCTCCTCGACACCGAACGCCTCAAGCCCGGCACCTCCGCTCTCGTCCAGCTCCTTCTGGAAGAGCCCGCAGTCGCCATGCGCCGCGAGCCCTTTGTTGTGCGCCACTATTCCCCCGCCTTCACCATCGGCGGCGGCATGGTTCTCGAGGCCGAAGCGGCCGTCCACCGCCGCTTCGACAAAAAAGTGCTTGAACATCTCAAGGCCCTCGAGCATCCCGATCCGATGGAGATGATCACCTCCGCCCTGCTCTCCAATCCCTTCGCCCTGCAGAACGGTCAAGAGATCGCCGCGCGCTGCGGGCTGGAGCAGGAGCAGACTGAAGCGCTGCTGGCCGGCGGCCTGGAGAGGGGGGAAATCCTCGCCTTCGGCGCCGGCGCCAAAAGCCTCTACGTCCACCGCGACGGCTTCGCCCAGCTCCAGGAGCTGCTTGAGTCATCACTTGAGGCCTTTCACAAACGTGAGCCCCTCAAGCCGGGCATGAGCAAAGCCGAACTGCGGGCCCAGGCGGGCGGCGGCGTCGCGCCCAAACTCTTCGACCAGGCCCTGGCCGCCCTTGTGGCCGGGCAGCGCGTGCTGGAGCAGCCGCAGTGGGTCAAGCTCGCCGGCCACACCATCCGTCTCGGCGCTGCCGACGAAAAGATCGTGGAGCGCATCACCACGCTGCTCGCCGCAGCCCCCTTCTCTCCCCCCGACGAAGCGGAACTCGGCCGGGAGCTGGGCCTCTCCGCCCATGAGCTCCGGCGCCTTCTCGGCGCGCTGCAGGGCATGGGGCGTATTTTCCGGCTCGAAGGCGATCTCTACTTCCTGCACAGCGCCCTGACTGAGGCCGACCGCCGTCTGCAAGAGTACGCCGCCGGCAGGGAGGAGATCTCAGTGAGCGAGTTCCGCGAACTGCTGGGCACAACGCGCAAATATGCCGTGCCCCTGCTCAACTGGTTCGACCATACCGGCCGCACCGAACGCATCGGAGACAACCGCATCATCAACCGCTGACCGCCGCTTTTTTTGCCTTGCTTCTCAGCCGGGGATTATGTAAACTATCCGCTGAAAAACTACTCTCACAGAGGCCAACGAGAGAGAAGAAAAGAGGCCTGGCCATGCCCTTCCGCTGAACTCCCCTCCTCTGTGCGAAAACCAATTCAATCTCAATAGAATCAGGCAGGCGTCATGCAGATTTCCGGACTCAAGTACGGCGCGCAGCTGCTGGAACTGGTGGAGTTCCCCTATGCCCCCTTCCTCACTGCCGATGCCACCAAAGAGGAAATTCAGAACCTCCTCAATGCCCATAAAAAAATTGTTATCAAACCTTTCTTCAGCGGCGGCGTCGGCAAAAAGGGAAAAGCCGGGTTGATCCGCATCGTTGACAACGTTCACGATGCCCTGCTGGCAAAGCGCGACCTCTATTTTGCCACCCATCAATATGGATCCAAAAGCGTGGAGGCCAACGGCGTCACCTATGAGGCCTTCATCCCTTCGGAGATCGAAGTCTATTTCAGTATCACCGCCTCGACCCTGCACCGCAAACCGATCTTCACCATCAGCCCCTGGGGCGGCGTGGATATCGAATCCCTGCCCGAAGATAAAAAAAAGCTCACCTGGATCGATCCTTTCATCGGCCTCAAATCCTTCGACGTCACCAACGCCCTCATGGACACCGGCTGCCCGGAGGCCTTTATCTCGCCTCTGGTGGCGAATCTGCCCAAACTCTGGGGACTCTATGACAATTACGGCCTGACCACCCTGGAGCTCAATCCGATCCGTATGGCCCGGCAGGACAATCGCATCGTCCCGGTGGCCTGCGATCTCAAGGCCGCCTTTGATCAGGACAACCCCGCCTGGAAGCGCCTTGGCCTCCCCCGGACCGTCTTCCAGTCCGATATCACCCCTTTTGAGGCGCAGATCAACCAGCTGCGCACCTATCAGGGTCAGAGCGACGTGCTCGAGCTCAATCCCACCGGCACGATCATCCCCTTCATGTTCGGGGGCGGCGCCAACTCGGCGGCCACGGAGACCCTCGGCAGTTCCGCCATTTTCGCCTCGGATTTCGGCGGCAATCCGCCCTACGAAAAGATGTATGACATCGGCCGCATCGTCTTCAAGAGCTGGCTCAGCCGCGCCAACGTGCTGCTCATCATCGGCGGCAAAGCCAATAACACCGACATTTACGTCACTTTCAAAGGTATCTTTGATGCCCTGCGCGACCATGTGGCCGCCCACGGCCCCCAGCCGGTCTATGTCGTGGTCGGCCGCGGCGGCCCCAATCTGATCAAGGGGATGTTTTACGCCAAGGATATCCTCGACACCCTCAAACTCCCCTACAAGATGTTCGGCTACGACACCTCGATGATCCAGGTGCTGGAGTACGCCAAGCGGATCGACCGGTGGTGGGCCGATAAGGGCAAAAAAGAATACGAAAAGAAGAAGGCGTGAGCGATGAGACAGCAGAAGACGAAACCCTTTCCCTATTTTGTCGGCATCCATTCCCTGGAAGAGCTGGTCACTAAAACCTCCAAAGTCTGTGTGATTAATATCCTCGGCAACGAGAGCCGCAAGGTCACTCCGGTCTCGCATGAATACAGCGGCGGCAATATTGTCGCCGGCGTCCAGTACGGCCGCAAGGGTTCCCTCGAGACCAGGGCCGGCAATATCCCGGTCTACAGCAGTATCCGCGATGTGATCCAGAGCGGCATCTTTTTTGATATCGGCGTCATCTATCTGCCCCCCGCCGCGGTCGGCCAGTCAGTGGCGGAGCTGGTCACCTATAACGAGGCTCTCAAACGCATCGTCATCGTCACCGAAAAGGTGCCGACGCGCGATTCGCGTAACATCCGCTTCGTCTGCCAGGAGGCCGGCGTCGACGTCATCGGCGCCAACTGCCTCGGCGTGGCCAACGTCTGGGACCATGTCCGCGTCGGCGGCGCCCTCGCCGGCGACCATCCCGAGGAGGCCCTGCGCCAGGGCTCGGTGGCCATCCACTCCAACTCGGGCAATTTTACCACCACCATCGCCGAGTACCTGCGCACTGCCGGCTTCGGCCTCAGCACCGCCGTCAGTTCGGGCAAGGATGTCTATATCCATTTCGCCCTGCCCGAATTCCTCTACGCCGCCCAGAACGATCCGCGCACCAAGGCGATCGCCCTCTACGTCGAGCCGGGCGGTTACTATGAAAAACAGGCTCTGGACTGGATCAAGGAGCGCCGCTTCGGCTTTAACAAACCCATCGTCGTCTGCGTCACCGGCCGCTGGAAAAAGGATATCCAGCGCTCATGCGGCCACGCCGGCGCCCTGGCCGGCGCCGGCGATGACGCCATCTCCAAGGAGCAGTGGTTCGACGACTATTTCGGCGTGCCCGCCTACGATCCCGACAACCCCCGGGTGAGCAAGCGCGGCGTGCGCGTCTCCTCGATCCAGCACTTCCCCGAGGCGATGAAGGCCGTCTTCGAGGCGATCGATGAAGCGCCCGATTTCGCCTCCAGCGGCGACCTTTCGCTCAAACTCTGGATCAGCGATAACTGGCTGGCGCTCCCCCCGGAACTGGACACCCCCGTGGTCAGAGCAATGTCACCCTATGACCACCAGATCCGCGAGATCAACATCCAGGTCGGGGCCAACTATCTGCGCCAGTCCATGGCCGACAAATCGGGCGCCTCGCGCATGGATCCCAAAACCCAGGTCTCGGAACTGCACGGCAAATCGATCCTCGAGCTCTCCAACTATACCATGGAGGAGAACATCTACTTCTCCCTGGCCAAGGTGATGCCCGATCCGGCCGATATCCCCACCATCAACATCCTGCTCAACCTCTTCCTCAAGATAGAAGAGCGGCGCATGGACCTGGTCGACCTGGCCCGCGCCAACGGCTGTACACCCAACGCCTACATCGGCTCCCAGATCGCCCTGATCGGCGACAAGCCTTTTCTGGCGCGCGCGCGCGAGGCGACGCGTATTCTCATCAACATGATCCGCGAGTTCGAAATCGACGAGCGCACCACCGATTTCCCCGCCGCCCTCGATATCTTCATCACCACCGAGCTGCTCACCAGCGCACCGGTGCGTAAAACCCCGGTCTCCGAGCTCCTGCTCAAAGAGATCAAACGCTGCCCGAAAAAATCCTTCCCCATCCGGGTGATCCAGCACATCATCCAGCTGGCCGAGAGCAAGGGGCTGCAGATCCGCGACAACTATGAGTTTTTCCTCGCCGGCATCGCCATCTCCATGTTCTGGAAACCGATGCTCGAAAAACGGATCAGCCGCCAGGTGGCCGAAGACGCGGTGACCTATTTTTACATCATCTCGCGCATTGTCGCTTACTCAGTCATTGACCGCAAGAACAACAGCCACTGGCACGAACTCATCGACGCCAAGGTGAGCAACCTGCGCAGCAGTTTCACCGAAAACGCCTTTTCCGTGCTATTTAACCGCAAGCCGACCGAGAGCGAACTCTTCGAGTTCAAGGCCCTGATCGGCCTTACTCTTACCAACGGTCCCGGCACCCTCTCTGCCAAGGGGGCCAAGGAATCGGTGAGCGCCCGCAACCATATCGCCACCGCCTTTCTCGGTTTCCTCACCAACACCGGCCTGGCGCACGGCGGCAACGGCTTTGAGGCCGTCGGCTATCTGCTCGAGCAGTTCAAAAACGGACTCGCCGACCCGGGCAGCCCGGACCACGGCCTGGACCTCAAAAAAATGGCCAACACCGCAGCCCGCGCCTACCGGGACTATAAAAAGAACGAAAAGGAGAGCGGTGAGCTCCAGTACGCGCGCATCCCCTGCATCAACCATCCGGTTTTCAAGGGCAACGATGTCAACATCGATCCGCGCGAGCAGTATATCCGCGGCGAGTTTGACAAGCGCGGCATCCGGAATCTTTTCCTCGACTTTTACCACCACCTCGTCGAGGAACTCTTCTTCGAAGGCGCGACCCGCAACATCTTTTGCGTCAACATCGATGCCGTCCTGGCTGTCATCATCCTCAAGCTGGTCTGGAAGGACCTGCAGGAGGGCCGCTTGACCAGCAAGATGGTGCAGGACCTCAGTTTCACCCAGTTCCTCTACGGCCGGGCCATCGGCGTGGCCGCCGAGATCGCCGATCACCGGGACCGCGGCACTGACATGGACTGCCGCACGCCCCAGGACCGGGTGCAGTTTGTCCTCTAATTTTCCAGATGAAAGGGTGGCCGTGTATGGGAACCAGCCGCGTCGCCGTCGTCAAAACCAGGCCCGCTTCGGTCTTCGCCGACTATCACCGGCTGATGAACCTGGCCGGTTATCAGCAGGTGCTCGACCGCGAGGCCGACACTGCCCTCAAGATCAATATCTCCTGGCATTACTTCTTTCCGGGCAGCTCGACCACACCCTGGCAGCTTGAAGGAGTGATCCGCTCCCTGCTCAGCGATGGTTTTGTTCGCGACCGGATTCACGCCTGCCACAACCGCACGGTGGTCATCGACGCCCACCTCGGCGAACGCGAAAACAAGCAGGTTAATGTGGTCGAGGCCTTCGGCCTGCGCAACATCCACCTCTACGAAGACGAGGAGTGGATCGACATCCGCGAGGCGGTCGGAGATCTGACGGAGCAGTTCCTCTGCCTGAACCAGGTCTACAGGGACGGCTTTATGATCCCGAAAAGACTCATCGGCGAAAATATCATCCATCTGCCCACCATCAAAACCCACATCTTCACCACCACGACCGGGGCGATGAAGAACGCCTTCGGCGGACTGCTCAACGAACGGCGGCACTGGACCCATCCGGTCATCCACGAGACCCTCGTCGACCTCCTGCGCATCCAGAAAAAGATCCACAAGGGGGTGCTTGCCGTGATGGACGGGACTTTCGCCGGGGA
>DAOOPF010000163.1:0-6559 GCA_035388125.1 bacterium | reverse complement strand
GTTTCTAAGGACAAGCCATGCCTCCTGAAGAGAATACTCCGGCAAGAGAGTGGGATCTCCACGACTATCTCGACCTGGTGCTGCGGCGCAAGTATGTGATCATCGCTGTCTTCGTTCTGACTTTTCTGGCCACTTTGGCCTATCAGCTCACGCGCACGCCCATCTACGGCTCTTACAGCTCTTTCATCATCGACCAGAGCGCCAGCACCTCCGGCATCGGCGCCGAGCGTTCGATGTCCTATTACTACTGGCAGCAGCAGAACAAGCCGGTGGAGTACTATCAGGCCATCGTCGGCAGCGCGGTTTTTCATGAAAAATTGAATCAAAAGGTGGCGCGGGACACGCTGTTAAAAAACTATACCGGGCCGCTGCGGGAGAGCATCGAGTCCGCCACAGGCACTCTCAACCTCTCCATGGATGAGAACTCGGGCCTGATGACTCTTTATGTGCGCGCCTATTCGCCCATGGTGGCCTACAAGGTGGCCCAGTTCGCGACCGAGGCCTTCCGCGAGCGCAATCAGGAGATCGACGCCGAGAGCGCCCAGGATGTGGTCCGTTTCATCGACAAGCAGCGCCAGGAGGCCCAGGAGCGGCTGGAGGAGGCCGAGCGCTCCCTGCAGCAGTTCACCGGCGCCGGCCAGGTCTTTTTCATCGGCGAAGACGGCGGCATGATGAGCAAGGTGGCCCAGGCCGAGGCTATGCTCGAACAAGCTGAAACTGAGCGCAGGCTGGCCGAAACCAATCTTTCCTCCTTCGATATTCAATTGCGCGGAGTCAGCCAGCAGGGTGGCGGTCTGCCGGCGGTGGATTCCATGCCCGAAGTGGCCGGCATCCGCAAACGGCTGGCCGAGATTGAAGATCAGCGCAACGCCCTCACCATCTCCGCCCAGCCCGACAGCCTCACTGCCCTCGATCTCGATCGCAGGATCGAGTCCACCAAGAACGAGCTGCGCCGCGCTATCCTTGCCCACTCCAGCGAAGGCATGCCGGCGGAGGATAAAAAGGCCGACGAGCTGCGCGCTATGCTCACCCAGCGCGTGGTGGCCGAACAGGTCAATCTCAGCTCCACCCGCAACAAGGAGCGCTTTTACACCGACCTGCTCGAGAATTACCGCCGCCAGAGTCCCGAACGGCTGGAAAAGATCATGGAGATCTCGCGTCTGCGCCGCACCCAGGCGGTGCACCAGAACCTGCTCAACTATCTGGTGCAGCGCCACGAGGAGGCCAAGATCAAGGCCGCGACGGGCTCCGGGGGCATCCGCGTCGTCAATCCGGCGTCCATCCCCCATGCGCCGATTTCGCGCAATATCCTGCGCAGCCTGATGGTCGGCGCCCTGCTCGGCCTCGGCCTGGGCTTCGGTCTGGCTATGGCGCAGGAATATTTCGACCAGACCGTGCGCACCAAACAGGAGCTGGAGCGGCTCACCGGCGTTCAGGTCATCGGCCAGATCCCGATGGGCTACAAGCCCAACGGCAAGAATGGGCGTAATCTGCCCAAACTGGATGCCTTCCACAGCCTGATGCGCCGGCTCCGGAGGACTAAACACCGGCACGGCAAGCACACCACTCCGGCTGTGCCCGACTTTTACCCGCTCCTGAGCAAATTTGATCCGCATGCGCCCTTCGCCGAGGCCTTTCGCAGCCTGCGCACGGACCTGCAGTTTTACAGCATCGACAAGCCGCTCAAGAAATTGCTCATCACCAGTTCCATCCCCGGTGAAGGCAAGACCCTGGTCACCTCCAATCTTGCCCTGGCCTATGCCGAGCTGGGCCACAAGACCGTGATTCTCGACGCCGATATCCGCAAGCCCAAGCAGGGAGCGGTTTTTGGCGTGGATCGCCGTCCCGGCTTTACCGATTACTTTATGGATCTGGTGCCCTATGAGAGCATCGTCCGTGAACTGCCCCAGCGCAACCTGTTTCTGATCCCCTCCGGCACCATACCGCCCAATCCGACCGAGGTGCTCAACAGCCAGAAGATGGCCGACCTGGTCGCCCGGCTGGAACAGGAGTACGATTATATCATCGTCGATGCGCCGCCGATGCTGAGCATCAGCGATGCCAAAACCCTCTCGCGCCTGGTGGAGAATATCCTGCTGGTCTTCCGCTTCGCCCAGACCGAGAAGCGCTACATCCGTGACGCCGTGGCCAATCTGATCAGCATCAAGGCCTCACTCGTCGGCTTGATCCTCAACGGCATCGACCACAGCCAGGGCAAGGGCTATTACAAGTATTATTACTATTACTATGAGTACCGTGACAAGGAGCGCACCGACCGGCCCAAAGTCGATGCCGCACAGGTGAATTGATGGCTTCATGCCGGTATTATCGTATCGCCGATATAACCCTGCAGATCGAGAGCGATCTGCCGATGAACGAGGCGACCTTTTCTGCGGCGATCAACCGCTTCGCGGTTGATCAGGCCGGAGATGATGTCGTAAGTATTCATCATCATTTTAAGCTGCCGGATATCGGGTCTCTGGATTTGAGCAGGGAGGTTTATCGCAAGGTACCCTGGGCGATCTATCAGACGGATGACGGCTGGATTTACCTGGGGATTCTGCCTGAGGAAGCGGGGTATCATACCATCGCCACTGCCAGCCGCGATCATGCGGACATCCACATCTACAGCACCTTTGCTGAGCAGTTCCTGACCGGCGATTATGGTGTGGTCAGTATCCCGCCGACGGATCAAATCCTGATCGCACAGCTGCTGGCCGGCCGTGCGGCTTGTTATCTGCATTCGGCCGGTGCAATCATCAATGGCAGGGGCATGCTCTTCGTCGGCCACTCGGAAGCGGGCAAGTCGACCATAATCCAAATGCTCATAGACGCGGGTAACCGTGGAGACCTGGAGGTCGAAATCCTCTGTGATGACCGGAATATCGTCCGCCGCCGGGATGATGGCTGGCGGGTCTACGGCAGCTGGAGTCATGGTGATATCTCGACCGTCTCGCCGGCATCAGCGCCGCTGCAGGCGATCTGCTTTCTGGAAAAGGCCGGCGTGAACTCGATTGCTTACTTGACCGACCGGCAGGAGATAAATCACAGGCTGCTGGCCCATCTCATCAAGCCGTTCGTCACGATGGATTGGTGGGAGAAAACCCTGGATACAACAAGTCAGCTGGCCGCAAAGGCCGGCTGTTATTTGCTGCACTTTGATAAAAGTGGTGATATCGTCGCACAACTGAAGACAATGTCTGAGGGCAAAGACCGGAATTGAACAGTAATACAAATACATATATCTGCAAATATTATCAAGGGAGGTTGAAATGTCTGCAAAGGGGAAAAGAAAAATTTGGTGCAAACCGGAACTAGTGGTGGTCGTGCGCAGCAGGCCGGAGGAAAATGTGCTCTCTCCGTGCAAGGCGGAAGGCCTGACCAAACCCGGATTTCTCCAAAGTGGTTGTGTCGACTATGGGTTAAACTGGTGCCGAAACGAAAGCACAAGTTGATTTGAACGTACTCAATCGAGGGAATGAGGTGTTTCTCCTTTGATACCCTATTCCCGGATTCTGGATCAGCAGAAATTTCTCATTTCGTATGAGAAGAAATCGCTGCTGGGGCATCTTGACATCGAGCTGACCGAGCGCTGCAACAACGCCTGCATCCACTGCTGCATCAACCAGCCCGAGCAGGATCCATCCGTTGCGGCGAAAGAGATGGATTCTGCATTTATCTTTGATCTCTTGAGGCAGGCTGCGGAGCTGGGGGCGTTTTCTGTGCGCTTCACCGGTGGTGAGCCCCTGCTGCGCGATGACTTTACCGAGCTCTATCTCTACGCGCGAAGGCTCGGCTTGAAGGTGATCCTCTTCACCAATGGCCGGAGAATCACCCGGGAACTGGCGCAGCTAATTGCGCGCATTCCGCCCGGTGCGCCGGTCGAAGTTTCAGTCTACGGCATGCACGCTGTCTCCTACGATGCGGTGGCCGCCCGCCGCGGGGCATTCCGGGAGTTTTGGCGGGGGATCGAACTGCTGCGGGAACACCGAATCCGGTTCAAAGTCAAGCAGAGCCTGCTGCCGCCCAACCGGGCTGAGATGGCTGAGTTTGAAAGCTGGGCCGCTGCAATCCCGGGAATGACGCAGCCTCCGGCGTACACGATGAATTTTGAACTGCGCGGCCGTCGGGACAATCCGGCCATGAATCGACAGATTGCGGCACTGCGGATGACACCTGAAGAAACCGTGGCGGTATTGGCGCGGAATCCGGACTATGCAAAAACGCTGCCGCAGTTTTGCGGCCGGTTTATCGGTCCACCCGGGGATCAGCTCTTCCGCTGCGGGGCCGGCAAGGGCATCTGCGTCGATGCCTATGGCAAAGCTCAGATGTGCATGGCACTGCGCCATCCCGGCTATGTATATGATCTGCATAATACGACCGGCGCGGAAGAGGCTGGTGTTTCGCCTTTGAAATTTGTACTCACACAAGTGTTTCCCGAGTGGCGGAAGCTGAAGGCGGTTAATCCGGAATACCTGCACCGCTGCGCACGCTGTTTCCTCCATGGACTCTGTGAACAGTGCCCCGGGCGTTCCTGGGCTGAGCATGGGACTCTGGATACGCCGGTGGAATATCTTTGCGAGATCGCCCATGCTGAGGCCCGCTTTGCCGGCCTCCTGCAGGAGGGCGAAAAGGGGTGGGAAGTAAAGAATTGGCGGCATCGCATTAACCGCCTCCTTGATGCAGCTCAGTCAACGCAACTTGCACCAGCATGAGGAGTATCATGACATCAGCCATTGACGGAAATACCATTTGCATTCCTTCCGAAGATATCGTCGCGCGCGAGATCGAGGGCGAGCTGATCATCATTCCCCTCGCCTCCGGCATCGGCGACATGGAGGATGAACTCTATACCCTGAACGAAACCGGCAAGGCGATCTGGAGCCGGCTTGACGGCAAGACCACGCTGGGGCAGATCGCCGCCGATCTGATGAACGAATTTGATGCTCCCGCCGCGGATATAGAGCGCGATGTGCTGGGGCTTCTCGACGAGCTGGTGCGGCGCAGGATCGTCGTAGTCCAATGACCATAGGTGAGCCGGGGAAAGCCCTGCCCAACAAAGAGTTCGCCGAACTGATGGCTGCAGTGCTGGAGAAGGGCAAGCCCTTCCGTTTTCAAGCCGCGGGAACCAGCATGTCTCCTTTCATCCGCTGCGAGGATATCATCACCCTGTCAGCGGTTCAGGGCGGCATCTATGCCGGGGATATCCTGGCCTTTCGCCAGCCGGAGAACGGCAGGCTGGCGGTTCATCGCGTGATTGCTGTCCGGCATGATAGCTTCCTGCTCAGGGGGGATAATGCCGGTAGCCCTGATGGCTGGGTGCCACGCGATAGAATCATCGGCCGCGTCCGCCGTATCGAGCACCGGGGCCGGCCGGTCCGTATCGGACTGGGGTGGGAGCGCCTACCCATCGCCTGGCTCTCACGGCTCGGGCTGCTGCGCCCCCTGTCCATCACGGCGCGCCAGCTGCTGCGCCCGCTTTCCAGAAGGTTCTTTGCATGAAGCAGATTTCCAAAATTGAAATACAGGATTTCGCTCTTTGGAAAAAGCTCGAGGCCAAACGGACGCTTTACTCTTTTGACCTGGACCTGACCGCCCGCTGCAATCTCAACTGCCGCCACTGCTACATCAATCTGCCGGCGGGGGATGAAACTGCCCGGGCAAAAGAGTTATCGCTGGATGAAATCGGTCATATCGCCGATCAGGCGATCGAACTGGGCGCTCTCTGGTGCCTGATCACCGGCGGCGAGCCTCTGCTGCGGCCCGATTTTGCTGAAATCTATCTGATGCTCAAGCGCAAGGGGCTGTTGATCTCGCTCTTTACCAACGCGACCCTGATCCGGCCCGAACATATTGAGCTGTTTAAAAAATACCCTCCGCGTGACATCGAGGTGACTATCTACGGAGCCTCGGCCGAGACCTATGAGCGGGTCACGCGCAGGCCCGGTTCTTTCAGACAATTCGTCGCCGGCCTGGACGCCCTCTTCAACGCGGGTATCCGCGTGCGCCTCAAGGCCATGGCCCTGCGCTCCAATCTGGATGACATGGAGACGATCGCAGAATTCGGCCGCAGCCGTACCAAGGACTTTTACCGCTTCGATCCCCAGCTGCACCTGCGCTACGATCGCAATGCCGAGCGCAATGAAGAGATTAACTCGGAGCGGCTGACCCCACAGGAGGTGGTGGCCCTGGAAAGGGCCGATACCGCCCGCTTCGGCGCACTGCAGAAGGGCTGCGACTCGCTGATCATTCCCGATCTGGCCCACCGGGGCTGCGACCACCTCTTTCACTGCGGCGCGGGCAACGGCAGCTTCACCGTCGGCTATGACGGCACTTTCCGCCTCTGCCAGTCGCTCTGGGCGCCGGATACGACGGTCAATCTGCGCGAGGTCTCCCTGCGCGAGGCCTGGGAAGAGCTGGTGCCGCGGGTGAGGGATATGCGTTCCCGGGATCCACAGTTTCTGGCCAGCTGCCGCAAATGTCCGATCGTGAATCTCTGCCTCTGGTGCCCGGCGCACGCGTATCTGGAGACCGGCCGCATGGACGGGGAGACACCGTT